>NZ_BQXI01000050.1:0-25076 GCF_030158955.1 Acidovorax sp. SUPP1855 | reverse complement strand
ACGAGCAGCGGCCCCACCTGTCCCTAGAATACAAAACGCCCGATGCGGTGCACCGGGCGTCTCTTGCAAGCCAATTACGGCTAGGGTTCAGTCCCGCATAGGTGTCAACCTATTCCAGGACGGGTCATTCTCGTGGTGTGTGCAGGCACTACACTCCGCTGTCCGCCGATCGCAGGGATCCGGCAGAGGTACTCTAATTTTGATAGCTGTTTGCGCTGAAGGCGCGGGCGCTGGAGGTTCTTTTGATGCACGAGGGCAATGATTTCGCCAATGACACGCCCCTGGTGGTGCGCAAGCGGCGAAAAGGTATCTACATACTGCCCAATCTGTTCACGTTGGCGGCGCTTTTCGGGGGGTTCTATGCCATCGTGATGGCCATGAATGGCCGCTTCGACCTTGCGGCCGTCGGTGTGTTCTGCGCCATGGTGCTCGACAGCCTGGACGGGCGCGTGGCTCGGATGACCAATACGCAGAGTGCCTTTGGCGAGCAGATGGACTCGCTCTCCGACATGGTGTCTTTCGGAGCCGCACCAGCGCTCATTGCCTATGAGTGGGCGCTGAAGGGGCTGGGACGCTGGGGATGGATCGCCGCTTTCGTTTATTGCGCCTGTGCAGCCCTGCGATTGGCCCGTTTCAATGTGAACACCGGCGTGGTGGACAAGCGGTACTTTCAAGGCTTGCCATCGCCTGCCGCCGCCGCATTGGTGGCAGGCTTCATCTGGTTGTTGACGGAACTCGGTGTGCGCCGCGGCGAGACGGGCTGGATGAGCTGGTCACAGGTGAGCTGGACCATGTTCGGCTTCACGCTGTATGCGGGCCTTACGATGGTGACCAATGTCCCGTTTTACAGTTTCAAAGACATTCAGATGAAGAAGAGCGTGCCGTTCGCCGTGATCGTTTTGATCGCGCTGGGTATCGCCATCATCAACATCCACCCACCCACCGTGCTGTTCAGCGTGTTCGTGCTGTATGGCCTGAGCGGATACTTCGTCTATGCGTGGCGCAAGGCGAAAGGGCAGCACAGCAGCGTGATCAGCATGTCCACCGACGAGCCGGACGAACGTGGCTTGCACAAGTGATTGCGCCGCTGCGTCAGGCTGGTGTGCTACATTGCGCCGCATGAAAACGCTGGCACTGCCGCTGCTATCGCTATTCGCTTTCGGGCGAAGACGCTAGCGCACAGGCGCTCTTCTTGCAAAAAGGCCCGTATGCATCCGCAGCGGGCCTTTTTGCTTTGCGTGCCAGAATTTCAACGTTGCGGCCCCACCATCTCTGGAGAAACACAATGGCAGACAAGCTGATCATTTTCGACACCACGTTGCGCGACGGCGAGCAGTCGCCTGGCGCATCCATGACCAAGGACGAGAAGCTGCGCATTGCGCGCCAACTCGAGCGTCTCAAGGTCGATGTGATTGAAGCGGGGTTTGCTGCCAGCTCCAACGGGGATTTCGAGGCGGTACAGTCCATTGCGCAAGCCATCAAGGACTCGACCATCTGCTCCCTGTCCCGCGCGAACGATCGTGATATTTCGCGCGCGGCGGAAGCGCTGAAAGGGGCCAATAGCGCACGCATCCATACGTTCATTGCGACGAGCCCGCTGCACATGGAGAAGAAGCTGCGCATGACCCCCGAGCAGGTGCTGGAGCAGGCCAAACAGTCGGTTCGATTCGCCCGCAACCTGATCGGCGACATCGAGTTCAGCCCGGAAGACGGCTATCGCAGCGAGATGGATTTCCTGTGCCGCGTCCTGGAAGCCGTGATTGCAGAAGGAGCCACCACGATCAACGTGCCCGATACCGTCGGCTATGCGGTTCCCGAGCTGTATGGCAACTTCATCAAAACCCTGCGGGAGCGGATTCCCAACAGCGACAAGGCCATCTGGTCGGTGCATTGCCACAACGATCTGGGCATGGCGGTGGCCAACTCTCTGGCTGGCGTGAAGATCGGTGGTGCCCGCCAGGTCGAGTGCACGATCAACGGGCTGGGCGAGCGGGCAGGCAACTGCTCGCTGGAAGAGATCGTGATGGCCGTCAAGACGCGCAAGGACTACTTTGGACTGGAGCTGGGCATCGAGGCCCAGCACATCGTGGCGGCAAGCCGCATGGTCAGCCAGACCACGGGGTTCGTCGTACAGCCTAACAAGGCCGTGGTGGGCGCCAACGCTTTCGCGCATGCCAGCGGCATCCACCAGGACGGCGTGCTGAAGGCCCGCGACACTTACGAGATCATGCGCGCCGAGGATGTGGGCTGGTCTGCCAACAAGATCGTGCTGGGCAAGCTGAGCGGCCGCAATGCCTTCAAGCAGCGTTTGCTTGAATTGGGCGTGCAGCTTGACAGCGAAACTGATGTCAACAGCGCCTTCGCCAAGTTCAAGGAACTGGCAGACCGCAAAAGCGAGATCTTCGACGAAGACATTCTGGCGCTGGTCAGCGGTGAAAGTGCTGCCAACGAGCAGGAGCAATACGGCTTCGTGTCGTTGTCACAGCACAGCGAAACCGGCGAGCGCCCGCAGGCCACCATCGTCTTCACGGTGGGCGGCAAGGAGGTGCGGGGCCAATCGGACGGCAATGGGCCCGTGGATGCTTCACTCAAGGCCATCGAGTCGCACGTCAAGAGCGGAGCCGAAATGGTGCTCTATTCGGTCAATGCCATCAGCGGTTCGACGGAGAGCCAGGGGGAGGTGACGGTGCGGCTGCAGAACAGCGGCAGGGTGGTGAACGGGGTGGGCGCAGATCCCGACATCGTGGTCGCGTCAGCCAAAGCCTACATCAGTGCGTTGAACAAATTACAAAGTAAAGCCGATCGAGTCGCCGCACAAGGCTGACCATCGAATTTATAATTCATTCACTTTATTGAAAGGTCGCGCAAGGTATTGATCTTGCGCGACTTTTTTCGATTCTGTACACTGACAAACACTATTTACCGCTTGGAGCATTCTGATGCACGTACGCCCTCGCGCTTCTTCTCGTTTTTTTCGCACCGTCGCATTCCTTGCGATGAGCATTGCGCTCACGGCCACCTCGGTGCACGCGGCAGAGCGAAAGAAGGTGCAGGTCAAGAAGCAGGCTGCATCCTCGACGGCCAAACAGCGTCCTGTGGCACGCTCTGCCACGGTGGTTTCTCGCAAAGCCGTGACCCGTGTCAAGGCCACCACTCGCGCATCCGCGCGCAGCGTGAAGGCTGCCACGCGCATGGCGGCCGTCCCTGAAAAGCTGTCCTTCGGGCAAGTTGCAGGCCTGCATTCCCTCACCGACCCCCTGGATTTGAAGTCCAGCGTGGCCTTGGTCATCGACCAGGAGACCAACGAAGTCTTGCTGAGCAAGAACGACCATGCCGTTCTGCCGATTGCATCGCTGACCAAATTGATGACCGGGCTGCTCGTATCGCAGGCCCACTTGCCGATGGATGAGCCCATCACCATCACGCAAGACGATGTGGATACCGAGAAGTTCAGCAGTTCCCGTTTGGCCGTGGGCACGACCCTCACGCGAGGCGAGATGATGCATCTGGCCCTCATGTCCAGCGAAAACCGGGCAGCCCATGCCCTGGGTCGCACCTTCCCCGGCGGGCTGGAGGCTTTCGTTGCGCAGATGAACGCCAAGGCGAAGCTGCTGGGCATGACGGATACCCGTTATGTCGAGCCCACGGGCCTGTCCAGCCATAACCAGTCCAGTGCCCGCGATCTGGCCACCTTGGTGAACATTGCCCATGGCGATCCCATGCTGCGCGAACTCACCACGTCTCCCAGCTATGAAGTGGCCGTGGGGCGCCGCACGCTGCAGTACAACAACACCAATCGACTCGTGAAAAGCCCGGCTTGGGACATCGGCCTTCAGAAGACGGGCTACATCTCCGAAGCAGGCCGTTGCCTGGTGATGCAGGCCCAGATATCGGGCCGCAAGCTGATCATGGTTTTCCTGGACTCGGCAGGCAAGTTCAGCCGACTGGGCGATGCCGAGCGCGTGCGCAATTGGGTGGAAAAACTGCCTTCTATTGGCGGTGCGCCCACTCTGCACGCCATCGGCACGAAGCCTTGACGCTGCTCGGGCCCCGCCTGTTCTGAATGGCAGGGCTTGAGATTGGAGAGGTGAAAGACCAAAGGTGATCCGACCCCTTTGAACCACGCGCATTGCTTGCAATGCGCGTTTCTTCTTGGGGCTCGCTAGGGTGCAGCTGATTTGTCGCGCCGGTTGGTCGAATAGCCCAAGGCCTGGGAAATTTCGCTGGCAGTCGCCTGGAGCTTGGGCAACCAGTTCTCATCCAGTCGATCCGCGGGCGCGGAGATCGAAAGGCCTGCGACCAGATTGGCCTGATCGTCATACACGCCCGCTGCCATGCAGCGCACGCCGAGTTCGAGTTCCTCGTTGTCTCGCGCAATGCCGTATTGGCGGGCTTTGCCCAGTTCGCGCTCCAGGACCGGCAGCTGCGTGATGCTGTTGCGGGTGTGCCCCGACAGACCGGTGCGCATCGCATAGGCCCTCACCCGTTGTGGGTCGTCTGCGGCCAGAAACAGTTTTCCCGTCGAAGTCAGGTGCAGCGGCGCTCGGCCACCGATGGCCCGGACCACCTGCATGCCGGAGCGTTCACTGTAGGCACGCTCGACATACACGATCTCATCGCCCTGGCGCATGCTCAGATTGACGGGCTGCTGAATCAGCTTGTGCAGGTTGCGCATCGGGGTCAACGCCGCATCGCGCACGCTCAGGCGCGCTTTCACCAGGTTGCCCAATTCCAGCAAACGCATGCCGAGGCGGTAGCTGCCAGATTCCGGGCGGTCCACAAAACGGCCAATGGTCAGGTCGTTCAGGATGCGGTGGGCCGTGGAAGGGTGCAACCCGGTCTTCTCGCTGATTTCCTTGAGGGAAATCGACTCCTCGCGCGAGGTGAGCACGTCGATGAGTGCAAACATGCGCTCCAGCACCTGGACGCTGGGTTTGGCAGGCGCGCCGGCATCGTCTTTTTTCATGGTGATGTGTGTTGACGAGAAGCGCGCATTTTATCTTGTGAAATGCAGGGCGGCCGTCTTCACCACTTCAGGGCGCGAGTCTCCATTCGCCGTCGATCCGCAACTCGTGGGGCAGGAAGCGCGCCTTGTAGTTCATCTTCGGGCTTTCTTCGATCCAGTAGCCCAGGTAGACATAGGGCAGATCCAGGGTGCGCGCCTGCTCGATTTGCCAAAGCACGTTGTAGGTGCCGTAGCTGCAGCCGGGATCGGGTTCGTAGAACGTGTACACGGCCGACAACCCATCGTCCAGCACGTCCAGGATCGAGACCATCCGCAATGCACCGGGCGCACCGTCCACGTCGGGTTCGCGGAACTCCACGAGCCGGGAGTTGACCCGGCTTTGCAGCAGGAACTGGGTGTACTGGTCGATGCTGTCGTGGTCCATGCCGCCGCCGCAGTGGCGCAGGTTCTGGTAGCGCAGATAAAGCTGATAGTGCTCGGGCACGTAGCCCAGGCGCAGGACGCGTGCCTGCAGGTTGCCGTGCTTCGCCCACGCACGACGCTGGCTGCGATCGGGCTTGAAGGATTTGGTCAGCACGCGCAACGGCGTGCATGCCTGGCAGCCATCGCAGTAGGGGCGGTAGGTGAACATGCCGCTGCGGCGAAACCCCCGCGCCACCAAGTCCGAATACACGTCGTTCTGGATCAGGTGGCTGGGCGTGGCAACCTGCGAGCGCGCCTGCCGTGCAGGCAGGTAGCTGCATGGATAAGGCGCCGTGGCGTAGAACTGCAAGGTGTGCAGTGGCAAATCGTTGAGTTGCGTCATCCCGGGTTCCCGGTAGGGTGCATCAGCGCAGTCCAGTATACGGGCTCGAATTTCCAGGAAACCGGTGCTTCCTGGGAGGCCTTTGCCACGTGGTCGAGGAACCGGGCGCGGTCTATTTCATGGGCGCCGAAGGATGCCAGATGGGCCGTGTTCTGCTGGCAGTCGATGAGGGCCACGCCGTGGTGCCGGCACAAACAGACGAAAGCTGCGAGCGCGACCTTGGATGCATCGGTGGCGTGGGCGAACATCGATTCGCCAAAAACAGCCTTGCCCAGCGCAATGAAGTACAGCCCGCCGACGAGCCGGCCGTCGACCCACGTTTCCACACTGTGCGCAAAACCGGCGGCGTGGAATGCACGATAGGCGTCCACCATCTGCGGCACGATCCAGGTTCCGTTCTGGCCCGATCGGGGCGTGCCGGCACAGGCCTTGATGACCGCGCCGAAGTCATGGTCCACGCGGATTTCGCACTGGGGCGAGAGGCGGAATTTCTGCAAGGTGCGGCGCAGCGACCGGTGCAGCCGAAATTCCGCCACGGGCAGCACCATGCGGGGATCGGGGCTCCACCAAAGCACGGGTTGCCCGGGGCTGAACCACGGAAAAATGCCTCGCTGGTAGGCACTTTTCAACTGGGCGACGCTGAGATTTCCACCAGCGGCCAGCAGTCCCGGGGCCGCGGATTCGCTGCCCCAGCTGAGCGCCACGCTGGGAAATTCGTCGCCGGGTTGCAGCCAAGGCAAATGATCGTCAGCCATGCACAGGGAAGAATGGAAGAAGCAACGCATTGTCGCCGAGTGCGCAGGGCTGCGGGGCAGAGACGCCGCCTTCGGATCGGTTGTGCGGAAACTGCTTGGATGGAGTCGATCCAAGCTTGCCTTCAGCAGGCGATGGCAAAAAGGCCATCCCTGCGGATGGCCTTTCACTGGGGCGAGTGGCGGCGCTCGGGCCCCAGCTTTATCCGATCAGGGAATCAGGCGAACCTGCTCCACCTCGAACTCCATTTTGCGAATGCCCTTGTCGACCTCTCCCACCAGTTCCACCCGCTGCTGGGCACTGATGGGTTGGCCTGCCGGAAAGCGTTTGTCCGAAATCTCGACGGGCATGCGGCCGCTGTCGTCTGCGAAGGTGTAGTTTTTGCCACCGTCGTGGGACACGATGCGGCCTTGCAGGCGGACGTGCTGGTCGTCCGTGGCGGTGTCAAGCAGTTGCTTGACCGTCATCGTGGGCACCGAGGTGGGCCCGGTGTAGCCGCTGCCGGCTGCCGGTGCTGCAGCACGTTCGCCTGTGGTGGGACCGGTGTACTGCGCCATGGCCGGTGCGGCGGTGCCCAGCAGGCCGAGGGTGATAAAGAGCGCGGTGGCGGGTTTCTGCATGGCTTCACTCCTTTGGGATGGTTGAATGGCCTGCGGGTTGGGTGACCCGCAGCAAGGAACCACAAAGGATGCCGAAGCGGCAGAGGGCGGGGTGTAGGCGATGGCCGGACGGTCGATTCGGTCGATGTCGGCAATGCCTAGCCAAAAAATCAAGGGACCGGCAGACAACAAAAAAGCCCGCTATCGATGAAATAGCGGGCTTTTGTACAGCCTGGAAGGCTGTCAATGGCTCCTCGACCTGGGCTCGAACCAGGGACCTACGGATTAACAGTCCGGCGCTCTACCGACTGAGCTATCGAGGAATATTCGGTATCTGACTAGCGATGTAAAAGGCCCTGCGTACACATGCAAGGCCTTGATGATCTTGGCTCCTCGACCTGGGCTCGAACCAGGGACCTACGGATTAACAGTCCGGCGCTCTACCGACTGAGCTATCGAGGAACAAGACTTAGATTATATACACAAAAAGTGAGCAAATTCGAAGAACTGCGGCTGCCTGATGGATCGGGTTGCAGGTTGCTTCCCATGGGCCCTCAACGGGCCGGCTCCGGCCGCTGCCAAAGCCAGGCGAGCACGCACGCCATGCACAGCGAAGCGCTGATGGCAACCCAGCGGGGTGCGTGGCTGAAGACGAGCACGGCCGCCGCGAGCGCCATGAGGATGCTGGCGCTCCATTTGGCGCGGCGGCTCACCTGGCCGCCGTTGGCCCAGTCGCGCAGCATGGGGCCGAAAAGCGCGTGGCGCCACAGCCACGCGTGCAGCCGGGGCGAACTGCGAGCCGCCGCCCAGCCGGTCATGAGGATGAACACCGTGGTCGGCAGACCGGGCACGAAGATGCCGATGATGCCTGTCGCCAGGCTCAGCACCGCAAAGCACAGCAGCAGCCAGCGCACCGGCAGGGGCAGCGGGGCAGGGCGGGGCGGCGGCGGTGGCAAAGGCGCTGGCGGGGGCGGCATGCCTGGATTGTGCCTGCGGCATGGGGTTGGTCGGCGCGCTATGCTGCGGGCACTTCGACGCTGACCGTCGGCCCTTCTTTTCATTCCCATGACCGTTCAAAACATTCTCAAGATGGGCGATCCGCGCCTGCTGCTCGTGGCCCAGCCCGTGACCGAGTTCGATACCGACGCGCTGCACCTGCTGGTACGCGACATGCTGGACACCATGGAGGCAGTCAATGGCGCCGGCCTGGCCGCGCCGCAGATCGGCGTGGATCTGCAACTGGTGATCTTCGGCTCGGACCGCAAGAACCCCCGCTACCCCGACCGGCCCCTGGTGCCGCGCACCGTGTTGCTCAACCCGCAGATCACCCCACTGGGCGACGAGGAGGAAGAGGACTGGGAAGGGTGCCTGTCCGTTCCTGGCCTGCGCGGCAAGGTGCCGCGCTGGTCCCGCATCCGCTACCAGGGCCTGGACCCGTATGGCGACCCGATCGATCGCACGGCGGAGGGGTTCCATGCGCGCGTGGTGCAGCACGAATGCGACCACCTGATCGGCAAGCTCTACCCGATGCGGGTGCGCGATTTCTCCCAGTTCGGCTACACCGAGGTGCTGTTTCCCGAGCTCGCCGACGCGGAAGACGACTGACGGACCAGGCAAGCGTTGCCTCGGAAAAGATGAATGGAATTGGCCGCCAGCGCAAACAATACTAGGGCGTCGTGCTATCAAATAGGTAGCATCGGATGCGATGGATCCCGGTGGCCCTTCACTCGGACAACGCGTTCAGCAGTTCGGTCTCGATCTGTATCTGCCGTGCGTTGCTTTGCAGTTCCGGGCCGTGCACGAGGAAGGTGTCCTCCACCCGCTCGCCCAGGGTGCTGACCTTGGCCAGCTGCACGCTCAGGTGGTGGCGCGAAAGGATGCGCGCCACCAGGTAGAGCAGGCCCGCCCTGTCGCTGGCGGAGATGTTGATGAGCCAGCGCTGGGCTTTCTCGTCGGGGCGCAGCGTGACGCGCGGGGCCACGGGAAAGCTCTTCACGCGGCGCGAGACGCGCTTGCGCGCCGGCTCGGGCAGGCCCGCGGTTTCGTCCTCGATCGCGCGGGCGAGATCGCTCTCCACCATGTGCGTGAGTTCGCGGTAGTGTCCGGCCTGCTCCGAGGCCACGACCTGGAACGTATCGAGCGCGCAGCCATCGTGGGCGGTGTGCACCCGCGCATCGAGGATGCTGAAGCCCGCCCGGTCGAAATAGCCGCAGATGCGGGCGAAGAGGTCGGGCTGGTCGGGCGCATAAACCGCCACCTGCAGGCCCTCGCCCGCCAGCGACTGCCGCGCGCGGACCACCGTGCGGCCGGTGCCAACGTAGCGCGAGAGGTGGCGCGTGTGCCAGGCGATGTCGGCGGCTTCGTGCCGCATGAAATAGCCCACGTCCAGCGTGTCCCACAGCTTCTTGTGCGCCTCGAACGGCTGGGCCTGCAGCGCCAGCATGACCATGGCTTCGCGCTTGCGGGCCTCGATTTCGGCGGCGGCATTGGGGGCGTGGCCGCCCAGGGCGCGCAGCGTGGCGCGGTACAGGTCTTCCAGCAGCTTGCCCTTCCACGCGTTCCAGACCTTGGGGCTGGTGCCGCGGATGTCCGCCACGGTGAGCAGGTACAGCGCGGTGAGGCGGCGCTCGCTGCCCACGCGCTGGGCGAAAGCGCCGATCACGTCCGGATCGGACAGGTCCTGCTTTTGCGCGACCTGGCTCATGGCCAGGTGCTCGCGCACCAGGAACTCGACCAGTGCCGCGTCTTCCTCGTCCACGCCGTGCTGGCGGCAGAAGTGGCGCACTTCCTCGGCACCGATCTTGGAGTGGTCGCCGCCGCGGCCTTTGCCGATGTCGTGGAACAGCGCCGCCAGGTACAGCAGCCACGGCTTGTCCCAGCCGCCGGCCAACTGCGAGCAGAACGGGTATTCGTGCGCATGCTCGGCCATGAAGAAGCGGCGCACGTTGCGCAGCACCATCAGGATGTGCTGGTCCACGGTGTAGACGTGGAACAGGTCGTGCTGCATCTGGCCCACGATGCGGCGAAACGGCCAGAGGTAGCGGCCCAGCACCGAGGTCTGGTTCATGAGCCGCATCGCATGCGTGATGCCCGAGGGCTGCCGCAGGATCTTCATGAAGGTCGCGCGGTTGACCGGGTCGCGGCGGAAGGCGCTGTCCATCGCCCCGCGGGCGTTGTAGAGCGCGCGCAGCGTGCGCACCGACAGGTCCTTCAGCCCCAGCGTGGTCTCGTAGAGCAGGAAGGTTTCCAGGATGGCGTGGGGGTGCTTCTCGTACAGGTCGTCGCTGGCCACTTCGACGAGGCCGGCCTTTTCGAAGAAGCGATCGTTGATGCGGTGCAGCTCGTGCGTGGAGGGGCTGAGCCGCTCTTCGATGTTCAGCAGCAGGATCTGGCTGAGCTGCGACACGGCCTTGGCGGCCCAGTAATAGCGGCGCATGAGGGTTTCGCTCGCGCGCATGGCCAGGCGCTTGCCGTCGGGCGAGTGGGAGCGGTAGCCGAACGATTCGGCCACGGCGGTCTGCAGGTCGAACACCAGCCGGTCCTCGTGGCGGCCGGCCACGGCGTGCAGACGCGCGCGGATGAGGAACAGCACGGCCTCATTGCGCTCGATCTGGGCCACTTCGAACGGCGTGGCCATGCCGTTGGCGGCCAGTTCGCGCCAGTCGCGTCCCAGGCCGGCCGCGCGCGCGACCCACAGCACCGTCTGCAGGTCGCGCAGGCCGCCGGGCGATTCCTTGCAGTTGGGTTCCAGCGAGTAGGGCGTGTTTTCGTACTTGGTGTGGCGCTGGCGCATCTCCAGCGTCTTGGCGATGAGGAAGTCCTGCGCGTCCATCTGCGCGTCGTAGCGCTGCTGGAACGCGGCGAACAGCGGCGCACTGCCGCAGACGCGGCGGGCTTCGAGCAGCGAGGTCTGCACGGTCACATCGGCCGCGGATTCGGTCAGGCACTCGGCCACCGTGCGCACGCTGGAGCCGATCTCCAGGCCCGCGTCCCAGCAGCTGCCGATGAACGATTCGATGCACGTGGACAAGGCGCAGCCGGCCCCGGGCGTGGCGCCGTCCGGCAGCAGGACGAGCACGTCGACGTCGGAATGGGGAAAGAGCTGCGCCCGGCCGTAGCCCCCCACGGCCACCAGCGTCAGGTCGTCCGGCATGCCGGCGCGCTGCCACAGTTGGCGCAGCAGGCGGTCCGCCAGGGTGGAGAGCTTGTGCAGCAGGGTGCGAACGCCGCGCGTGGATGCGCCCGTGGATTGCAGCGACGCGAGCAGGGTGGCCTTGTCTTGGCGGTAGGCGTCGCGCAGGGTTTGCAGGTCGGTCATGGACGGCGGCGGGGTGGCAGGTGCGGGTGGGGCAACGGAGCGGTGGGCAGGTTAGCACCAGACAAGCAAGAACCGTGCGCCCGGCCGCCGCGCGGCCGGCCCGCGCGCCGTGTTCCGGTCAGGTCTTCGTGGCGGTCACGAAGGCCGGCAGCGGCGGCGATCCGGCCGACAGGGTCAGGACTTCGTAGCCGGTCTCGGTCACCAGCACGGTGTGCTCCCACTGGGCCGACAGGCTGCGGTCCTTGGTCACGATGGTCCAGCCGTCGTTGCCGAATTCCTTCACCTCGCGGCGGCCGGCGTTCAGCATGGGCTCGATGGTGAAGGTCATGCCGGGCAGCAGCTCATCCAGTGTGCCGGGGTAGCCGTAGTGCAGCACCTGGGGCTCTTCGTGGAATTTCTGGCCGATGCCGTGGCCGCAGAACTCGCGCACCACCGACAGACCGTGGCCCTCGGCGTACTTCTGGATGGCGTGGCCGATGTCGCCCAGGCGGGCGCCGGGCTTGACGCGCTGGATGCCGATCCACATGGCGTCGAAGGTAAGGCTGCACAGGCGCTTGGCGGCGATGGAGACGTCGCCGATCAGGTACATGCGGCTGTTGTCGCCGTACCAGCCGTCCTTGGTGATGACGGTGACGTCCACGTTCATGATGTCGCCCTTCTTCAGGGGCTTGTCGTTCGGGATGCCGTGGCAGACCACGTTGTTGATCGACGTGCACAGCGACTTGGGGTAGGGCGGATAGCCGGGCGGCTGGTAGCCGATGGTGGCGGAGATGGTGCCCTGCTGCGCCATGCATTCGGCCGCGAGGCGGTCGATTTCGTTCGTGGTGATGCCAGGCTGGATGTGGGGCGCGATGTAGTCCAGCACTTCCGAAGCCAGTCGGCATGCCTCTCGCATGCCGGCGATGCCTTCGGCGTCTTTGATGGTGATGCTCATGGGGCCAATTATCCCATCGGCGCTTGGCCGATGCGGGCCACGCGGGCGAAGGCCTCGTCGGCGATGCGATCCGCCCCCGGTAAAATGCCGGGCTCAGCATTCTCCGCACCCTGCCCAGCCGCCCCCAGTCAGCGGCCGGCGGTTCAGGGTGGGGCCGCACCTTTTCCATCACCCAACAGGCCGCCGAAGTGATCTCGCCGACATCGTCCACGAAGCCCTCCTTGCACCTCAGCACGTTCGAAGGCGGCAACGCCCTCAGCGCCTTCCGCATGCGCCAGCTGCTGCCCGCGCTGCAGGCCATCCACGATCGCATCACGGGCATCGCCGCCCGCTTCGTGCACTTGGTGGCCACCGACGCGGCGCCCACCCCGGCCGAAAGCGGCCGCTTCGCCGCGCTGCTGACCTATGGGGACCCCTACGGCGGCCCGGCCGATGGCCCGGCCATCGTCGTCACGCCGCGCCTGGGCACGGTCTCGCCCTGGGCGTCGAAGGCGACCGACATCGCGCACAACTGCGGCCTGGCGCTGCGCCGCGTGGAGCGCATCACCGAGTACCGCCTCTCGCTCAAATCCGGCCTGCTGGGCGGCACGCCCACGCTGACCGACGCGCAGCGCGGGCAGATCGCCGCGCTGCTGCACGACCGCATGACCGAATCGGTGGTGTGGGACCGCTCGGGCGCCGAGGCCCTCTTCACCGAGCTGCCGGCCGCGCCGATGGAGTTCGTCGATGTGCTGGGCGGCGGGCGCGCGGCGGTCGAGGCGGCCAACGCCCAGTGGGGCCTGGCGCTGGCCGACGACGAGATCGACTACCTCGTCAATGCCTTCCAGGGCCTGGCGCGCAACCCCACCGACGTGGAACTGATGATGTTCGCGCAGGCCAACAGCGAGCACTGCCGCCACAAGATCTTCAACGCGCAGTTCACCATCGACGGCGAGAAGCAGGACAAGAGCCTGTTCGCCATGATCCGCAACACCCACCAGCTGGCGCCCCAGCACACGGTGGTGGCGTATTCGGACAACGCCTCGGTCATGGAAGGCACGCGCGTCGAGCGGTTTTTGGCCAAAATGCCCGCCAGTGCAAATTCCACTAGGGCAGTGTGCTATGAAAAGAGTAGCGTCACGAACCACATCCTGATGAAGGTGGAAACGCACAACCACCCCACGGCCATCTCGCCGTTCCCCGGCGCTTCCACCGGAGCGGGCGGCGAGATCCGCGACGAGGGCGCCACCGGCCGCGGCTCCAAGCCCAAGGCAGGCATGACCGGCTTCACGGTGTCCAAGCTCTGGGGCGGCGAGTTCGGCAAGCCCGAGCACATCGCCAGCCCGCTGCAGATCATGGTGGAAGGCCCCCTGGGCGGCGCGGCGTTCAACAACGAGTTCGGCCGGCCCAACCTGCTGGGCTATTTCCGCGAATACGAGCAGTCGGTGGGCGGCGTGGACCGGGGCTACCACAAGCCCATCATGATCGCCGGCGGCCTGGGCACCATCGATGCGGGCCTCACGCAGAAGATCGAATTCCCGGCCGGCTCGCTGCTGATCCAGCTGGGCGGCCCGGGCATGCGCATCGGCATGGGTGGCAGCGCGGCCAGTTCCATGGCCACGGGCGCGAACGCGGCGGAGCTCGATTTCGACTCCGTGCAGCGCGGCAACCCCGAGATCGAGCGCCGCGCGCAGGAGGTCATCAACCACTGCTGGGCGCAGGGTGCGGCCAACCCCATCCTGGCGATCCACGACGTGGGCGCGGGCGGGCTGTCCAATGCCTTCCCCGAGCTGACCAACGACGCCGGCCGGGGTGCGCACTTCGACCTGCGCGCGGTGCAGCTCGAAGAGTCGGGCCTGGCCCCGAAAGAGATCTGGTCTAACGAAAGCCAGGAGCGCTACGTACTGGCGATCGCGCCGCAATCGCTGGAGCAGTTCCGCGCCTTCTGCGAGCGCGAGCGCTGCCCGTTCGCCGTGATCGGCACCGCCACCGAGCACCGCCAGCTGGTGCTGGAGGACACGGCCGCCACCGGCGATCAGAAGCTGCCGGTGGACATGCCCATGGAAGTGCTGCTGGGCAAGCCGCCCAAGATGCACCGGGACGTGAAGACCGTGCAGCGCGAATTCGCGCCCATCGACCTCACGGGCGTGGCGCTGCAAAAGGCGGTGATCGACGTGCTGGCGCACCCCACGGTGGCGAGCAAGCGCTTTCTCATCACCATCGGCGACCGCACGGTGGGCGGCTTGTCGCACCGCGACCAGATGGTGGGCCCCTGGCAGGTGCCGGTGGCCGACTGCGCCGTCACGCTGGCCGACTTCCAGGGCTTTGCCGGCGAGGCCATGAGCATGGGCGAGCGCACGCCGCTGGCCGCCATCGACGCGCCCGCGTCGGGCCGCATGGCCGTGGCCGAGGCCATCACCAACCTGCTGGCCGCGCCCATCGAACTGCCGCGCGTGAAGCTCTCCGCCAACTGGATGGCCGCCTGCGGCGAGCCCGGCGAGGATGCCGCGCTGTACGCCACCGTGAAGGCCGTGGGCATGGAGCTGTGCCCGGCGCTGGGCATTTCGATCCCGGTGGGCAAGGATTCGCTGTCCATGCGCACCCAGTGGAAAGATGAAAGCGGTGCGAAGAAGGTCACTTCCCCCGTGAGCCTGATCGTCAGCGCCTTCGCCACGCTGGCCGACGTGCGCGGCACGCTCACGCCGCAGCTGGACGCGGCGGAGGACGACACCACGCTGGTGCTGATCGACCTGGGCCATGGCAAGGCCCGCATGGGCGGCAGCATCCTGGGCCAGGTGCTGGGCCAGAGCGGCGACGTGGCGCCCGACCTGGACGACGCGCAGGACCTGGTGCGCCTGGTCGATGCCGTGAACGCGCTGCGCGCCAAGGGCCAGATCCTGGCCTACCACGACCGCAGCGACGGCGGCCTGCTGGCCGCGGTGGCCGAGATGGCTTTCGCCGGCCATGTGGGCGTGGCGCTGAACGTCGATCTGCTCGTGACCGAGGGCGACGGCATCAGCGACAGCCGCATGGAAACGGGCGACGCCAAGAACTGGGCCTCGCAGGTGAGCGCGCGCCGTGAGGAGCTGACGCTCAAGGCGCTGTTCAACGAAGAGCTGGGCGTGGTGCTGCAGGTGCGCACCGCCGAGCGCAACGAGGTCATGCAGACCCTGCGCGAGCACGGCCTGTCCCGGTCCAGCCACTTCATCGGCAAGACGCGGCCTGCCTCGTCCACCATGGACGCCGGCAAGGGCGAGCTGCAGGTGTGGCGCGATGCCAAGAGCGTGTTCAGCGCCACCCTGTCCGACCTGCACCAGGTGTGGGACGCGGTGAGCTGGAAGATCACGCAGCAGCGCGACAACCCGGCCACGGCCGATGCCGAGCATGCCGCCGCAGGCGTGCCCAATGATCCGGGCCTGCACGTGGCGCTCACGTTCGATCCGGCCGAGGACGTGGCCGCGCCGTTCCTGAACCTCGCGCGGCCGAAGGTCGCCATCCTGCGCGAGCAGGGGGTCAACTCGCACATCGAGATGGCCTACGCCTTCACCGAGGCGGGCTTCGAGGCCTACGACGTGCACATGACCGACCTGCAGACCGGCCGCGCGCAGCTGTCGGACTTCGCCGGCGTGGTGGCCTGCGGCGGCTTCAGCTACGGCGACACGCTGGGCGCCGGCATCGGCTGGGCGCGTTCGATCACGTTTAACCCGGTGCTGTCGGAGCAGTTCCAGGGCTTCTTCGGCCGCAAGGACACCTTCGGCCTGGGCGTGTGCAACGGCTGCCAGATGTTCGCCGAACTGGCCGACATCATTCCCGGCGCCGAGGCCTGGCCGCGCTTCACCACCAACCAGAGCGAGCGCTTCGAGGCGCGGCTGTCGCTGGTGGAGGTGCTGGAGTCGCCCAGCCTGTTCTTCGCCGGCATGGCGGGCAGCCGCCTGCCGATTGCCGTGGCGCACGGCGAGGGCTACGCCAACTTCAAGTACCGCGGCGACCCGGCCCAGACCATCTCTGCCATGCGGTATGTGGACCACCACGGCGCGGCCACCGAGCAGTACCCGTTCAACCCCAACGGCAGCGCGGGCGGCCTCACGGCGGTGACCACGGCCGATGGGCGCTTCACGGCCATGATGCCGCACGCCGAACGCGTGTTCCGCAACGTGCAGATGAGCTGGACCAGCGGCGACCGCAGCGCGCTGAGCCCGTGGATGCGCATCTGGCGCAACGCGCGCCGCTGGGTGGGCTGAGAAAGCCGAAGAGCCGGGAGCGCGTCCGGCGCGCTACGGCGGCCGGTGCGCTCGGGCCGTCTTCGGCGTTCAGGTGCGGCGGTACACCAGCAGTCTGCCTTTGTAGGCGGGCGCATCGTCCAGCGCGGCGCGGTCCAGCCGTTCTTCGCGCAGGCCGAAGCCCTGCGCGGCCATCTGCTTGCTGAAGGTGGCGCGGTTGCCCCGGTCCGGGTCCACGATCCAGACCTGGGCCGCGGGGCCCGCGTGCAGGTCGATGAAATGCGCGAGGCTGGCGCGGGCGTCGCGTTCATACAGCAGGTCGCTGCCCATGATGAGGTCGAACAGTCCATGCACCGGGCCGCCGTGCGCCTGCGCGAGCGGACTCTCGTCCTGCTGCGGCGGGCCCAGCGCTTCGCCGCTGCCCCATTGGCCCTGGCGGTACTTCATGGTGCCCATGCCGTTCAGGCGCAGGTTCTCGCGCAGGAAGGTGCCGGCCAGCGGGTGGCAGTCGCTCGCGGTCACGTCGGCGCCTTGCCGGTGGCACACCAGGCTGGCCAGTGCCAGGCCGCAGCCCAACTCCAGGATGCGCTCGCCCGCCTGCACGGGCCGCGCCGCCATGCGCGCGGCCAGTTGCGCACCCGAGGGCCACAGCAGGCCGAAAAGAGGCCAGGCGGCGGAGGAGATGCCCAGGGTTTCGGCGTCGCCTAGGGGGTCGGAGAACTGCTGGCGGTCCAGCAGGGAGCGGATGACGAGGTCGTCGACGCCGGCGATGGCGATGTTTTCTTGCTTGGTCAGGTAGCCTGGCATGCTGCGGGAGCGAGAGCCCGCGTGCAGGACCCCGATATCGGTGGGAAGGCCGCCAGTATGCGCCTTGCACCGACACGGACCCATCGCAGGGCGTTGCTATAGTGGGCGCCGCCTGGGCGATGGGCGCCTGGTTTTTCGGCCGGCATGCCCGGCCCGCGCGGCGCTCCCGTGGCTTTGCCGACTCTCGCGCCGTGGCCCACGGACCCGCTCCCTCCCTCGATTTTTTAAGGATTCCCATGGCCGGTGCCAGCCTTTTGACGCTGCTCGACGATATCGCCACCGTTCTGGACGACGTGGCCCTGATGACCAAGGTCGCGGCCAAGAAGAGTGCTGCCATGGCCGATGACGTGTCCGTCATGACCAAGGTGGCGGCGCAGAAAACCGCCGGCGTGCTGGGCGACGATCTGGCGCTCAATGCCCAGCAGGTCACGGGCGTGCGCGCCGATCGCGAGATTCCGGTGGTCTGGGCGGTGGCCAAGGGCTCGCTCGTCAACAAGGCCATCCTGGTGCCGGCCGCGCTGCTGATCAGCGCCTTCATTCCCTGGGCGGTGACGCCGCTGCTCATGGTGGGCGGCGCGTTCCTGTGCTTCGAGGGCGCGGAGAAGCTGGCGCACCGGTTCCTGCCCCACGGCGATGCCCCCAAGGAAGAGGCGGGCCGCGAGGCGCATGCCCTGGCCAACGCCAACCCGGCGGTGGACATCGCCGCCTTCGAGAAGGATAAGGTCAAGGGCGCGGTGCGTACCGACTTCATCCTGTCCGCCGAGATCATCGCCATCACGCTGGGCACGGTCGCCAGTGCCCCGTTCGGGCAGCAGGTGGCCGTGCTGGCCGGCATCGCGCTCATCATGACGGTGGGCGTGTACGGCCTGGTGGCCGGCATCGTCAAGCTGGACGACCTGGGCCTGTGGCTCACCCGCAAGACGGGACGCGCTGCGCAGGCGCTGGGCCGCGGCATCGTGGCTGCCGCGCCCTGGCTCATGAAGGTGCTCTCGGTCGCCGGCACGGCGGCCATGTTCCTCGTGGGCGGCGGCATTCTGGTGCATGGCGTGCCCGCCATACACCACGCGGTCGAGGGCCTGGCCGCATCGGCGGCCCAGTGGCCGGCGGGCGGCCTGTGGCGCGTGCTGGTGCCCAACCTGCTCAATGCGGTGGTGGGCATCGTGGCCGGTGCCGCCGTGCTGGCGGTGGTCACGCTGGTGCAGCGCATGCGGGGCAAGGGCGCGCACTGAGAGCGGGGAGAGGGCGCTTTCAGGCCCTCGCGGCCCGCGGCACAACCTGCCGGCGGTTTGATCCATGGCAAGGCCGCCCGGGCCGTTTGCCGGCCCAATGCATGCACGGGGGTCGTCCCCGTTCAACGCATCGAGTTTCCGTATGAAAAAAAACCTGCTGGCCCTGGCCGTGCTGTGCGCATTGACCTCCGGCGCCGCCTTCGCGCAAACGGCGGAAGGCCCCTGGCTCGTTCGTGCGCGTGCCGTGAACTTGGATTCCTCCAACAAGGACAGCACCGGCCTGGGCTTGTCGATCAACGACAAGACGCTGCCTGAAGTCGACATCTCGTATTTCTTCAACCGCAACATCGCCGCCGAGCTGGTGCTGACCGTGCCCCAGAAGCAGCGGCTGTCCTCCAGCGCCCTGAACGCGCAGATCGGCACGCTCAAGCACCTGCCGCCTTCGCTGATGCTGCAGTACCACTTCGACACCGCGGGCTTTCGTCCCTACGTGGGCGCGGGCGTGAACTACACGCGGTTTTCCAGTGTGCGCCTGCCCGCCGGCGTGAGCATCGACAAGAGCAGCTGGGGCGGCGCCCTGCAGGTCGGCGTGGACATTCCCCTCACCAAGAACCTGGTGCTGAACTTCGACGTGAAGAAGGTCTACATCCAGACCGACGTGTTCGCAGCCGGTGCCAAGCTGGGCACCTTCAAGATCGATCCCGTGCTGGCCGGCGTGGGCCTGGGCTGGCGGTTCTGACCGCGGGCCGCGGGTGCGGCCATTGACAGCCTGGTGGGGAAAGCCGGCGCGTGGCGCCGGCTTTTTTCATGGGGCCGTGCCGGCACCGAACGGCCCCGCGCCGCCCGCATGTCCCCACATGCGCCGCCACAGCGCGGCGAGGGCCGTGCCGATGTCCGGGCGCTGTCCGCGCAGCGCCACCTCGGGCTGGCCGGCGTCCAGTTGCGCGGGCGTGCCGAGATCGAACTGGAAGCTGTAGTCGGGCTCCTGCCCCATGCGCAGATCGGTCACGAAGACGCGGCCGTCCCGCGAACGCATGCGATAAAAGCCGTGGCTGAAGCGCGCCACCCGCTGCACGGCCGGCACGGCTCCGTAGCGCTGGATCAGCGGGGCTCCGCGCTCGTGCACCGTCCATTGCATGGGCCTGTTGCCGTCGGCCAGGGCGTAGAAGCCTTCGGCATATTGGGTGGGCGTGACCGCCACCACCCGCCACAGCAGGGTGTTGAACGGGGTGGGCGTCACCAGCAACGTCTGCACCGGCAGGCCCTGCGTGCGCAAGGATGCCATCGCCACGCCGGTGACGTGCTGCTGCACGCCCACGCTCCACGCCAGGTAGAGCGTGCTGAGCGCCAGGCCCCAGCGGTTCCAGCGGGCCCCGACCGGCGGGCCGCTCGCCAGCGCGGCGACCACGCCGACGATCAGCGGCACGGTGTACAGCGGGTCGATGATGAAGATGCTGCCCACCCCGTACGGGTGGCTGGTGAACGGTTTCCACAACTGGGTGCCGTACACCGTCATGCCATCCAGCAGCGGGTGGGTGACGAGCGCGAGCCACATCGCCAGCCACCACCTTCGCCAGCCGGCCTGCTCGCCATGCAGGCGGGCCACCAGTGCGCCCAGGGGCAGCGAAAACAGGCTGAGGTACAGCAGGGCATGGCTTTCCGCCCGGTGCTCGACCATGTTGGCAATCGCATTGCCGTGGTCGATGAACGCGTCCAGGTCCGGCAGCGTGCCGGCCACCGCCCCCCACAGCGCGGCTTTCCAGGGGGCGGTGCGCCGGCCCATCACGGCGAGCGAAACGGCGGAACCAAGGGCGATCTGGGTCAGGGAATCCATGGCAGCGAAGCAGGCCGTGGTAGCCGGCCGGTGGTGTCGACCGGCAGAGTTTGGCCCAGCCGCGCCGATGCGCCCCGGGGCCTTCGAAAAAACCGTGCGGTGGCGGGGACGATGGCGGTGCGTGTCCCAGAAAGCGCAGCCTATGTGCTGCCGGATGGCGCTGATGGATTTGCGGACGTGTCCTACATCCGGGTGGCGGGGCGTCTGTAATGCTCTGTTACATGGCCGTTTCAGGTTGCCGAAGAGCGATTGGAGACGGCCATGCGTTGCAGCCGCGCCGCCCCCGGTGCGCCGCGATCCGACAGACCCATCCCCCGAGCGACATGCAGAACACACCGCACCACGACATCCTCCAGGGGTTGGCCCGCCGTCCCGCGTGCATTTCCCCCAAGTATTTCTACGACCAGCGGGGCTCCCAGCTGTTCGAGGAAATCACCCGATTGCCCGAGTACTACCCCACGCGCACCGAGCACGCGCTCATGCGGACGCACGGCGACGACATCGCCCGCGCCGTGGGGCAGGGCGGCACCGTCATCGAACTGGGCGCGGGCAACTGCGAGAAGGCGCGCACGCTGTGCCGCCTGCTGCAGCCCGAGCGGTTCGTGGGCGTGGACATCTCGGCGGACTTCCTGCGCGAGGGCGTGGCCCGCCTGTGCAGCGACCTGCCCGCACTGCAGGCCCATGCGGTGGCGGGCGATCTGACCCGCCCCATCCAGTTGACCCCGGACATTCCCCGCGCACGCCGCGTGGTGTTCTACCCCGGCTCGTCGATCGGCAATTTCGACCCGCCCCAGGCGCTGGAACTGCTGTCGCGCATGCGTGCGCTGGTGGATGCCGACGGCGCGCTGCTGATCGGCATCGACCTGCCCAAGGACGTGGACGTGCTGCAGGCGGCCTACGACGATGCAGCCGGTGTCACGGCCGCGTTCAACCGCAACGTACTGGCTCATGTGAACCGGCTCATCGGCAGCGATTTCACGCCCGAGGCGTGGGAGCACCGGGCCTTCTTTAATGGGGAGCAGTCGCGCATCGAAATGCACCTGGAGGCCCGCGAGAGTGCGCAGGTGCGCTGGCCCGGCGGAGGGCGCGACTTCGCCGCGGGCGAGCGCATCCACACCGAGAACAGCTACAAATACAGCCTCACGGCCTTCCAGGCGCTGCTGGCGCGCGCGGGTTTTTCGCGCGCGCAGGCCTGGACGGACGAGCGGGTCTGGTTCGCCGTGGTGCATGCCCAGCCATGAACTTCGCCACCCGCTCCCCCCATGCCGTGGCGCCTTGCACGCTGAGCGCCCGCTACGCCGAGGTGCGCCGGGCCTCCATGGCCCTGGCGCTGCCGCTGTCCGACGAGGATTGCTGCGCGCAATCCATGCCCGATGCCAGCCCGGTGAAATGGCACCTGGCGCACACCACCTGGTTCTTCGAGACCTTCATCCTGGAGCCGAACGAGCCCGGCTTCGCGCCGTTCCACCCCGCCTTCCGGGTGATCTTCAATTCCTACTACAACGGCGTGGGCGACAAGCACCCGCGGCCGCAGCGCGGCCTGCTCACCCGGCCCGCACTGCCGCAGGTGCTGGCCTACCGGGCTGACGTGGACGGCCGCATGTCGCGCCTGATGGCCGAGCGACCGGACGACGCCGCGCTGGCGGCCCTGGTCGAACTGGGCCTGCAGCACGAGCAGCAGCACCAGGAACTGATCCTCACCGACGTCAAGCACCTGCTGTCGTGCAGCCCGCTGTGGCCGGCTTACCGCCTGCCGGGGCATGCGCAGGCGCAGTCGCAGCAGCAGGCCCAGCCCTCACCGGCCGGCGGCGTCCCGCTGACCTGGCAGCCCTTTGCCGGCGGCGTGTGCGAGATCGGCCATCCGGGCGGGGACCGGGGCGGCTTCGCCTTCGACAACGAAGGGCCGCGCCACCGCGTGTACCTGCAGCCGTTCGAGCTGGCCAACCGGCCGGTGACCACTGCCGAGTACCTGGCGTTCGTCGAGGACGGCGGCTACCAGGAGTCCGCCCACTGGCTGGCCGAGGGCTGGGACTGGGTGCGGGCGCAGCAGCTGTCGCACCCCATCTATTGGCAACGCCAGGGCGCGGCCTGGTACGAGTTCACCCTGGCCGGACCGCGCCCGCTCCAACCCCACGCACCCGCGGTGCACCTGTCGTATTACGAGGCCGACGCCTATGCGCGCTGGGCCGGCGCGCGCCTGCCCACCGAGGCCGAATGGGAGGTGGCGGCCACCTCCCAGGGCGTGCAGGGGGCGAACGCTGCCAGCGGCCATTTTGCCGACAGCGGCACGTTGCATCCGCGGCCGGCTTCCGATGCCGGGCGGGGCCTGGTGCAAATGTTTGGCGACGTGTGGGAGTGGACGCAGTCCAGCTACGCCGCCTACCCCGGTTTCCGCGTGGCCGAGGGCGCGGTGGGCGAGTACAACGGCAAGTTCATGGTCAACCAATACGTTCTGCGCGGCGGCTCGTGCGCCACGCCGGCCGGGCACGTGCGGGCGACCTACCGCAACTTCTTTCCCGCCACCGCACGCTGGCAGTTCTCGGGGCTGCGGCTGGCGCGGGATGTGTGATGGGGTTGATTTGCTATTGAATTAATAGCGGTATGCCCTAGTACTGATTGTGCTGGAGGCCAAAAAGACCATGGATCGCATGAGGGCGGCCGCAGTCCGCCGTCCCGGCCACGCGGCGGTCACACCGCCTGCAGCGCCTGCGCCAGGTCGGCCTGCAGGTCCTCGATGTGCTCGATCCCCACGGACAGCCGCACCATGCCTTCCGTGACGCCGGCCTTGGCCAGTTCGCCGGCATCGAGCTGGCGGTGCGTGGTCGATGCGGGGTGCGTGGCCAGCGAACGGGCGTCGCCGATGTTCACCAGGCGCGTGAAGAGCTGCAGCGCATCCAGGAAGCGCGCACCCGCCGCACGCGGGTCCGTGCCTTCTTCCGAACGCAGGCTGAACGACAGGATCCCCGACGCCCGTCCGCCCAGCTGGCGCTGCACCAGCGCGTGGTCCGGGTGGTCCGGCAGGCTGGCGTAGCGCACCCACTCCACCTTGGGATGGCCTTGCAGCGAGCGCGCAATGGCCAGCGTGTTCTCGCAGATGCGGTCCATGCGCAGCGCGAGCGTCTCGATGCCCTGCAGGATCAGGAATGCGTTCTGCGGGGCGAGAGCCGCGCCGGTGTTGCGCAGCGGCACTACACGCGCGCGGCCAATGAAGGCCGCCTCGCCCAGCGCCTCGGTATAGACCACGCCGTGGTAGCTCACGTCGGGCTCGTTCAGGCGCGGAAAGCGCGCCTTGTGCTTCGCCCAGGGGAACTTGCCGCTGTCCACGATGGCGCCGCCCACGCTGTTGCCGTGGCCGCCCAGGTACTTGGTGAGCGAATGCACCACGATGTCGGCGCCGTGTTCGATGGGGCGCAGCAGGTAGGGGCTGGGCACCGTGTTGTCCACGATGAGCGGCACGCCATGGTCGTGCGCCACTCGGGCCAGGGCCGCGATGTCGGTCACGTTGCCCAGCGGGTTGCCGATGGATTCGATGAAGATGGCTTTGGTGCGCGCGTCGATGTGCTGCGCGAAGCTGGCCGGATCGCGTGGATCGGCGAACCGCGTGGTGATGCCCTGCTGCGGCAGCGTGTGGGCGAAGAGGTTGTAGGTGCCGCCGTAGAGCGTGCTGGCCGATACGATGTTGTCGCCGGCTTCGGCGATGGTCTGGATCGCGTAAGTGATGGCTGCCATGCCCGAGGCCACGGCCAGCGCGGCGATGCCGCCCTCCAGCGCCGCGACGCGCTTTTCCAGCACGTCGTTGGTCGGATTCATGATGCGCGTGTAGATGTTGCCCTGGACCTTGAGGTCGAACAGGTCGGCGCCGTGCTGGGCGCTGTCGAAGGCATAGGCCACCGTCTGGTAGATAGGCACGGCCACCGCCTTGGTGGTGGGGTCGGGCGACTGTCCGGCATGGACGGCGAGGGTTTCGATCCGCATGGGTTGCTGTCTCTTTCTGGGGTGACGGGAACAGGGTGCGTGAAGCGCAGGCAAGGCCTGCGCAACGCAGTGCGGGCCATTCTTGCACCGTGTGCCCGGCGGCCGAACAACGCATTGGCTATGTGCTTATTTCGGCCAACAAAAGGGTGTCAGCGTTCGCATGGCGGGCACAGTTTTGAGTTCGGGCAGCCATCGTGTGCGAAACGCGTCCGGTACTCTGGAATTATTTTCACCATAAAGCATGGCAGGCAAAAACCGATTCCTGACGAAAGGTCGGCAAGGGGCCGATATGGGTAATGGTTTGGACTGTGTGGTTATGCGGTTGACATTGGAGTCAATGCCAGATCAGCATGGTTGACCCTTGACATTCGGCGGTCGTTAATCCGATCAGATAACCTGAAAAAATTCATTTCATCTTGAAACAAAAAATACGTATAGAAAATACTTATTACCTCTTTTGAAAAGACGATAGATCGCTATCATCCGCGCCACTAAATCAAAAGAGGGAGCGGTCCAAAGACCGTCAGCCAATGACACGCCGCGTCACGATCCAAACGCCATTGGGAGAACAGCTGCAGTTTCGCCGCCTGCAGGGCCGGGAATCTTTGAGCGAGCTGTTTGCGTTGGATGTGGACCTGCTGAGCGAGAGCAAGTCCC
>NZ_BQXI01000049.1:0-25764 GCF_030158955.1 Acidovorax sp. SUPP1855 | reverse complement strand
GCGCGTGCGAGGAGACGTTCGGGCCGGTGGCGCCGCTCACGCGCTTCGACAACGAAGAAGAGGTGATCGCCGCCGCCAACGACACGCCGTTCGGGCTGGCCGCGTACTTCTACAGCCAGGACGTGCGCCGCATCTGGCGCGTGGCGGAGGCCCTGGAGACGGGGATCGTGGGCATCAACGAAGGGGCGCTGGCGGCGGAAGCGGCGCCGTTCGGGGGCGTGAAGGAGTCAGGCCACGGGCGCGAGGGCTCCACGCATGGGCTGGAGGATTACCTGCACACGAAGTACGTGTGCCAGGGCGGGTTGGGCTGAGGGGCACACGGTCCACTCCAGCACACCGACCGCACGAAGCGCCCTCCACCCAACCGCCTGTCACCGCCACGCAAGCCCCCACCACGGAATCCCCCCCATGCATTGATCGATTTCCCCACCGGCACGGCGCGACATGGGCGCGGTGCCGGTTTGTTCGCCCAAGTAAAAACCACACACCAGGAGACAACACCATGGTTCCCATCGCTTCCCGTGCCCATGCACACCCCGGCCCACGCACCCGCACCACCACCGGCCGCCGAGCGCTCGTCGTATCGGCCGCGCTCGCCCTGTGCGGGCTGGCCGCGCCGCTCGCCGCCGTCCACGCGGCCGATGCCTATCCGACCAAACCCGTCACGCTGCTGGTGCCCTACCCAGCCGGCGGCGCCAACGATGCCGTGGCGCGCCTCGTGGGGCAGAAGCTGGGCGATGCGCTCAAGCAGCCCATGGTGATCGACAACCGCCCCGGGGCCGGCACGACCATCGGCACCACGGTGGCCGCCAAGGCCGCGCCGGACGGCTACACGCTGGTGCTGGGCTCGCTGGCCAGCCACGCGGTGAGCCCGCACCTCTATGCCAAGCCCGGCTACGACGCGGTGGCCGACTTCGCGCCCATCGGGCTGATCGGCGTGGTGCCGATGGTGCTGGTGGTGGCGCAGGATTCGCCGTACACCAGCGTGCGCGCGCTGGTGGAGGCCGCGCGCAAGCAGCCGGGGGCGCTCAACTACGGCTCGTCGGGCAACGGCTCACCGCTGCACCTGGCGGCGGAACTCTTCAAGCAGGCCGCGCAGGTGCAGATCAACCACGTTCCCTACAAGGGCGGCAACGCCCACACCATGGACCTGATGGGTGGGCGGCTGGACATGATCCTGGACACGCTCACCAGCGCCTCGCCGCTCATCAAGGGCGGCAAGGTGCGGGCGCTCGCCGTGGCCGCGCCCGCGCGCCTGCCCGAGCTGCCGGACGTGCCCACCTTCGCCGAGGCGGGCTACCCCGGCTTCGAGGTCAACGCCTGGTATGCCCTGTACGCCCCCGCCAAGACGAGCAAGGACGTGGTGGCCACCCTGAACACCGCGCTGAACGCCGTGCTGCGCCAGCCCGAGGTGCTGGAACGCATGGCCGCGCTGGGCGTGCGCCCGCAGCCGGGCACGCCTCAGGCCCTGGCCCGCTTCACGCAGGACGAGCTGGGCCGCTACGGCAAGGTGATCCAGGCCAACGGCATCCGCATCGACTGACACGGCACGCACGGGGCGGGCGTGGCCCGGCCCCCCCTGCGTCGCGCCTGTCCAGCTCGCCGACCCCATTTCCCCACCTGCCCATTTCCCCATTGCACGCACGCGCCATGAACGTTTCCACGACGCCCGATCCGGCCCCATCCTCCCTGGCCCCTTCCCCCGCCCCGTTCGATGTCCTCGTCACCGCCGCGCACTGGCCCGAGGCCGCGCAGGACTTGGTGCGCCGCAGCGGCGGCCGCGTGCATTGCATGGCAGAGCCCATCACCGAGGACACGCTGGCCGAACGGCTGGCCGCCACGGGCGCGCAGGCCATCGTGCTGCGCGGCTCCAAGCCCATCACCGAGCGCGTGATGGCCGCCGCGCCCGCGCTGCGCATCGTGGCCAAGAACGGCGCCGGGGTGGACAGCGTGGACCGGGCAGCGGCACAGCGGCGCCACGTGGCGGTGGCCGTGGCCCTGGGCGCCAATGCCGATGCGGTGGCCGAACACGCGCTGGCGCTGATGCTCGCGCTCACGCGCCAGTTGCCCGAGCTGGACCGGCGCGTGCGCGCGGGCGGCTGGGCCGACAGCCAGTGGCAGGGCCGGGATTTCCGGGGCAGCACGGTGGGCATCGTGGGCTACGGCAGCATCGGCCGCGCCACCGCGCGGCTGGCCGCCGCGCTGGGCGCACAGGTGCTGGTGCTGCGCCCGGCAGGCCAGGCCGACGGCTTTGCCGCCGAGCCGGACCTGCACGCCTTCCTGTCGCGCGTGGACATCCTGAGCCTGCACTGCCCCTTGACCGACCGCACGCGCGGCCTGATCGGAGCGCGCGAGCTGGACTGCCTGCGGCCCGGCAGCATTCTCGTCAACACCGCGCGCGGCCCGGTGGTGGAGGAAGCGGCCCTGCTGTCGGCGCTGCGCAGCGGCCACCTCGCAGGCGCGGGGCTGGACACCTTCGACACCGAGCCCCTGCCCGTGGGCCACCCGCTCAACGCCCTGCCCCAGGTGCTGCTGACGCCCCACGTCGCCGGCGTGACGCGCGATGCCGCGCTGCGCGTGGCCACCGCCACGGCGCGCAACATCGTGGACCACCTGCAGGGCCGGCCGCTGCCGCCGGGCCACCTGCTGGCCGGGGTCTGAGCCCGGCCGGCTACCCTTCGCTCTCCTTCCCCCTTCGCTTCACGCCCAACCCGCACCATGCCCGCACACAACCCCTTCAAATCCGCCCTCGCCGCCCGCCGGCCCCAGATCGGCCTGTGGCTGTCGATGGCCGACCCGTACTTGGCCGAGGCAGCCGCCACCACCGGCTACGACTGGCTGCTGATCGACGGCGAGCACGCGCCCAACGACGTGCGCAGCACCCTTGCCACGCTGCAGGCCGTGGCCGCGCAGCCCGCCCAGCCGGTGGTGCGCGTGGTGGAAGGCAGCGAATCGCTGATCAAGCAGATGCTGGACATCGGCGCGCGCACCCTGCTCGTGCCCATGGTGGACACGGCCGAGCAGGCCCGGGCGATCGCCGCCGCCACGCAGTACCCACCGCACGGCACGCGCGGCGTGGGCAGCGCCGTGGCCCGTGTGTCGCAATGGAACAGCCGCGCGGACTACCTGCAGGTGGCCGACGACGAGGTCTGCCTGCTGGTGCAGGCCGAAACGGTGACGGCGCTGCAGAACCTGCCCGCCATCTGCGCGGTGGACGGCGTGCACGGCGTCTTCATCGGCCCGGCCGACCTGGCCGCGTCCATGGGCCACCGCGGCAACCCCGGCCACCCCGACGTGCAGGCCGCCATCGAAGGCGCCATGCGGACCATCATCGCCAGCGGCAAGGCCGCCGGCACGCTTACCTCCGATCCGGTGCTGGCGCAGCGCTACCTGGACCTGGGCTGCACCTTCGTGGCGGTGGGCGTGGACGTGCTGATGTTCGTGGGCGCGGCACGCAAGCTGCGCGCGCAGTTCGGCGGGCCGGCGGCGGCGGCGGCAGCGGCGGTGCCTCTGCAGGCGGGTGCCGCGTATTGAGGGGTCCCCGCGGCGGAGGGTGCGGGCGCGCTGCGGCCCGCCGGGGAGATGGGGAGACGGGGGACTTGGAGGCGGTTATGAGGCAAATCCTATTGGGCACCGTGCTCGCCCTGGCGGCAGGCACGTCGTTCGGAGCCACGGTCAACATCAACAGCACCGGCAACTACGCCAGCCTGCAGAACTACACGAACTGCACCACGACGCCCGCGAGCCTGTGCGCCAACTACCTGACCACGAACAACGTCACCGGCACGTTCACGACGGCCGGTAACCTGCCCGCCAGCGCCAGCAACCTGGAGATCGGCTCGACCGTCACCTCCTACAGCTTCTCCAGCGGCCTGGACACCGTGGCCTCCACCGACCCCAACGCCCGTCTGAACACGCTGCGCATCTCCACGGACGCCTCCGGCAACATCACGAACGTGAACCTGATGCAGGCCGTGCTGTGGATGACGGGCACCGCACCGCACACCACGGCGGACCGCTTCGCGGCCGTGATCGTCTCCGGCGCCAACAGCACCTCCACCCACAACTCCGGCTGCCAGAACACGGGCACGGGCAGCAGCGGCGCGACCGATACCTGCCTGACATCGACCGTGACCGACACCTCGCGCAGCACGGCCAACAACGCCCCCGTGAGCTACGCGATGGCCGCGGCCGCGGTGACGGCATCGCCCATTCCCACGGTGTCCGAATGGGGCCTGATCCTGATGGCCTCGCTGCTTGGCATGTTCGGCATCGCCCGCCTGCGCCGCCAGCGCTGATCGGCTTTCGTTCAGCCCAACAAAAAACCCGCCGCTGGCGGGTTTTTTGTTGGGGCCGGTGCTTTCGGCACCGCTGCGTTTTGCATCAGCTGCCCGCCACCTTCATGCGGTTCACGAGGATCGAGCCCACGGTCTTGGCGCCGTAGTTGTAGGCATCGGCGCCCACGGCTTCGATGCCTTTCAGCATGTCCTTCAGATTGCCGGCGATGGTGATCTCATGCACCGGGTAGGCGATCTGGCCGTTTTCCACCCAGAAGCCGCTGGCGCCACGCGAGTAGTCGCCCGTCACGTAGTTCACGCCCTGCCCCATCAGCTCGATCACGAACAGGCCGGTGCCCAGCTTTTTCAGCATGGCGTCGAGGTCGTCGCCCGCGCGGGTGCGGCGCGAGGTGAGCGTGAGGTTGTGCGAGCCGCCCGAGTTGCCGGTGGTCTTCATGCCCAGCTTGCGCGCCGAGTAGCTCGAGAGGAAGTAGCCCTCCACGCGGCCGGCATCCACCACCTTGCGGGGCGCCACGCGCACGCCTTCGTCGTCGAAGGGCGAGCTGCCCTTGCCGCGAAGAATGAACGGCTCTTCCAGGATGTCGATGTGCTTGGGCAGCACCTGCTTGCCCAGCGAGTCGAGCAGGAAGGTGCTCTTGCGGTACAGCGCGCCGCCGCTCACGGCCTGCACGAAGCCGCCCAGCAGGCCGGCCGCCAGGGGCGACTCGAACAGCACGGGGCACTGCGTGGTGGGGATCTTGCGGCTGCCCAGGCGGCTCAGGGCGCGCTCGGCGGCGTAGCGGCCCACCTGGGCCGGCGCGGCCAGCTCGCGCGCATCGCGCATGGAGCTGTACCAGGCATCGCGCTGCATGTCGGCATTCTTGCCGGGCAGCGCGGCGATGGGCGCCACCGACAGGCTGTGGCGTGAGCTGGCATAGCCGCCGCGAAAGCCGCGCGTGTGGGCGCTGAAGAAGTGGCTCTGCTGGGCCGACACGCCCGCGCCTTCGCTGTTGGTGATGCGGCGGCTGGTCTGCAGCGCGGCGGCTTCGCATTCCATGGCGATGCGCGCGGCCTCCTCGCTGGTGATGGCCCAGGGGTGGAACAGCTCCAGCTCGCGGTGCGAGTCCTCGGGAGCGATGTCGGCCTCGTCCGGCAGGCCGGCCACCGGGTCTTCTGCGGTGAAGCGGGCGATGTCGTAGGCGGCCTGCACCGTCTGCTCGATGGCGGCGTTGGAAAAATCCGAGGTGCTGGCATTGCCGCGCCGGTGGCCGATGTAGACCGTCACGCCCAGCGACTTGTCGCGGTTGCGCTCGACGTTCTCCAGCTCGCCCTTGCGCACGCTGACCGACAGGCCGCAGCCCTCGGAGGCCTCGGCGCCGGCGTCGGTGGCGCCCAGCTTCTTGGCGTGCGCCAGGGCGCGGTCCACGAGGTCTTCGAAAAACGGGCGGGTGTAGCTGAAACCGCTGTAGGGTGTCTTCGGGGCGGCGCCGGCGGCGCGTGGGCTGGGTGTATTCATATCGGCGGCTATGATACTTGCCGCCTTCGGCGCCAAGGTGCCGAAGCCTGTATGGGCACACGCGTGCCCCTCCCATTGCCCCCACCATGTCACGCAAACCCAAAAAAGGCTACTACGTGCGAGGCCAGTTCGTTGCCGAAGGCAGCGAGCTGGACATCGAACTGAAAGCCGAGCTCAAAGGCACGCACGAAGCGAGCCGGACCGACCTGAAGCGCGAGAGCGATGCGCTGCAGAAACTCGGCGAAGACCTGCTCACGCTGCGCGCCGACCTGATGGAACGCCTGCAGTTGCCCGAGAAGCTGCGCGACGCGCTGGCCGAGGCCAGGCGCATCACCAACTTCGAGGGCAAGCGCCGCCAGATGCAGTACGTCGGCAAGATCATGCGCCAGCTCGATCCCACCGCCGTGGCCGCCGCCCAGGCCGCGCTGGACGAGCAGCACAACGGCTCGGCCGCCGAAAAGCTCGCGCTGCACGCCTCCGAGCGCTGGCGCGACCGGCTGATCGCCGACGACGCCGCGCTGCCCGACTGGCTGGAGCGCTTTCCGCGCACCGACACGCAGCAGATCCGCGCGCTGATCCGCCAGGCGCGCAAGGACGCGCAGCCCGAGGGCAAGACCGCGAACGTGCAGGTGTCCGAGGGCCTGGCCCCACGCAAGGGCCGCGCCTACCGCGAGCTGTTCCAGCTCGTGCGCGAACAGATGGAAGACGCGGCCACCCACGCCCGCCACGAAGAAACCGGCCGCGATGCCTGAGGCCGTGGCACCTGCCGCGACCGGCGGCTTCGAGCCGGTGCGCATCGGCATCGTCTCCATCAGCGACCGGGCCAGCACCGGCGTCTACGAGGACAAGGGCCTGCCTGCACTGCAGGACTGGCTGGCCCGCGCGCTGCGCAACCCCATCGCCTTCGAGCCCCGGCTGATCCCCGACGACCAGGCCACCATCAGCGCCACGCTGATCGAGCTGGCCGACACCGCCGGCTGCAGCCTCGTGCTGACCACCGGCGGCACGGGCCCCGCCCTGCGCGACGTGACGCCCGAGGCCACGCTGGCCGTGGCCCACAAGGAGATGCCGGGCTTCGGCGAACAGATGCGCCAGATCGGCCTGCGCTTCGTGCCCACAGCCATTCTCTCGCGCCAGGTGGCGGTGGTGCGCGGCAGCACGCTCATCATCAACCTGCCCGGCCAGCCCAAGGCGATTGCGGAAACGCTGGAAGGCCTGCGGGGCGAAGACGGCAGCCCGGTGGTGCCGGGCATCTTCGCCGCGGTGCCCTACTGCATCGATTTGATCGGCGGGCCTTACCTGGAAACGCACGACGCGGTGTGCAAGGCGTTCCGGCGGAAATCGGCCGTGCGGCGCTGACGCTATATTTTTTATAGCATAAAGCCTTAGTATTTATTGCGCTGCAGGCCTTTTTGGCTTGAACATCGAAGCCGGGGCCGCCACCGGCCACCGGCCAAGGCGCCGGCTACTTCCCCACCAGCTCGTTGAGCTTGTCCGCCTGGAACTGCTCCTCGCGCGCCGCGTCGCAGGGCACGCAGTCCTTGGCCGGTGCCTGCGGGTTGGCCGAAAGCTTTTCGATGGCCTGCCACAGCAGCGCGATCTGGTGCTCCTGCGACGAGGCGTTGTCGATCAGGCCGCGCATGGCCTGCGAGAGCGGATCGTCTTCCTGCGTGATGCCGTAGGCAGTGAAGGGGCGCGCGGCCTGCGGCTCGGTCACGTCGGCGCTCTGGCCGGCCTTGGAGGGGATGATTCGGGCCGGGATGCCCACGGCCGTGGCGCCTGGCGGCACGGGCTTGATGACCACCGCGTTGCTGCCGATCTTGGCGCCGTCGCCCACCTCGAAGCCGCCCAGCACCTTGGCGCCGGCGCTCACCACCACGTCCTTGCCCAGCGTCGGATGGCGCTTGGCGCCCTTGTAGAGCGAGGTGCCGCCCAGCGTCACGCCCTGGTAGATGGTGCAGCCGTCGCCGATCTCGGCGGTCTCGCCGACCACCACGCCCATGGCATGGTCGAAGAAGACGCGCTCGCCGATCTTGGCGCCCGGGTGGATCTCGATGCCGGTCATCCAGCGCGCGAAATGCGAGATGAAGCGCCCCAGCCACGGCAGGCCGTGGCGCCAGCACCAGTGCGCCGGACGGTGCAGCCAGATCGCGTGCAGGCCGGGGTAGCACGTGACCACCTCCCAGGTGCTGCGCGCGGCGGGGTCGCGGTCGAGGATGCACTGGACGTCGGAGCGCAGGCGGGCAAACATGGGGTGGTGGGGCGTGGGGGCGCAGCGGAAAAAGAGCCGCCGAGTCTAGCGCTTTGCCTGCGCGGCGCCGGTCATGGCCTTGGCGACACCGCGCAGGATGTGGATTTCCTCGGGCGTGAGTTGCGCGCGGTTGAACAACTGGTTCAGGCGCGGCATGAGCTTCTTGGGCGCGGCGGGGTCGAGAAAGCCGATGTCCACCAGCGCGCGCTCCCAGTGCGCCAGCATGCCGGCCACCTGCGCGGCATCGGCCCGCTCGGTGGCGGGTGCGGCCGTGCCTTCCTGCGGCAGCGCGGCGGTGGAGAACCCGCCGAGCGCCAGGCGCCATTCGTAGGCGACGACCTGGATGGCCGCACCCAGGTTGAGGGAGCCGAAGGTGGGGTTGGTGGGAATCGACAGCGCCACGTGGCAGCGGTACACGTCGTCGTTGGCCATCCCGAAGCGCTCGCTGCCGAACAGGAAGGCCACGCCGGCCTCCGCAGTGGGAGTGGGAGCCGAATCGGGCTCCAGCGCATGTTCTTCTAGGGCATTTTGCTCACTTTTCAATAGCAACTCGAAATGCTCGCGCGGCGAGCGCGTGGGCGGGCCGAAGTCGCGCGGGGTCATGGCGGTGGCGCACAGGTGGCTCATGCCGTCCAGGGCCTCGTCCAGCGTGGCGACGATGCGCGCGTTCTCCAGCACGTCCAAGGCGCCGCTGGCGCGCTGGATGGTTTCCTCGCGGCGCAGCACGTTGGCCCAGCGCGGGGCGACGAGCACCAGGTCGCCGAAGCCCATGGTCTTCATGGCGCGGGCGGCGGCGCCGACGTTGCCGGCATGGCTGGTGTGGAGGAGGATGAAACGGGTCTTCATGGCGCGCGGTCGGTGAAAAAAGGCAGTACGGGTAAAATCGCGCGCTCATTGTCGCCGTCCGCATCGCCGGGGCGCCATTCCCCGTTCCTGAACCGCCAGGCCGCCCTTGCCGCGCGCCCGGCCCACGCCACAATCCAATGTCGACCAATCTGCACCCCATGCTCAACGTGGCCATCAAGGCCGCACGCGCCGCCGGCGCCATCATCAACCGCGCGGCCCTGGACGTGGAATCCGTGCGGATCTCGCAAAAGCAGATCAACGATTTCGTGACCGAGGTGGACCACGCGAGCGAAAAGGCCATCATCGAGACGCTGCTCACGGCCTACCCCGGCCACGGCATCCTGGCCGAGGAATCGGGCAGCGAGTACGGCGCGAAGGATTCGGAGTTCGTCTGGATCATCGACCCGCTGGACGGCACCACCAACTTCATCCACGGCTTTCCGGTCTATTGCGTGAGCATCGCGCTGGCCGTGCGCGGCAAGGTCGAGCAGGCCGTCATCTACGACCCGACCCGCAACGACCTCTTCACCGCCACCAAGGGCCGCGGCGCCTACCTGAACGAGCGCCGCATCCGCGTCTCCAAGCGCACGCAGCTCAAGGAATGCCTGATCTCCACCGGCTTTCCGTTCCGCCCGGGCGACAACTTCAAGAACTACCTGAACATCATGGCCGACGTGATGCAGCGCACCGCCGGCCTGCGCCGCCCGGGCGCCGCCGCGCTGGACCTGGCCTACGTGGCCGCGGGTTACACCGAAGCGTTCTTCGAGACCGGCCTGTCGATCTGGGACGTGGCGGCCGGCTCGCTGCTGGTGACCGAGGCCGGCGGCCTGGTCGGCAATTTCACGGGCGAGGCGGACTTCCTGGAGCAGCGCGAATGCCTGGCCGGCGCACCGCGCATCTACGGCCAGCTGGTGCCCATCCTCACCAAGTACAGCCAGTTCGCCAGCGCCGGCGACAAGGCGGCCGTGCGCCAGGCGGCGGCCAACCTCTCGCTGCCCACGGACGGCCTGGACGACGTGGTGCCGGCCACCCCGGCCGAGGACGGCGAAGCCGCCACCGGCGCCCGCTGACCGGCAGCGCCCGCGCGAAGGGATTGCCGCTTGGGCCCACGGGCCGAGCGGCAGTCCCTTTTTTCTTTTCAGGCCCGTGGCCCGTGTGGGCCTATTCCGGGTCGGGGTACTTGAGCGCGATGTGGCGGAAGTCGTCGGCCAGGTCCACGAAGGCATCCACCATGTCGGGGTCGAAATGCGTGCCGCGGCCCCGCACGATGGTGGCGCAGGCCTGTTCGTGCGAGTACGCGGGCTTGTAGATGCGCTTGCTGATGAGCGCGTCGTACACGTCGGCCACGGCCATGAGCCGGGCCGAGACGGGAATGGCATCGCCCGCCAGGCCCTCTGGATATCCGCTGCCGTCCCACTTTTCCTGGTGGCTGTAGGCGATCTCCTTGGACACGCTCAGAAAGGCCACGCGCATGCCCAGGCGGCGCTCGGCGTCCTCGATGGCGTTGCGGCCCAGCGTGGTATGCGTCTTCATGACCTCGAACTCTTCCACCGTGAGCTTTCCGGGCTTGAGCAGGATGCGGTCGGGGATGCCGATCTTGCCGATGTCGTGCAGCGGCGCCGATTTGTACAGCAGCTCGATCATGCGTTCGGTCAGCGTCTGCTCGAAGCGCGGGTGCAGGCGCAGGTGCTCGGCCAGCGCCTTCACGTACAACTGCGTGCGGCGGATGTGGTTGCCCGTCTCGTTGTCGCGCGTTTCGGCCAGGGAGGTCATGGCCATGATGGTCACGTCCTGGATGGCCTGCACTTCCAGCGTGCGCATGGCCACCTCGCGCTCCAGGTAGGCGCTCTTGTCGCGCAGGAAGTCGGCGGTGGCCTTCAGCGCCAAATGGGTGTGCACGCGCGCCAGCAGGATGGGCGGGCTGATGGGCTTGGTGATGTAGTCCACCGCACCGGCCGCTAGGCCCGTGCGCTCGTCGTCCGAGGTGGAGCGCGCGGTGAGGAAGATCACCGGGATGTCGCGCGACTGCGGATGCGCCTTCAGTTGGCGACAGACCTCGTAGCCGTCGATGCCCGGCATCATGATGTCCAGCAGGATCAGGTCGGGCGGCGGGGACGACTGCGCGATCCGCAAGGCCTTCTCGCCCTGGTTGGCGACCTTGACGTGGTAGTGGTCACGCAGCAGCGTGCCCATGAGGGTGAGGTTGTCGGGCGTGTCGTCCACCACCAGCACGGTGGCGATGGGTTTTTCGACAAAAAGGGACTCGTCGGCATAGAAATGGGGAATGTCCATGGGGTGGTCCTGTCATGCGGCCCCGCCTGGTGAAGGCTCGGACCCGTCGAGGTCCGATTGCGCCGCGGCATGCAGCGTGTCCAAGGCCCGCTCAAACTCGAAACTCCGGGTATCCGCTTCCAGCGCGGCGAACGCCGCGCCCAACGCACTTTCCAGCACCGGCCTATTTTGCTGCAGATGGTCCACGGCGGCCGGGTCGTCGGCCTGCAGCAGCACCTGCAGGCGCTGCAAGGCCGGGCGCAGCGCCATCGGCGCCGGCTGGCCCGGCAGCGCATCCGCCGGCAAGGGGTCAGCGGGTTGCGCCGCCGCCGCCCAAGCGTCCAGGCCTTCCAGCAGCTCGGCCACGCGCCGGTCCACGCCGTCGCACAGGCGCTGCAGCGTGGCGCTGCGCTGGCCGGTGCGCAGCGCCTGCTCCAGCGCCTCGGCCTCGTGCGACAGCGGCTGCGCGCCGATGTTGGCCGCCACCGAGCGCAGCGTGTGCGCCAGCCGCTCGGCCTGCTCCCAATCCTGCGCCCGCACCGCGCCGGACAGGTCGCGCGCCACGTGCCGCTGGCCTTCGGCGAAGCGGCGCAGCATGTCGGCATACAGCGCGGGCCGGCCCAGCGCGCGCTGCAGCCCGAGCGCCGTGTCGAGCCCCGGCACACCCTGGGGCAGTTGCGCAGGCCCGCCCAGCGCGGGGGCGGTCGCGGCCGAGGCCCCGGAGCCCGTCGGGCCGGCGGCCGCCGAGGGTCCCGCCGCCCCGCCGGCCTCGTCCAGGCGCACGCCCAGTCCCGGACGCGGCCGGATCCAGCGGGCCAGCGCCCGCCAGAGCACCGCCGGTTCGATGGGCTTGGGAACGTGGTCGTTCATGCCGGCGGCAAAGCAGCGCTGGCGGTCGGACTCCATGGCGTTGGCGGTCATGGCGATGATCGGCAGGTTGGAGTGGCGCGGGTCCGCGCGCAGCGTGCGTGTGGCGGTCTCGCCATCCATCACGGGCATCTGCATGTCCATGAGCACGGCGTCGTAGTCCTGGCGCTCGATGCATTCGAGCGCGGCCTGCCCGTGCGCGGCCACGTCCACCACGAATCCGGCATCGCGCAGCAGCTCCAGGGCCACGAGCTGGTTCAGTTCGTTGTCCTCCACCAGCAGCACGGTGGCGCCGCGAACGGCCAGCGGCGGCTGGTCGCTGCCGGGCTGGGCCAGGTGGGCCTGCGTGGGCATCCAGCCGTGCTCCAGCGGCTGCATGAGCGTGTCGTACAGCACCGAGGCGCTCACCGGCTTGACCAGCACGGTCTCGATGCCCTGCGCGCGGGCGGCGAGCATGACCTCTTCGCGCCCGTAGGCGGTGACCATGAGCATCTGCGGCACGCGGTCCAGGCCGATCTCGCGGATGCGGCGGGCCAGCTCGATGCCGTCCATGCCCGGCATGTGCCAGTCGATCAGCAGCAGGCCGTAGGGGTGCCGCTCGTCGATGCCCTGGCGCAGCGCGGCCAGCGCCTGCAGGCCGGACTCCACCTCGGTCGTCTCGAAGCCCATGGCCTGCAGCATGTCGGACAGCACGGTGGCCGCCGTCTGGTTGTCGTCCACCACCAGCACGCGGCGCCCGCGCACCCCGGGCGGCGGCAGCAGTGCGGGAACGGTCATACCGCAATCGAGCGGCAGCGTCACCCAGAAGGCCGAGCCCTTGCCGGGCTCGCTTTCGGCGCCCACCTCGCCGCCCATGAGTTCGGCCAGGTTCTTGCAGATGGCCAGGCCCAGGCCGGTGCCGCCGTAGCGCCGCGTGGTGGACGCATCGGCCTGCTGGAAGCTCTGGAACAGCCGCCCCATCTGCTCGGGGGTCATGCCGATGCCGGTGTCGCGCACCTCGAAGCGCAGCAGCACGCGCTGGCCGGCGCGCTCGAGCACGCGCACCAGGATGTGGATCTCGCCGCGCTCGGTGAACTTGATGGCGTTGTTGGCGAAGTTGATGAGGATCTGCCCCAGCCGCAGCGCATCGCCCACCAGGTGCGCGGGCACGTCGGCGGCGGCATCGAGCACCAGCTCCAGCCCCTTCACGCCCGCCTTGTAGCCCACCACGTCGGCCACGCCCTCGAGCATGCGGTCGAGCACGAAGGGCTGCTTTTCCACGATGAGCTTGCCGGCCTCGATCTTGGAGAAATCCAGGATGTCGTTGATCACGCCCAGCAGGTGCTGGCCGGCCTGCTGGATCTTGGAGACGTAGTCGCTCTGGCGCGGCGTGAGGCCCGATTTGAGCGCCAGATGCGACATGCCGATGATGGCGTTCATCGGCGTGCGGATCTCATGGCTCATGTTGGCCAGGAAGTTGGATTTGAGCGCCGTGGTCTCCTCCGCCATCTCCTTGGCGCGGCGCAGCTCGCGCTCGGCACGCTGGCGGTCGGTGATGTCCACGAAGGTGCCGATGACGCCGCCCGGCGTGCCGTCCGGCCGCTGGAACCCGTGCAGCCAGAACAAGGTGTGGTGGATCTCGCCGTCGGCATACGGCAGGTCCACCTCCTTGTGCACCGACTGCGCGCCGCTCAGCGCGAACTGCGCATCGGAGTCGAAGGCGGCGCGCTCGGCCTCGGACAGGTAATGCAGGTCCAGCACGGTGCGGCCGATGAGGTCGTTGCGGCGCACGCCGAAGGCGCGCTCGTAGGCCCGGTTGAAGCCCACGTAGCGCCCCTCCGCATCCTTGTAGAACAGCGGCACGGGAATCGCGTCGATGAGCGCCTGCTGGAACACCAGCTGCTCGGCCACCTGTGCCTCCAGCAACTTCTGGTCGTTCACGTCCACCTGCACGCCGATCAGTCGCCGCGCGCGGCCTTCGTCGTCGCGGATGATGCGCGCCGCGCACAGGAACCAGCGCACCTCGCCATCGTGCCGCACCACGCGCCAGGAGTCCTGCAACTGGCCGTCGCTGCCAGCCAGCGCGCTGTCGATGCGCGCCTGGGCGCGGGCCCGGTCTTCGGGGTGCAGACGGTCGAGCCAGTCCTGCAGGCTGCGCCCTTCGGGCTGCGGCGGCACGCCGTACAGGGATTCGAGCTTGTCGCTCCACACCAGCCGGTCCGAGGCCAGGTCCAGATCGAACACGCCCACCTTGCCGGCCTCCTGCGCCAGCGCCAGGCGGTCATTGATCTCGCGCATGGCCTCCTCGGCCGCGCGCGTCTCGCTCACGTCCTCGATCACCCACAGGCATGAATCGCTGAAGCCGTCCATCTCGAGGCTGCGGCCGGACACGCGGGCCTCGAACGTCGTGCCGTCCAGGCGGTGCAGCGTGCAGACCTCCCGGACCGCCTCGCCCGCCGCCAGCCGGGCGCCGGTGCGCTCCAGGAACACGCCATGGCCCTGCGCGCCGCCGAATATCCGCGATACGGAGTGACCGAGCAACTCGGTGGCCGAGCCTTTCATCAACTCGGTGAACGCCGGGTTGAACTGGCGGAACACGCCGTCGCACACCAGCAGGATCGGCGGCGCATTGTCGAAGATGGCGGTCTGCTGGGCCAGCAGGTCGTTGAGCAGGCGCTCGCGCCGCTGCAGCTCGTGGTGGGCCGTGATGCGGCCGGTGACGTCCTCGTGCAGCCCGACGATGGCGATGCGCCGGCCCCGCTGGTCGAACACGGGCGAGAGCGTCGCCTCTTCATGGAACAGGGTGCCGTCCGCCCGGCGGTTGATGAATTCGCCGCGCCAGGACTGGCCTGACAGCAGCCGCGCCCACAGCTGCTGGTAGGTCTCGGGCGGCGTCTGGCCGCTGGAGATGACCGAGGGCTTCTGGCCACGCACCTCCTGCAGCGTGCGGCCGCTGTTGCGCTCGTACTCGGTGTTGACCCATTCGATGCGCCCCTGCGCGTCGGTGATGACCACCGCCACCGGGCTGGTCTGCAGCGCCGCGCCCAGCACCTGGAACCGCTCCATCGCGGACGCCATGCGCGCGCGGTGGCGCAGCATCTCCAGCATCATCCCGCCCATGAGCAGCAGCAGGGCGAACGTGCCGCCGCCGATCAGCCAGCGCCGTGACGGGGGCAGCAGCGCGCTCACATCGTCCAGCGCGACGAGCTGCCAGGTGCCGTCGGGATCCTTCCAGTCGAGCGGGTGCTTGTCGAGCGCGTAGGTCGTCCCGTTCACCACCACCTCGCGCGCATCGAGCCGGAACGGCAGCGCCGACGCCACGCCGTTGTCGAAGACCTTGCCGAACTGCCGCTGGTCGCGCACGGCATCGATGCGCGCCTGGGTGAGCGGCGGCGCCATGGCGTAGCGCCATTCGGGCCGGGTGGCCGAAAAGGCCACGCCCTTGGGCGACATCAGCAGCATGGGGTAGCCCGAGCGGGCCATCTGCGCATCGAACGCGTCGAACGCCACCTTGACCATCACCACGCCGATGATGGCGCTGGCCGGAGAATCGCCCTCGTACAGCGGCGCGGCGTAGTACAGGCCGCGCTCCTGCGTGTTGCTGCCCAGGGCCGGGTACACGTTCACGCCGCCCCGGATGGCCTGCTGGAAATACGGCCGGTAGGCCAGGTTGATGCCGGTGGACGGCGCGCCCGGCGTCTCGTGCGCCACCACGGTGCCATCGCGCGACAGCACGTACACGCCGCTCATGAGGAACCGGCCGCGCACCACGGCCAGGCGGGCGAGCGCCTCGGGCGCATCGGGGGGCAGTTCGCCGGTCGCCACCTCTTTCAGCGCGGGCTCGCTGAGCCCCAGCAACGTCACGGCACCGAGGATCGGGCTGCCCATGCTTTGGTTGAGCAGCGAATCGGCCGTGTGCGCCAGCTGGCGGCTGCGCTCCTCCCCCCGACCCGCCGCGCGCACGTGCGCCACGGTTTCGACCACCAGCCACGCACCGAGCAGCGCCATGGCAACGACCAGCGCGGCACCGCGGCGCCACCGCCAGTCGCCCATGGCATGGTCGTGCAGGCCGCCGATGCCGCCGGAGCGGGTGCTCACCGCCATGGGCCGGTACCCCATGCCGCCGGCCGGCCCAGGGGGCCGAAGGCGGGCGCGCAGGCAGCGCGCACGCTATGCATTCCTGGAGACACCATCACAGTCGCTTTGAACCTTCCATCACGGCAGGACACACACACTGGTCAGGACATGCCCGAGGGGCACGCGCCCTGCAGTATGTCAAAACGTAACAGTTCTTGGAACCTTTTACTTCCAAGCAGTTTTTGGACAATCGGGATGTACCCGGCCCCGGCCCCCTGCGAACAGGGCACCGCCCGATAAAAACCCGGGGGGTTTAACCGGCCTTACCCATGTCCCATCTCGCCCGGCCGGCGAGCAGCAGGCCCGAAGCGGCCCGCCCATCCCGCCGCCGTCTCTTTTCTTGCCACCCCATCCCAAGGAGCCCCCTCGACGATGCTGGATTTTCTGTCCCTCTCCCCCTGGCTCGCCACCTTGCTCGGCGCCAGCCTGGCCGCCATGGCCGGTGCCATGGCCCACCGCATCGCCGCGCTGCTCGCCCTGCGGGCCACGCGCGGGCTGCCCGTGCTGCAGACCGTCGTGCAGGCCTGCGTGCCCGCCATGCGCGTGCTGCTGCCCCTGTTCGCCACGCAACTGGTCTGGGTGGCCGCCGCCGATACGCTACCCCACCTCGGCACGGTGCGGCACCTCACGGGGCTGGCGCTCATCGCGGTGACGGCCTGGGCGCTGATCGCCGCCATCGGCGGGGTGGCGGACGGGCTCATCGCCCGCTACCCGGCGAACGTGGAAGACAACCTGACGGCGCGCCGCGTCGCCACCCAGGCCCGGGTGCTGTCGCGCACCGCCATGACGGGCGTGGTGATGGCAGCCGTGTCGCTCATGCTCATGACCTTTCCTGGCGCACGGCAGGTGGGCGCCAGCCTGCTGGCCTCGGCCGGCGTGGTCGGCATCGTGGCCGGTATCGCGGCACGGCCCGTGTTCAGCAACATCATCGCGGGCCTGCAGATCGCGCTGGCCCAGCCCATCCGCATCGACGACGTGCTGATCGTGCAGGGAGAATGGGGCCGTGTGGAAGAGATCACGGGCACCTACGTGGTGCTGGCCATCTGGGACGAGCGGCGGCTGATCATCCCGCTGCAGTGGTTCATCGAGAACCCTTTCCAGAACTGGACCCGCACCAGCTCGCAGATCCTGGGCACCGTGTTCCTTTTCGCGGACTACCGCCTGCCGCTGGACCCGCTGCGTGCCGAACTGGACCGCATCCTGGAGACGGCACCGGAGTGGGACCGGCGTGTGAGCGTGCTGCAGCTCACCGACGTGACCGAGCGCACCATCCAGATCCGCGTGCTGGTCTCGGCCCGATCGTCGGGCCTGGCGTTCGACCTGCGCTGCCGCGTGCGCGAGGCGCTGGTCACCTTCATCCAGCGCGAATACCCCGACTGCCTGCCGCAGTTGCGTGGCCCGCAGGAGACCGCGCGTGCCGACGCGCCGCTCGCCCCGTCGCCGTGACGACCACCCACAAACCCCTATTGCAGGAACTCCGTTTGCCACGCGGCGCTGGCGGCCATGCCATGTCTTTTGACATAGGCGGTTGGAGCGCTTGCAGGTATAAAACGCAGTTACTAGAAAGACGAGCGGAATGACTCAAAGGGCGGCGGAAATACTGGTGGTGGACGATCATCCCGAGACGGCGGAGCTGGCAGCCATGGCCCTCCAACTGGATGGTTTTACCGCTGCGATTGCCAACAGCGGCGCGGACGCGCTGAACTACATCGAAAAGCACCAACCGGCCTGCGTGCTGCTGGATTTCGACATGCCAGGCATGGATGGCCTGGAACTGGCGCGGCGCGTGCGCGACAAGCACAACGACGATATCGTCCTGATCGCCCTGACCGGCTGGACGGACACCAACGACCGCGTCACCGAACTGCTGGCGGTGGTGGACCACCACTTTCTCAAGCCCGTCGATTGGCGGCGCCTCACGGGCATTCTGTCGCCGCTGCGCTGAACGCTTTCGCTGGGCGAAGGTTGCGGCTTCAAGGCGCCGCACAGAAACCCCTCCCCTGCCTTTACGACGCCTTCGTTCTCCGCCGCGCGGCCTGCCGCCATCGGTTTCCTCGCGCTGCCACTCAGGCCTCTTTTCCCGGGCATTGCAGGCCTTCTCGACCCACAAGCGACATGGCGAGCGGCCCTCCACGACACCGCAGCGACGCCTCGCCCAGCCATTTCGCACGGGCCTTGCCCACCCGGGGGAAAATCGGCGGATTCATCCCCACGCGAAGCCACATGGCAGCAGGCGGAGGATGCTCCGAAGACGAACGGCGCGTGCGCCACCAAGATGGGTCGAACATGAAACTTGCCACCTGGAACATCAACTCCCTCTCCGTGCGCCTGCCCCAGGTGATCGCCTGGCTCGCCGACAACCCCGTGGACGCGCTGTGCCTGCAGGAACTGAAACTGGTGGACGAAAAGTTTCCCCACGACGCGTTGAAGGAGATCGGCTACCACGCGGTGGCCTTCGGCCAGAAAACCTACAACGGCGTCGCCATCCTGAGCCGCACCCCGCTGCGCGACGTGGTGCGGAACATCCCCGCCCACGAAGACGCGCAGGCCCGCGTGATCGCCGCCACGCTGGACACCCCGGACGGCCCCCTGCGGCTGGTGAATGGTTATTTCGTCAACGGCCAGGCGCCAGGGTCGGAAAAATTCGCCTACAAGATGCTGTGGCTCGAAGCGCTGCACCGCTGGCTGCGTGAGGAACTGCAGGCGCACCCGCGCCTGGCCCTGCTGGGCGATTTCAACGTGGCCCCCGAAGACCGCGACTCGTTCGATCCGGTGGGCCTCAAGGACACCATCCACCACACCGTGGAGGAACGCGGCCATTTCCAGCAGCTGCTGCAACTGGGCCTGACCGACGCCTACCGACTGTTCGACCAGCCCGAAAAGAGCTACTCGTGGTGGGACTACCGCATGCTGGGCTTCCAGAAGAACCGCGGCCTGCGCATCGACCACATCCTGGTGAGCGAAGCGCTGCGGGCGCGCGTGACCGCTTGCACGATCGACCGCGCGCCGCGCAAGAACCCGCAGCCCAGCGACCACGCGCCGGTCGTCGCCACGCTGGACTGACCAACGAAACCGCGGCCCCTCGCGGGCCGGCGGCGGTCAGCGACGGGCCGTGCCCGCCAGCCCCATTTCCACATCCAGCGGCCTGCGGGCGGTGGGCCCCAGGCGCTCCTGCGCCCAGGCCATCACGTTGGGCGCCTGCTGCCAGCCGTCCTGGATTTTCCGGGCGGCGTAGGCACCGCCCTGGGCCACATACGGGACCCCGATTTCGATCAACCCCGACATGAGTCCGAACAGCATGACCGACGAGGCCCGCTTGCCCGCCAGCATGCCGGCATCGGCCCGGTCGGGGGGCAGCGATGCCGGCGATCCTGCGAGGTCGATGCTGGCGTTGGCGGCAAAGAGCTCGGACGCAAACAGGCCCACCGTGGCCACCACCGCGACCGGCACGGGCGAGGTCACCAGGGATTTGGCGCCCTGCAGCGCCGACGGGCCCATGGCCTTGATCCTGTCGCCCCAGGAGGCCTGGGTCTTGTCGATGACTTCGGGCAGGTCGTCGCGCAGCAGCATGCGGGCGTCATATGGCACCGTCTGCGACAGCTTCATCACGTTTTTCGCCCCGGCGGCCAGCATGCCGCCGAACCCATCGATGAAAGTCGCGTCGATGCGGTCCGCCCAGGCACGGTTCACGCTGTGGTCGCCCCGGCCCTCGATGGCCGCCTGGATGTAGGGCTCCACCGTCCTGGGCAGGTTCTTGGCCACGTTGAGCCCCGCCGAAACGCCCGCGTTCTTGACAATCTCTGCATGCGGATCCGGCCGCAGTGACGCCGGCAGCCGGGCATTCCCGCCGTAGTCGTTGTAGATACCGGGCTTGATGATGGCCCCGCCCACCACGCTGGTGAACACATCCACCGCGCCCACGCCGACGCCCACCGCCAGCCCCAGCAGGGAGGGGTTCTTGAGCAGCGCCAGCGGCAGCATCGCCACCAGCTTCTCGTTGGCCGTCGTCATGGCGGCCATGTAGCCCGCGCCGTCGGCAAAGCCCATTCCGATAAAACTCAGCGTCGCATCGTGCCGCCACGCCTGGCTCAGGAAATCGTGGAGCTTCTTCGGGGTGTCGATGCCTTTCGTGAAAAGCACTTCGGTGTTGCGCTCCAGCCGCGCGACCACGTCCGGCGCCTGCGCGGCGCCCGGGCCCAGGAGTGAGGCAATCGTGTCCTCAGCGGCGTCATGCAACGCCTCCTCCCGAGGGAGAGACGTTCGGGCGGAGAAATAGACCGAGGTCCGGTCAGACACGCTGTCGGACAGGTCGATCTCGACGAACGAAGCGGCCTCCAAGGAGGAGATGGATCCAGGCATGGCGGCATGCTCGCCCCCGGCCGGCCGTACCGACCCGGGTGGCCGCGGCAATGCGGCCCGGGGCGAAGGCGCGACGGCGTCGCCGTGCGGCCTGCCAGAGCGTGGAAAAAGCGGCTGGAGCCCGCCCGAAGACGCCGTGGTTTGCGCACGGGAGCGTTGCGGGAGCGCGTCCGTGTTGGCGTTGGTCTCGCGCCGATCGGCACCAGGAAAGCTCTGCCCCCGTTCGGGACCCGGCCGCCGGGCAGATACCGGGCTGCTGTGGATTGCGTTCATGAAATCTCCCCCTTTTGTTGTGAACGGAATGGTCCACCGGGTGAGCACACCACCGGTGAACCGCTCACTCTAGGGTTCGTCCACGGACCGTTGCAGGCCCCCAAGCGAAGCGCCGCAGCACGATGCGAACAAGATTTGCAGGATTGCTGGCAAACGCAAAAAAGCCCCGGGGTCCGGGGCTTTTGGGGCACAGGGTTGCAGCGAAATAACCACCGCCACGGCCACCGCAGTGGCGGTGACAGCGCGGCATTCAGCTTTCGCGGAACCGGCTAAGGAAGCGTTATGCCGCAGCCTGGAAGCGATTGCGCAAGGCACGCACTTCGTCGTGATTGCGCTGGGCACCTTCGGCCTGGCGTTCCACCATGGCACGCACGTTGGCCGGCAGAGACGCCTTCAGCGCCTTGCGGTAACGAGCCACGGCCGCGTCTTCACCGCGCTCGCACTCTTCCAGCACGGCCTTGTCGTCACGCGTGGACATCGCCGCCTTGACGGACACCCAGCCGCGATGCAGCGCACCGGACATCGAACCACCGCTGGATGGCTCGCCACCGTGGTTGCGGATTTCGCGCTCCAGTTCCGTGGCCGCAGCCGCGCATTCGCTGGCATGGCGCAGGAAGATGCCCTTCAGTTCCGGCGAGTCGGCGTGCTCGGCCGAAGCCTTGAAGCCGTATTCGCCATCGCGGCAGGATTCCAGCAGGTCGTCCAGCACATCGACCACGTCGTCGTTGTCCACCAGGGCAGTGGTGTTGTCGTAGGTGTTGCCGTACGTGGAGTCGGAGGCCAAAGTGGTGCCGCGGCCTGCGCGCTCCCAGGCGGCGCGGGCAGCGGGGCGGGCTTCTTCCCATTCCAGGCGACTGGTCGAGCGTGCCGTGCCCCAGTCACGGGCCAGGTTGGGTTCGACGGCTTCGAAATCACCGTCATAGCGGCCGACCGAGCTCCAGCCCAGTTCGTAGGCGGGACGGTATTCGTCATAGGCACGGCCCTTCACGTAGTAGGGCTCGCGGTCGTAGCTTTCACGCCAGTAGGCGTCTTCCACGGTGGGGTTGACCGACTCGGCAGCCGCCTTGCCGGCCAGGCCGCCGACCACCGCACCCGCCACACCGCCGACCGCGGCGCCGATCGGGCCGCCGAAGGCACCGGCCGCCGCCCCCGCCATCGCGCCACCAGCAGCGCCGACGCCGGTGCCCACGGGGTGTGCGCCAGGCTCGTTGGTCAGAGGGTCGCGGTTTGCATCGTTGAAATCGGACATGAAGTAACTCCGGTTGGTTGAACAGTGCCTTCATTCTTCAAGGCATCCATTGCGCCGGAGGTCGGCCTGTGCACCGCACGCCTGTAGGACTCGTGCCTGCACAGGCCGGCGTGAAAACACTGGCCGGATCTTGCTCTATTGCTACAAAATCAATAGCTACATGCCGGCGTTTTCACTGCCGTAGAGGCCTTTTTGTCATGCATCTTCGGGCGCATCCAGGCCCAGCTCCTGGATCTTGCGCGTGATGGTGTTGCGGCCGATTCCGAGGCGCTGCGCCGCCTCCATGCGCCGTCCGTGCGTAGCGGCCAGCGCCGTGCGGATGAGGCGCGACTCGAAGCGCCGCGACAGCGCATCCCAGACCTCGGTCTGCCCCCCGGACAGCAGCTTGTGCGCCTCGGCTTCCAGCGCCTGCTCCCAACCCGGCGGGTCGGCGAGGATCACCTGCGACGCCCCGGCCGGCGGGATGGCCGCGCCAAGGGCCGGTGCGGCAAACACCCGGTCTTCCCGGGGCAACGCCGCCGCCGCAGAAATGGCCGGTGCGGTGCCTTGTGAAGCCGGGGACGCCAGAGTGGAAACCGGCGCCTCGCTGCGCGGCTCTGGAAAGGCCGCTGCAGCTTCCAGCGGCGTTGCCGCCACCGGCGCCTCCAGGACTTCGGGTGGCAGGTCCTGCAGCGAGATCACCTGCGCTGGTGCCATCACGGTCAGCCAGTGGCAGATGTTCTCCAGTTGCCGCACGTTGCCTGGAAAGCCGAAGTGGCCCAGCCGGACGAGCGCGGCGTCGGAGATGCGCTTGGGCTCCACGCCCAGCTGCCGCGCGCTTTGCTGCAGGAAGTGCCGCGTCAGCATGGGCACGTCTTCATGGCGCTCGCGCAGCGCGGGCAGACGCAACCGGATGACGTTGAGGCGGTGGAAAAGGTCTTCGCGGAACACGCCGTCCTTCACCCGGCGTTCCAGGTCCTGGTGGGTCGCCGCGATCACCCGCACATGGGCCTTGACGCCGGCATGGCCGCCCACGCGGTAGAACTGGCCATCGGAAAGCACGCGCAACAGCCGCGTTTGCAGGTCGAACGGCATATCGCCGATTTCATCGAGGAACAGCGTGCCGCCTTCCGCCTGCTCGAAGCGCCCGCGCCGCTGCGTCTGCGCGCCGGTGAAGGCGCCGCGCTCGTGGCCGAACAGTTCGCTCTCCAGCAGGTCTTTCGGGATGGCCGCGGTGTTGATGGCCACGAAGGGGCCGCCGGCCACGGGCGAATGCTTGTGCAGCGCGCGCGCCACCAGTTCCTTGCCCGAACCCGATTCACCGGTGATGAGCACCGTGACCTGGCTCTGGCTCAGTCGCCCGATGGCCCGGAACACGTCCTGCATGGCCGGGGCCTGGCCCAGCATTTCAGGCGTGGCGGTCTGGCGCTCTTCGGTGACTTCTTCGCGCTGGCTTTCTTCGACGGCGCGGCGGATCAGTTCCACCGCCTTGGGCAGGTCGAAGGGCTTGGGAAGGTATTCGAAGGCGCCGCGCTGGAAGGCCGAGACCGCGCTGTCCAGATCCGAATACGCCGTCATGATGATGACGGGCAGGCCCGGCTGCTGTTCGCGCACTTTCTCCAGCAGTTGCAGGCCCGAGCCACCCGGCATGCGGATGTCGCTCACCAGCACCTGCGGACCTTGCCGCTCGGGATCGCCGGGGGTGATTTCGGCCAGCGCGTCCAGCACCTCGCGCGGGTGGGTGAAGCTGCGCGTCGGCAAGCTCTCGCGTGCCAGCGCCTTCTCTAGGACGAAGCGGATCGAGGGGTCGTCATCTACTATCCAGATCGGCTTCATGTGTTGGTTCTACCTTGTTCCCATGGATTGCTTATCGGGACCTCAAGGCAAGGGAATGAGGATTCGGAAATCGGTGCGACCCGGCACGCTGTCGCATTCGATCAATCCGTGGTGCCGCTGCACAAAGGTTTGCGCCAGCGTCAGCCCCAACCCCGATCCCCCATCACGCCCTGTCACCAAGGGATAGAAAATCCGCTCCTTGATGGCTTCGGGCACGCCCGGTCCGTTGTCGATGACATGCAATTCCAGTGCCAGCCGATACCGCTGCCGGCCGAAGGTGACCTGGCGCGCCACGCGCGTGCTCAACGTGATGAGCGCGTCGCCCACGGCGATGCGTTCGGTCAGCACCTGTGCGGCGTTCTGCACGATGTTCAGCAGCGCCTGGATGAGTTGCGCGCGATCGCCGCGGAACTCGGGAATCGAGGTGTCGTAGTCGCGCTGCACGCGCAGCCCCTGCGGGTACTCCACCAGCACCAGCGACCGCACACGCTCGCACACCTCGTGGATGTTCACGTCGCCCACCAGGTGCGGATGGCGGTGGGGTGCCAGCAGGCGATCCACCAGGCTCTGCAGCCGGTCCGCCTCGTGGATGATGACCTGCGTGTATTCGGTGAGCTCGGGATTGTCGAGCTCCATCTCCAGCAACTGCGCCGCGCCGCGAATGCCGCCCAAGGGGTTCTTGATCTCGTGCGCCAGGTTGCGGATCAATTCCTTGTTGGCCAGCGCCTGTTCGCGCAGGCGCTCTTCGCGGTCCTGCCGGGCCTGCGCCTCCAGAGGCCACAGCTCGACCAGGATTTCGCCCGTGTGCTCTGCGACCGCCAGGTGCACGTGCACGGGCATCGCATCCTGCTGCTGGGCGCGACGGAGCGCGGCCTCGAAGCGCAGCGCGGCGAAGTCCTGCCCACGCGCTCCGGCCAGGGCCGTCTGCAGCAGCGCCGGGTCGGAAAAATAGCCGCTGAAGTCGGAGCCTTCGAGCGTGCGCCGCGACAGTCCCAGCATGTTCTCCAGGGACGCATTGGCGAACAGCACGGCCCCGTCGGGTTGCAGCACGGCCACCAGCGTGGACACGAGGTCCAGCGCCTGGTAGCGCGCGGTATCGGGTTTGGAAGAAGCCACCACGCTCAGCGATTGGCCGCGGGCAGGCGGGCGAGTTCGCGCTTGATGCCGGCCACATCGCTGTCCGCGCGGGCGAGGCTGGCCTTCAGCTCGGCGGTGCGCTCCATCCACAGCTGGGGGTTGCGCAGTTCGAGGGCGGTGCGCTGGGGCTCGCCGTTGTTGTATTCCTTGGCGATCTCGGCCTGACGTGCCTCGGCCTTGCGGAGTTCGGCTTCCAGGATGGCGCGCGCATCGGAGTCCCTCGCGCGCTGGTCGTTGGTGTCCACCCGGGGGGCGTTGGCGGGCGAGGTGCTGGCGCTCGGCGCGCTGCCACCCGAGGCCGCTGGCGCCCCGCCTGGCCGCGCGCCCTGCACGACCGTCACATTGCCGCCTTCGACCAGTTTGCAGCCACGCTCCTTGGCCTGGCTGGCATTGTTGGTGTATTCATTGCCGCAGCGGTAGATGCGATCCTGCGACCACGCGACGGGCGCCACGGCGGCGATGGCCATCAGTGCGATGAGTGTTTTTTTCATTCAGGTTCCTCGCAAGGCATGCCGGCGGCATGCGGGAGATGCCAGGGGAGTATCTCCCAATCGCTGGGCCTCGCCAATCGGCGCCCCCGGTCGGGAGCGGTTATTCGCCCAGGGACCACGGCGCTGGCAGCGCCATGAAAAAAGGCGGCCGAAGCCGCCTTTTGGTGGTGTGTGACCCGTCCTGAATGAGGTTGACACCTTTCTGTTCATCAGAAAGGAAAGTCAAGTGGATCAATGGGTTAAGAGAACGCAGAAGGACTACACACTGGCCTTTAAGCTGGCGGTGGTGGATCAGG
>NZ_BQXI01000048.1:0-26516 GCF_030158955.1 Acidovorax sp. SUPP1855 | reverse complement strand
CGACCGGCTGGTGTCGTCCCGCCTGCAGGGAACCTCTCAAAACCCCTGTCTCAGCCACTTGGCGCGCTTACAAATCACGAGTTACGGCGTTCAAGCCTTGCAAATTCGGAAGTTTTGAGAGGTTCCCATAGGAGTCCTTGACATAGATGCCCACCTCCTCGATGGTCACCAGATAATTGCCGGTCGGAACCTTCGGTGCCGGGCCTGCGGCAACTTTTTTCTCGGTCATTTCAGCTTCTACGGTTCCGGCCACCACCAGGCGAAACGTGAAGTTGCCCAATGCGGCCCTCAAGTCGTCCATGGGGCCTACTAACATGTCCATGTTTCCGCCAATCACGCGAAATTGAATGGCTTCATTCTCCATGGACTGCAGCATCCTGGGTAGCAAAAAGCGTTGTTTGCCGCTGCCCAGTGCGTTCTTTCGTTTGAGGAGCTTCACAATCTCCCTGCGAGCAGCTTCATTCAGCCAAATGCGTTCCGCGATCAGCGTGTCGTAGACTTGGCGCGCTCGGGAAAAGCCAAGAACCCAATCCATGGTAATGATGTCTGTAGACGCTATACCATTCGAGGGGGATGAGTTTGATGGGTCTGAAAACCACTTTTCCATCAATTGGGCCCCACGCTCCCAATTGTTTGATCGCATCACTGTGGGCAGCTTTGTGATATCAAGCTTGGACATATTATTATCAAGTCATTGAAAGATTCAATTGATAATAACATGGCTCTCACTGGATTTAAAAGTCAAGCAGTGATTTTTGCCTTTTGATTGAACTGATATTTCAATGATTTCAGTTTGAAAGGGAATTTTCGATCGTTTTAACCGAGGTGAAATGTCTGCCCCGTAGAGAATTCCTGCCGGATGCAGATTCATTTGGTTAATGCATAAAAAAGGGACAAGCAATCGCTGTCCCTTTTCTTTTGTGAAGTGCCCTGAGTAATTTTCAAGGCTTACCAAACGGGCATGGAGTTGAATGCCCCGCCTTTTGTGGTAGGTCGGGTCCCTTGTCTTACTTGGCCGCGTTGGCCATGAACTCGACCGCCGCGTGGATGTCCGCGTCCGACGCCTGCGTGCCGCCGCGGGGCGGCATGGCGCCCTTGCCGGCGATGGCGATGCGGGTCATGCCATCGATGCCGTCCTTCAGGCGTTCGGCCCAGGCGGCCTTGTCGCCGAACTTGGGCGCGCCGGCGATGCCGGCGGCATGGCAGACCTGGCATGCCTGCTTATACAGGGCTTCGCCAGCGCCAGCGCCGGCGGCGGCCGTCGTCGTGGGGGCGGCGGGTGCCGCGGCCGGAGCGGGTGCTGCTGCCGCGGTGGCCTGTGCAGCGGAAGCGGGCGCTGCAGCTGCCGTGGGGGCGGCAGCGGCGTCGGAAGCCCCGGTGGCGGCACCGGAGGCCCCTGCGGCTACGGGGGCGGCAGGCTCTTCGAACTTGGCGCCGGCCGCGTTGGCCATATAGGCCACACCGCGCGCGATCTCGGTGTCATTGAAGTCGCCGCCGCCTTGCGGGGCCATCGCGCCCTTGCCGGCGAGGGCGGAATGCACCAGCGCCTCGAACCCGGTCTTGATGCGCGGGCCCCAGGCCGCGGCGTCACCCAGCTTGGGGGCGCCTGCTGCGCCCGTGGCATGGCAGGCGGCGCACTGGCCCTTGAAGACTTCCTCGCCGGGGCGCAGGGGGCGGTTGGCATCGCGCACTTCCACCATGCCCACCTTCTGGATGCGTTCCGCCAGCGCCCGTTCGGGGTTCGCGGCGCCATCGGCCGGCTTGGTGCCCGAGGTCACGTACATCACGAGCCCGATGATGGCGAAGATCGGGACCACAAACGAAAAGAAGACCGTCAACAGCAGTTGCTTGGGATTCTTGATGGGGCCGGTGTGCGCTTCTTCGTGGGGGGTGTCGCTCATGACGTCCTCTATGTATCGGGGGCTTGATGAAACCAGCCGCTGATTATAGGAAGGCTCCCCGGGGCCGGCCGTTAGGGAAAACGGCCGGCTTTTCCTGGCGTTTGCGCTGCGTCAAAGTCTGGCCTGAGACATGGGGCTACCCCCTGGCGGCCGAACCGCGGTGTAAATGCGGCGCCTGAATGCAAACGCCCTGCAAGGAAGGCATCCGTGCAGGGCGTCGAGGGAGGCGGTGGTGGTCCGGACCACCGCCTGGGGGCAAAAGGTCAGGACCCTGCAGCGCGCTCGTCCTGCGGCGTCCAGCCGCCGCCCAGCACCTTGTACAGGGTGATCTGGTTTTGCAGCTGGATGAGCCGCGTCTGCACCACGAGTTGCTCGGAGGTGAACAGCGAGCGCTGGGCATCCAGCAGATCGAGGTAGCTGGACACGCCGTTGCGGTAGCGCAGGTCCGACAGCTGCAGGCGCTTGGCGTCCGCATCCGCCTGGGCGCGCTGCGCTGCCAGCTGTTCCCCGAGGGTGGCCTGGCCTGCGAGGGCGTCGGACACTTCGCGGAAGGCGGTCTGGATCGACTTCTCGTACTGCGCCACCGAGATGGAGCGTGCGGCCCGCGCCGATTCGAGCGTGGCCTGGTTGCGCCCGGCATCGAAGATCGGCAGCGCTAACTGCGGTGCCAGCGAGAAGGCCCAGGATCCGCTCTTGAACAGGCCCGATAGCTCGTTGCTCGCCGTGCCCACGCTCGCGGTCAGCGAGATGCGCGGGAAGAACGCCGCGCGCGCCGCGCCGATGTTCGCGTTGGCGGCGATGAGCTGCTGCTCGGCCTGGCGGATGTCGGGGCGCCGCGTGAGCAGGTCGGACGGCAGGCCTGCCGGCAGCGCCGGCATGGCGGGTGCGTCGGCCAAGCGCGACACCGTGGTGCCCAGGCTGTCACGGATGTCCTGCGGCAGGGGCTGGCCCAGCAGCAGGGCCAGGGCGTTCTCGTCCTGCATGCGCTGGCGCCGCTGCTGCGCATAGGTGGCGCGGGCGGCCTGTGCCAGGCCTTCCGCCTGGCTGTTGTCCAGCTCGGAACTCACGCCGTTTTCCAGGCGCAGGCGCGTCAGCTTGACCGACTCTTCGCGCGTGCCCAGCGTGCGGCGGGAAATGTCGAGCAGCTCCTCGTCGGCCAGCAGGTTGAACCAGGCGGTGGCGACTGACGACACCAGGCTCAGCTGGGTGGACCGGCGGGCCTCCTCGGTGGCGAAATACTGCGCCAGGGCCTGCTCCTTCAAGGCGGCGATGCGCCCGAAGAAGTCGATTTCCCAGGCCGATACCGCCAGGCCGACCTGGTAGCTGTTGGCATACGAGCGCGTGGTCGTGTCGGGCTGGCGCGTCGCGTTGACGGCGGCGTTCACCGTGGGGAACTGGCCGGCGCGCTGGATCTGGAACTGCGCGCGGGCCTGCTCGATGTTGAGCGCGGCCACGCGCAGGTCGCGGTTGTTTTCCAGCGCGATGGCGATCAGCGTCTGCAGGCGTGCATCGGCGAAGTATTCCTTCCAGTCGATGTCCGCGGCGGCCTTGGCCGTTTCGGCGCCGCCGGCGGCCGCGTCGTTGGGGAACGCCTGCGGCACCGGAGCGGCGGGCCGCTCGTAGGTCGGGATGAAGCTGCAGCCCGCCAGCACGGCAGCGGCAGCCACCACGCTCAGCAGGGGGCGTGCGATGCGCGCACTAGCGCGCAGGGACGAGGGATGGGGCATGGGGGTCTCCAGCGGATCGGTCGTCATTCAAGGTTTTCCGTGGCATGGCGGTGCTGGACCTGCTTGGCGTCGTGCTCCTGCTGGCGCTTGCTGCCCTTGAAGAAGGTGCGCACCAGCACGAAGAACACGGGCACGAAGACCACGGCCAGCACGGTGCCGGTGATCATCCCGCCGATCACGCCGGTACCGATGGCACGCTGGCTGGCCGAGCTGGCGCCCGAGGCGATGAACAGCGGCACCACGCCCAGCGTGAACGCCAGCGAGGTCATGATGATCGGCCGGAAACGCAGGTGGGCGGCTTCGAGGGCGGCCTCCAGTGCGCTCTTGCCCTCGGCCTGCAGGTCCTTGGCGAACTCCACGATCAGGATCGCGTTCTTCGCCGACAGGCCGATGATGGTCACCAGGCCGATCTGGAAGTACACGTCGTTCGACAGCCCGCGCATTAGCGTGGCCAGCAGCACGCCGAGCACGCCCAGCGGCACCACCAGCAGCACCGACACGGGAATCGTCCAGCTTTCATACAGCGCGGCCAGGCACAGGAACACCGCCAGCAGCGAGAAGGCGTAGAGGATCATGGCCTGGGAGCCGGCGAGCTTTTCCTCGCGGGACTGGCCCGTCCACTCGAAGCCGAAGCCGGGCGGCAGCTGGCCGGCCAGGCGTTCCATCTCGTTCATCGCATCGCCGGTGGTGAAGCCGGGACCGGCATCGCCCGCGATCTTGATGGACGGGTAGCCGTTGTAGCGCACCGTCTGCATCGCGCCGGTGATCCAGCGCGTCGTTGCGAAGGTCGACAGCGGCACCGTCTGGCCCTGGCTGTTCACGACCGGCAGGTCCAGCACCGATTCCGGGCGCATCCGCGCCGCCGCGTCGGCTTGCACCACGACGCGCTGCAGGCGGCCCTTGTTCGGGAAGTCGTTGATGTAGCTCGAACCCAGCGCGGTCGAGAGCGCCGAGCTGATGCTGTCGAAGCCGATGCCCAGGGCGTTGGCCTTGTCGCGGTCGATGTCGATCTGCATCTGCGGCGCATCTTCCATGCCGTCGGGGCGAACGCCCGCGAGGACCTTGCTCTGCCCGGCCATGCCCAGCAGCTGGTTGCGCGCCCCCAGCAGCGCCTCGTGCCCCTGGCCCGCACGGTCCTGCAGCCGGAAGTTGAAGCCGGTGCCCGTGCCCAGTTCGGGAATGGGCGGCGGGCTCAGCGCGAAGATGAAGGCATCGCGGATACCGGAGAGGGCGCCGAAGGCGCGGCCAGCCACGGCCGAGGCCGCATGCTCGGCGCCGGAGCGCTCGCTCCAGTCCTTCAGGATCACGAAGGCCAGGCCCGCGTTCTGGCCCTGGCCGGAGAACGAGAAGCCCGCCACGGTCACGATGTTCTCGACCTCGGGCTGCTTGAGCATGTAGCCCTCGACCTGCTTGAGCACCTCGCTGGTCCGCGACTGCGCGGCGCCGGGCGGCAACTGCACGTTGGTGATGATGTAGCCCTGGTCTTCGTTGGGCAGGAACGAGGTCGGCAGGCGCATGAACACCACCGCCACCGCGCCGATCAGCGCGAGGTACACGATCATCATGCGGCCGCCGCGGCGCAGCATCTTGCTCAGGCCGCTCTCATAGCCGTGCGTGGCGTTCTTGAACGAACGGTTGAACCAGCCGAAGAAGCCTTTCTTCTCGGCATGGTGCTCGGGATCGATCGGCTTGAGCAGCGTGGCGCAGAGGGCCGGTGTGAGCGACAGCGCGAGGAACGCCGAGAAGGCGATCGACGTGGCCATCGTGGCCGCGAACTGGCGGTAGATGTTGCCGGTGGAGCCGGCGAAGAACGCCAGCGGCACGAACACCGAGATCAGCACCACGGTCACGCCGATCACGGCGCCCGAGATCTGACCCATGGCCTTGCGGGTGGCCTGCAGCGGCGGCAGGCCTTCCTCGGCCATGATCCGTTCGACGTTCTCCACCACCACGATGGCATCGTCCACCACGATCCCGATCACCAGCACCATGCCGAACATGGTCAGCACGTTGATCGAAAAGCCCATGGCCATCAGCACGCCGAAGGTGCCCAGCAGCGCCACTGGCACCACGATGGTCGGGATGATGGTGTAGCGGAAGTTCTGCAGGAACAGGAACATCACGATGAACACCAGCACCACGGCTTCGATCAGCGTGTGCACCACCTTCTCGATCGAGACGGACACGAACTTGGAGGTGTCGTACGGCACCACGTAGTTCACGCCCTGCGGGAAGAACTTCTTGAGCTCTTCCAGCTTGGCCTTCACCGCCTTTGCCGTGGCCAGGGCATTCGCAGACGGCGTGGGCTGCACGCCCAGGCCCACGGCGTCCTTGCCGTTCAGGCGCGCGCTGGTGTTGTAGCTCTGCGAGCCCAGCTCGATGCGGGCCACGTCCCTGAGGCGGACGGCCGAGCCGTCCGTGTTGGCGCGCAGCACGATGCGGCCGAACTCTTCGGCCGACGACAACTGGCCCTGCACCACGATGGTGGCCGCCACGGGCTGGCCCGTCTCGGCCGGCAGATCGCCCAGGTTACCGGCGGACACCTGCGCGTTCTGCGCGCGGATGGCGGCGTTGACCTGGTCGAGCGACAGGTTGAAGCCCTTGAGCTTGGCCGGGTCCACCCAGATCCGCATGGCGCGTTCCGAGCCGAACTGCGTGAGCGTGCCCACGCCGGCCACGCGCTGCAGTTCGGGAACCACGTTGCGCGCCGCGTAGTCGTTCAGCGCCTCGATGCTCACGTCGGGGCTTTCCGTCGTGAGCATGGCGAACATCAGGAAGTTGGAGCGCGACTGCTCCACGCGCACGCCCTGCTGGGTCACGGCGCTCGGCAGCCGCGGCGTGGCGCGCGAAAGCCGGTTTTGCACGTCCACCTGCGCGAGGTCGGCATTGGTGCCGGGCTCGAAGCTCAGCACGATGCTGCCGGTGCCGTTGGCCTGGCTGGTCGTCTCGACGTAGGCCAGGCCGCTCGCACCGTTCATCTCGCGCTCGATGACGGCCAGCACGCTGTCCTCCAGCGTCTGGGCGTTGGCGCCGGGATAGGCCACCGACACCTGGATGGTCGGCGGCGCGACGGCGGGGTACTGCGCGATCGGCAGCCGCGTGATGGAGATGGCCCCCATCACGATGATGAAAATGGTGATCACCCACGCGAAGATGGGGCGCTCGATGAAGAACTTGGCCATGTGCCGCGCTCCTTCTTATGGCTTGGCCGGGGCGGCAGCGGAAGCGGCGGACGCAGCGGGAGCCGCCGCAGAGGCGGGCGCGCCGGGCGCCGCGGCGCCAGCGCCGCCGGCCTGCCAGGCCACGGGCTGCACCACGATCGGATCGCCGGGCTTGCCGCGCGGCAGCTTCTGGAAGCCGTCCACCATGACCTTCTCGCCCGTCTGCAGGCCTTCGAGCACCACCCAGTTCGTGCCCTGGGCCGGCCCGAGCTTGATGGGGCGCGGCGTGAGGTGGTTGTCCGCGCCCACCACCATCACGGTGTCGCCCTTGGCGGAGCGGGTCACGGCCTGCTGCGGCAGCAGCACGCCGCCGGCCACCTGGGCCTGCTCCAGGCGCACGCGCACGTAGAGCCCGGGGAGCAGCTGGCGATCGGTGTTGGGGATCTCGGCGCGCAGCGTGACCTGGCCGCTGGTCGGGTCCACCGTCAGGTCGGTGAAGAGCAGCTTGCCGGTCTGGGGATAGAGGCTGCCGTCTTCCAGCACGACGCTCACGCTGGCCGAGCCCTTGCCGGCCTGCTTGTACTTGCCGCTGGCCAGGCCCGCCTTGAGCTTGAGTGCTTCGGAGGCGGACTGCGTGAAGTTCACGTACAGCGGGTCGATCTGCTGGATGACTGCCAGCTCGGTGGCCGAGCCCTGGCCCACCAGCGCGCCTTCGGTCACCAGCGCACGGCCGATGCGGCCGGAAATGGGGGCGGTCACGGCCGCGTAGCCCACGTTGATCTGCGCCGTTGTCACGGAGGCGCGGGCGGCGGCGAGGTTGGCTTCGGCGGTCTTTTGCGAGGCGACGGCGTTGTCGTATTCCTGCTTGCTGATCGCGTTGACCGCCACGAGCGGCTTGTAGCGCTCGGCCAGTGCGCGGGTCTGGGCCACGTTGGCATCGGCTTGCGCCACGCTCGCCCGGGCGCTTTCCAGCGAAGCCCGGTAGGGCGCGTCGTCGATGGCGAAGAGCTTCTGCCCGGCCTTCACGTCGCTGCCTTCGGTGAACAGGCGTTTTTGCAGGATACCCGCGGCCCGTGCACGCACTTCGGCGACGCGGGAGGCTTCCAGCCGGCCGGGCAGCTCGGTCACGAGGCCCACGTCGCCGGGCGCCACGGTGACCACTCCCACCTGGGGCGGGGGAGGCGCACCGCCACCGGCCTGGGCCGGGGCTTCGCTCTTGCCGCAGGCCACCAGGACGGTGGCGGCGACCAGGCTGAGGCAAAGGGCCACGACCCGGCGTGCGGGGTGGAGGGCGGCAGCGGAAACGCCAAGATCGTCACTGAGGCGAAGCATGAAAGTCCTTCCGGAAATGCGCTGATTGAAAAGGCCATGCAGGCACGGAGATGTCTTTGATCGGCATCAACCACGCAGATGGCCCTTGAATTCGGTGCGCGATTATACATACAAACATGAATGTATAATTGCTGCGGAGCGCTGGCGCCGCCCTTTCCACGGGGTGGGCAATGCCAGAAAAACGCGGACATCGAACACAAAAGGAGACATGCCCCATGGCCCGACGCACCAAAGAAGACGCCGTTGCGACACGCAATAGTTTGCTGGATGCGGCCGAGCAGGTCTTTTACCAGAAGGGTGTGTCGCACGCGTCGCTCAACGAGATCGCGCAGGCCGCCGGCGCCACGCGGGGCGCCATCTACTGGCATTTCAAGGACAAGGTCGATCTGTTCAACGCGATGATGGAGCGCGTCACCCTGCCGCTGGAGCGCGCCAACGGCGAATGCGAGAGCAACGAAGACATGGCGCCGCTGCAGCGCATGCGCGGCGTGATCGACCTGGTGCTGCGCAACCTGGCGCAGGACCAGCGCATGCAGCGTGTCTTCGAGATCGCTTTCTTCCGGGTGGAATACGTCGAGGAACTGGCGGGCGTGCGCGACCGGCACATCGCCGCCTGCGGCGCCTTCCGCGAGCAGCTCGCCAACGACCTGCGCCTGGCCGCCGAAAGCCAGAAGGTGCAGCTGCCCATGCCCCCGCAGATCGCGGCCATCGCCTTGCAGGCGATCTTCGAAGGGCTGCTGCAGGGCTGGATCCTCAATCGCGCCAATTTCGACCTCCCGGCGACCGGCCGTGCCTCGGTGGACGCCTACCTGCGCGGGCTGGGGCTGGAGCTGCCCCCGCTGCCGGACTGGCTGCAGGACTGCTCTTTGCGGGACGTGTGCCCGCACGCTGCGAGGGCCGTGCCATAATCACCGACTGATCGGGCCGCAATGGCCCGCTGTGCGGCTGTAGCTCAGTGGATAGAGTATTGGCCTCCGAAGCCAAGGGTCGTGGGTTCGATCCCCGCCAGCCGCACCATCGATGATCGCCGCAGTGCCGGACAACGCACTGGGTTCTCCCCCTTTTCCCATTCTTCCGATTCGCGTCCGGCATTACCGCCGCATCAGCGGCGCCTGCGCACCGCATCGCGCTTTTCACGCCGCTCCAGCCACAGCGACAGCGCCACGCGCGCGGCCAGCAGGGCCACGGTGGTGGCCAGGGCGCCGGTGGACAAGGGCGCTGCCGGAGCCGCTTGCATGGCGGGCGCGGGCAAAGGTGTGACGGGCGTGAGCGCCGAGTTGGCGTCGGACCCGCCCTTGCGGGGTTCGACCGGGTCGAGCAAGGCCTCGGGGGCGGAGGCATGCGAGCCGCGCTCGGCCGCGTACACCTTGGTGAATTCCGCGCCCAGCAGGAAGATCTGCGCGGCGTAATACACCCAGATCAGCACGACCGCGATGGCGCCGGCGGCGGCATAGGTCGAGCTCAGGCCCGCCTTGCCCACATACAGGCCGATCAGCACCTTGCCCACCTCGAACAGCACGGCGGTCACCGCGGCGCCCACCCACACGTCGCGCCAGGCGATCGGCACCGAGGGCATGAACTTGAAGATCATCGCGAACAGCACGCAGCTGATGCTCATCGACAGCAGGGTGTTGATGCCCATCAGCATCAGCTCCCAGCCCGGCATCAGGGCGCCGAGCCACGTGCCCGCCGCCGCCACCGCGGCGCTGACTGTGAGCGAGGCCATGAGCAGGAAGGCCAGGCCGAGGATCAGCCCGAACGACAGGAAGCGCGCGCGCAGCAGGCCCCAGATGCCGCTCGGTTTGGCGGGCTCCGGCACGTGCCAGATGCGGTCGAGCGCGCTCTGGATCTCGCCGAACACCGTGGTCGCGCCGATGCCCAGCAGCACCAGGCTGATGGTGCTGGCGATGATGCCTTCTGTGGGCTCGCGGGCGCTTTTGATGAGGCCCTGGATGGCGAGCGCGCCGTCGCGCCCCACCAGGCCGGAGATCTGTCCTTCGATGGTGCCGCGCACCGCGTCCTGTCCGAACACGGCACCGGCGATGGAGATCACGATGACGAGCAGCGGCGCAATGGAGAACGCGGTGTAGTAAGAGATGGCGGCCCCCATGCTGGGGGCGTAGTCGTCGAGCCAGGCCTGGCAGGATTTCTTGGCGAGTCGAAAAAGGGTCGAGGCGTTCATTGCGGTTCCGGGATCAGGCCTCTGGTGTAACCAATCGCATTGCCGCAGGCTGTAGGAGGGGGCCGGAAGCGCCCTTCGCCGGCCCCGTTCGTTCCCCACGGGGAGCCCGTCCGATGCCGGGCGAGGGCGCCGTCCCACACGGTGGTTGCTGCAGGCGGTGCGGTAATCCGGTCATTCCCAGAACCTTTGCGAGGTCCGTGCATGTCCCGTTCGCACCGCCAGTGTTCCGATAAAGCCAAGCCCCGGGAGATCAAGCGCCAGCGCCAGCGGGAGGCGATGTTCAAGCCGGCCGGGCGGGGCGGCGTGCCGTTCTATCCCGACCCCGAACCGCCCGTGTGGAAACCGCTGGGCTGATGCTGCGGCCGCTGTGCCGGCGCGCTACGGCGTGACGCAGGCCCCGTCCACGAACACCCGCAACTCGCCGCTCTGGAACGCGGTCCATTGCTCGTCGCTGGTGAGCGGCGCGGTCACGACGACGGCCACGCGGTCCTGCGGCGTGGTGTGGGCGGAAAAATCGATGCGCAGGTCCTCATCGCACAGGCGCGCCTGCGAGAAAGGGTGGTGCCGCTCGATGTAGTAGAGCTGCGTGGAGGCATGCGCCCACAGCGCCTGGCCGTTCGACAGCAGGAAGTTGAACGTGCCGTGCGGGGCGATGCGCGAGGCCAGTTCGCGCAGGGTGATGGTCAGCTCCGGAATGCTGGGCACGCCCGCGTGGGACTTGGCCAGCTCCTGCATGATCCAGCAGAAGGCGTGCTCGCTGTCCGTCGTGCCCACGGGGTGGAAGTGCGAATGCAGCCGCGGACGGAAGTCCTTGATGTCGCCGTTGTGCGCGAACACCCAGTACCGGCCCCACAGCTCGCGCACGAACGGGTGGCAGTTCTGCAGCGAGACGCTGCCCTGCGTGGCCTTGCGGATGTGGGCGATGACGTTGCGGCTCTGGATGGGGTAGCGGCGGATCAGCTCGGCCACGGGCGAGTCCACCGCGCGCTGGTGGTCCACGAAATGGCGCAGGCCCTTGTCTTCGAAGAACGCGATGCCCCAGCCGTCGGAATGGTCCGCCGTGTTACCGGCACGCTGTGCGAACCCCGTGAAGCTGAACGTCACGTCGGTCGGCGTGTTGGCATTCATTCCGAGCAACTGGCACATGGCGGGCTTTGGGAGAAAAGAAAGGAAAAGAACGAAGGACGAAAGGCGGGGGACGGGATCGGGTTCAGCGCCCCGGCGCCGCGGCTTTGGGCGCGCGCAACTGCCACGCGGCCACCAGCGCCAGCAGGCACAGGCCGGTGAGCAGCAGGAAGGTTTCGCCGAAGGCGGCGATGCGCGCCGGGCTGCTGACCGCGTTCTGCAGCGAGTCGCCATGCGCGGCGATGCGCCATTCGAGCACGATCCCGCACAGGCTCACGCCGGCCGCGCCGCCCAGCATGCGCACGAAGCTGATGGCGCTGGAGCCCTGCGCGATGAGCGGCTTGGCCAGCGGCCGCATGGCGCCCAGGTTGAGCGAGGGCAGGATGAAGCCGAGCCCGATGCGGCCCAGCACCGCGAAGACCACCAGCATCCACAGCCCGCTGGTCAGATCGACCAGCACCATGAGCGCGAACGAGATCGCCAGCAGCGCCAGGCCCGTGCCCACCAGCCAGTGCGTGGGGTGGCGGTCGGCCAGCCGGCCCACGATGGGAATGGTGATGGCCAGCACGATGCCCGCCGGCAGCATGATGGTGCCCACGTGCGAGGCCGACAGCTGCAGTCCCAGCTGCATGAACACCGGCAGCAGGTAGGTGGAGCCGAAGAGTGCCGTGCCGTAGATGAAGGCCACGATGCTGCCCATGGCGAACTGCCGGTATTCGAACAGGCGCAGGTCCATGAGCGGCGTGGCGCCGCGCGCCAGTTGCCGGCACTGCCACGCGATGAAGACGGCCAGGGCCGCGAAGGCCGCCAGCAGCAGCGCGCAGGCCTGCAGGCCCGGCCCGCCGTGCAGCGCCACCAGGCCGTTGAGCAGGCACAGCGTGCCGACCGCGCCCAGCACCAGCCCGCGCCAGTCCAGCGCGTTGCCGGACTGGCCGGCCACGGCGCCGCCGGGGCTGCTGACCGGCACGAACCGGTAGGCCAGCGCGATGGAGGCGATGCAGAACGGCACCACCATGAAGAAGATCGAGCGCCAGCCGAACCAGTCCACCAGCAGCCCGCCGATGCTCGGGCCGATGGCCGGAGCCAGGACCACGCCCATGCCGAAGATGCCGCTCGCGCGGCCCTGCTCGTGCGGCTGGAAGGCGTAGAGGATGATGACCGCCGGAATCGGCTGCACCACGCCCGCGGCCAGCCCTTCGAGCACCCGGGCGGCCAGCACCAGCCCGTAGTGGCTGGCCACGCCGCCGCCGATGCCGCCCACCAGCAGCAGCACCATGGCGCCCACGTAGGTCGCGCGGTAGCCGAAGCGGGCCAGCAGCCACGGCGTGGTGAGCATGGCGACCGTGGTGGCCACCATGAAACCCGACGACACCCATTGCGCGCGTTCCTGGCCGAGTGTGAAGTAGTGGCTCATGTCGGGAATGGCCACGTTCACGATGGTCGACGACATGATGGAGGCCATCGTGCCGACCATCACGGACAGCAGGAGCAGCCAGCGGTAGCGCTCGCCGTACCGTTCGCGCAGCAGGGCGGTGGAGCCGGGACCGGTCATCGGGCAGGGATCAAGAAGGGACCGGCGGGATCAGGTTCGCTCGGACCAGAGCTTTCCGCCGGTGGCCCAGTTCTCGCGCTTGACGTCGGTGATGAGGATGTCCACAGAGTCGGGCGAGCCGCCGAGGATTTCCACCGAAACGCGGGTGATCTCTTCCACCAGCTTCTTCTTCTGTTCGATGGTGCGGCCTTCCATCATTTCGATGTGGTACGTCGGCATGTCGGTCCTTCAGGGGAGTTCAAAAAAGGGAGCGGCCATCATATCGGCGCGCCGGTTGCTGCGCCCTGTGGCGCGGAGCCCGTTCCGGCCGCGCACCGGGGGCACAGGCAGGCGGTGCCGCGCTGGCCAGGGGCCAGCTGCGCCAGGGCCTGCGCGGACACTGCGGCCACCATGCACCAGCAATCCGCGGCGGGGGTGCCGGCCTCGATGGCGCACTGGTTGCGCCCGCCGCACAGGGGGCAGCGGGAGGGGTCCAGCGGGGCAGGGGAGGGCGGTGCAGCGGTCATGGCGTCGGGGCAAGGCGCCAGTGTAGACCGCGCCAGCGCGGCGGGGTGCCGCACAAGGGAATGGGTGAAAATGCCTTCCAGCACATATTCTTCTAAGGCATATTGCTATCAATTAAATAGCATTCGATTGCCCGCCGGTGCCCGCGCCGGGCACCGGCCATCGCCCGTTCGCGTCAGCCCGCGAGGGCCGGCGCGTGGCGCGCTGCCGCGAGCGCCGGGCCGTCGGCTTTGCCGACGCGAAACACCGCCACCGCGCGCACCAGTTGCGCCGTCTGCGATTTCAGCGAGCCGGTGGCCGCAGCCGCCTCTTCGACCAGCGCCGCGTTCTGCTGCGTCACGGTGTCCATCTGCGAGATGGCCTGGTTGACCTGCTCCAGCCCGGTGGTCTGCTCCTGGCTGGCCACGCTGATCTCGCCCACGAGGTCGGTCACGCGGCGTACGCCGTCCACCACCTCGCGCATGGCTTCGCCGGCCTGCTCCACCAGCCGGTTGCCCGAGTCCACGCGCTGCACCGAGTCGTCGATCAGACCCTTGATCTCCTTGGCCGCCGCCGCGCTGCGTTGCGCCAGCGTGCGCACCTCGCCCGCCACCACCGCGAAGCCGCGGCCCTGCTCGCCGGCCCGGGCGGCTTCCACGGCCGCGTTCAGCGCCAGGATGTTGGTCTGGAAAGCGATGCCGTCGATCACGCCGATGATGTCCACGATCTTGCGCGAGGCCGCGTGGATTTCGCCCATCGTGGAGACCACGTTGCCCACCACCTCGCCGCCGCGCACGGCCTTGTCCGAGGTGGCCTGCGCGAGCTGGTTGGCGGTGCGCGCGTTGTCGGCGTTCTGGCGCACGGTGGCGGTCATCTGCTCCATGGACGCGGCCGTCTGCTGCAGCGCGCTGGCCTGCTCTTCGGTGCGGCTGGACAGGTCCAGGTTGCCGCGCGCGATCTCGCTGGAGGCCACGGCGATGCCTTCGGCCCCGTGGCGCACCTGGCCCACGGCGGTGCGCAGCTGCTCGCCCATGGCGTTCAGCGTGCGCAGCAGCTGGCCGGTCTCGTCCTGCGCGGTGCTGTCGGACGACACGGTGAGGTCGCCCGTGGCCACGGTCTTGGCCATGGCGACGGCGTCGTGCAGCGGGTGGGTGATGCTGCGGGTGATTCCCACGGCCAGGGCCAGCGCGATCAGGGTGGCCAGCGCGCCCAGGATGATGAGCTGCAGCCGTCCGCTCTGGTAGTTGGCCTGCACGTCCTGGGAGGATGCGTTGATCTCGGCACGCTGGAAGTCCAGCAGGGCCTGCAGCGCCTGCAGGTACTGCTCGCCCGCGGGGGTGAAGTCGGTGTTCAGGATGCGCTCGGCGTCTTCCGAACGGCCTTCGGCCTTGGCCTTGTAGATGGCGTCGCGGGCGACGACGAAGCGCTTGCGCTCTTCGCCGACCTTGTCGAACAGGGCCTGCTCCTGCGGGCTGCTGATGAGCTTGGACAGCTGGCTCTGCTGCTCGGACGACATCTTGGAGGCCGTCGCGTTGTCCGCCGCGAACTGCTGCGCCAGGGTGGAGTCGGTGCTGCGGGCCACCACGCTGTGGCGGCGCACGTTGCTGAAGATGGTGCGGTACCAGTCGGAGATGAGCCGCTCCTTGGTCAGGGGCAGGGCCATCATCGAAGCCGTCTCCTGCGCCACCGACTGCAATTTCCAGGTGCCCACGCCCAGCATGGTGACGATGAAGAGGATGAGCACGCCGAAGGCCAGGCCCAGGCGTTTTCCGATGGAAATGTTTTGGAGGTTCATGGTGAGGCTAGGGAAAACCCTTGGTTGGTGGGCGATTCTCTCCGCATTGCTCTAGCGCAACTACAAACCCTTACGCCTTGCCGGAACATATGGATTTACCCGGATACCCCTGTTAAGCCGTGTTTTTCGGGCGCCCAACGAAAACGGGGCACCCGGATGGGTGCCCCGTCGAAGGGGGCCGGCACGCGGGGCGCCGGCCGGGCGGAAGGTGCCGAGCCGCTTCAGCGCACGGCGGCGCCGGCCTTCACCTTCAGCCGCCAGGCGTGCAGCAGGGGCTCGGTGTAGCCGCTGGGCTGCTCCACGCCCTTGAAGACGAGGTCGCACGCGGCCTGGTAGGCGGCCGACTCGGCGAAGCGCCCGGCCATCTTCTGGTACAGCGGATCTCCGGCGTTCTGCTGGTCCACCACGGCGGCCATGCGCTCGAAGGTTTCGCGCACCTGCGCTTCGGTCACCACGCCGTGCAGCAGCCAGTTGGCCATGTGCTGGCTGCTGATGCGCAGCGTGGCGCGGTCCTCCATCAGGCCCACGTTGTGGATGTCGGGCACCTTGGAGCAGCCCACACCCTGGTCGATCCAGCGCACCACGTAGCCCAGGATGCCCTGGGCGTTGTTGTCCAGCTCCTGTTGCTTTTCGGCATCGCTCCACTGCGGCGTGGCGGTGACCGGCACCGTGAGCAGGCCGGTCAGCAGGTTGTCGCGCTCGGCGTTGGCGTCGGTCTTTTCCAATGCCTTCTGCACCTCGGCCACGTTGACCTGGTGGTAGTGCAGCGCATGCAGCGTGGCGCCCGTGGGGCTCGGGACCCAGGCGGTGTTGGCGCCGGCCTTGGGGTGGGCCATCTTCTGTTTGAGCATCTCGGCCATCAGGTCGGGCATGGCCCACATGCCCTTGCCGATCTGCGCCTTGCCCCGCAGGCCGCACGACAGGCCCACGAGCACGTTGTTCTTCTCGTACGACTGGATCCAGGCGCTGGCCTTCATGTCGCCCTTGCGCACCATGGGGCCGGCCTGCATGGCGGTGTGCATCTCGTCGCCCGTGCGGTCCAGGAAGCCGGTGTTGATGAACGCCACGCGCGCCGAGGCCGCGGCGATGCAGGCCTTGAGGTTGACGCTGGTGCGGCGCTCCTCGTCCATGATGCCCAGCTTGACGGTGTTTTCGGCCAAGCCCAGCAACTGCTCCACGCGGCCGAACAGGTCGCTGGCGAAGGCCACCTCGGCCGGGCCGTGCATCTTGGGCTTGACGATGTAGACGCTGCCCTTGCGCGAGTTGCGGATGCCGCCCTGCCCCTTGCCCTGCAGGTCGTGCAGCGCGATGGTGGTGGTGACCACGGCGTCCAGGATGCCTTCGGGAATCTCGCGCTGCGTGCCCTGCGCATCGGTCCACAGCACGGCCGGGTTGGTCATGAGGTGGCCCACGTTGCGCAGGAACATGAGCGAGCGGCCGTGCAGGCGCACCTCGCCGCCGCCATCAGGCGCGGTATAGATGCGGTCCGGGTTCAGGCCGCGCGTGAAGGTCTTGCCGCCCTTGCTCACCTGCTCGGTGAGGTCGGCCTTCAGGATGCCCAGCCAGTTGGCGTAGCCGTTGACCTTGTCCTCGGCATCGACGGCGGCCACGGAGTCTTCCAGGTCCAGGATGGTCGAGAGCGCGGCTTCCACCACCAGGTCGCTCACGCCGGCGGGATCGGTCTTGCCGATGGGCGTGCTGCGGTCGATCTGCAGATCCAGGTGCAGGCCGTGGTGGCGCAGCAGCACGGACGAAGGCGCCGACGCCTCGCCCTGGTAACCCACGAACTGGGCCGGTTCCTGCAGGCCGGTGGTGCCGCCGCCCTCCAGCGCGACGACCAGTTGGCCGCCTTCCACCCGGTAGCCGGCGGCGTTCTTGTGCGTGCCCTGGGCCAGCGGCGCGGCCTGGTCGAGCACCTCGCGGGCGAACGCGATCACGCGGGCGCCCCGCACGGGGTTGTAGCCCTGGCCTTTTTCGGCGCCGTCGGTCTCGGGGATGGCGTCGGTGCCGTAGAGCGCGTCGTACAGCGAGCCCCAGCGCGCGTTGGCCGCGTTGAGCGCATAGCGTGCGTTCAGGATCGGCACCACCAGCTGCGGGCCGGCCTGCGTGGCGAGTTCGTCGTCCACGTTGGCGGTGGTGGCCTGCACGTCGGCCGGCTGGGGCACCAGGTAGCCGATCTGTTCGAGGAAGGCGCGGTATGCCGCCATGTTCTGCACCGGGCCCGGGTTGGCGCGGTGCCAGGTGTCGAGTTCGGACTGCAGGCGGTCGCGCTCGGCCAGCAGGGCGATGTTGCGCGGGGCCAGGTCGGACACCAGCGCGCTGAAGCCTTTCCAGAACGCCTCGCTGTCCACGCCCGTGCCGGGCAGCACCCGGTCTTCGACGAAGCGGTGCAGGGAGGTGGCCACTTGCAGGCCGTGAACGGTGGTGCGGTCGGTCATGGAGGTCTCTTGGGTCTGGGAAAGGGGGGATGCGAACCGGCAACGGCCGCCAGGGACCGTCACCACGATGTCGACCCACTGTATTGCAAATCTTTCCAGACATAAACCGCCTGAAAATCTCAGAACCAGTGACTTTTACGCACAAATGAAGAAAGCGGCGGCGGGGTCCGGGCAGGGTGCGCCGCCGCCCGGAGCGCCTGGGGTAGCCGTCAGCCGGGGCCGGCCATGGCCCGCGCGTCCACCCTTCGGTCGTACTCGTCGCCCGTGAGAAACCCCAGCGCCACGGCGGCGGCCTTCGGCGTGATGCCGCGTTCCATGGCCTCGCGCGTGATGCGGGCCACGCGGTCGTAGCCCAGCACCGGGTTCAGGGCGGTGGCCAGCAGCAGGGCGTTGTCCACGTTGGCGGCCAGGCGCTCGGTGTCGGCCTCGATGCCCTGCACCAGCTGCTCGGAGAACACGCGGGCGCTGTCGGCCAGCACGCGGATGGACTGCAGCAGGTTGTAAATGAGCACCGGCTTGGCCACGTTCAGCTCGAAGTGGCCCGATGCGCCGGCCAGCGTGATGGTGGTGTGGTTGCCCATCACCTGCCAGGCGGCCTGCGCCACCACCTCGGCGATGGTCGGGTTGCGCTTGCCCGGCATGATCGACGAGGTGAGCCCGTCGTCCGGGATGCGCAGCTCGCCCAGGCCGCAGCGCGGGCCCGAGCCCAGGAGCCGCAGGTCGTTGGCGATCTTGGCCAGCGACGCGGCGACCACGTTCAGCGCGCCGGACACCTCCACCAGCGCATCGTGCGCGCCCATGCCCTCGAATTTGCTCGGGTTGGGCGTGAAGGCCATGCCGGCGAGCGCGCTGGCCTCCTCGCAGAACGCCACGTCGAAGCCGGGCGGCGCATTCAGTCCCGTGCCGGCCGCGGTGCCACCCTGCGCCAGCAGGCACAGGCGGGGCAGCGTGGCGTGCAGCCGGTCGATGCCATGGCCCACCTGGCGGGCGAAGGCGTCGAAGCCCTGGCCCAGCGTCATGGGCACGGCGTCCATCAGGTGGGTGCGCGCGATCTTCAGCACGCCGGCGAAGGCGGTGGCCCTCTCCTGCAGGCGCGACTGCAGCAGCGCGAGCGCGGGCACCAGTCGGTCGCGCAGCTCCAGCGCCGTCGCCAGGTGCATCACGGTCGGAAAGCTGTCGTTGGACGACTGCGAGGCGTTCACGTGGTCGTTCGGGTGCACCGGGCTGCGCGTGCCCGGCGGCTGGCCCAGGCGCTGGTTGGCGCGGTTGGCCAGCACCTCGTTGGCGTTCATGTTGGTCTGCGTGCCCGAGCCCGTCTGCCAGATGGTGAGCGGAAAGTGCGCATCCAGCAGGCCGGTGCGCAACTCCTCGGCGGCGGCCTCGATGGCGTCGGCGCGCAGGGCGTCCAGCGTGCCCAGGCGGCGGTTGGCGCGGGCCGCGGCCTGCTTTTGCAGGCCGAAGGTGTGCAGCAGGCAGGCCGGGAACCGCTCCTCGCCGATGTCGAAGACCGCGAGCGCGCGCTGGGTCTGCGCGCCCCACAGGCGGTCGGCGGGAATCTCGACCGGCCCGAAGGCGTCGTGCTCGGTGCGGGTGGCGGCACCCATGCGGTCAGTCCAGCGAGATCCTGGCCTCGGCCGCCACCTTGCGCCAGCGCTCCACCTCGGTGGCGGTGTGTCTGGCCAAGGCGTCCGGCGTGTACTGGTCGTCCGGCAGCATGCGGATGCCCTGCGCGGCCATCTTGTCCGTCCAGGCCTTGTCGGCCAGGGCCTTGGTGTAGGCCTGGTAGACCTTCTGGATGGCCTCGCGCGGCGTGCCCTTGGGGGCGTAGATGCCGTACCAGGTGGCGGTCTCGAAGCCGGGAATCACCTTCTGGCCCAGCGGGGGCACGCCCGGGAACTGCGGCATGGCCTTGTCGGAGGTGAGCGCCACGGCGCGCACGCGCTCCCCGGCCAGTTGGGGCAAGGCGGTGTTGGTCTGGTCGAACATGGCATCGACCTGGCCGGCCACCAAGTCGGTCATGGCCGGAGCCGCGCCCTTGTACGACACGGAGGTGATCTCGACCTTCGCGCGGCTGGCGAACAGCGCCGCCACCAGGTGCGAGGTGGAGCCCACGCCGGCGTTGCCGAAGTTGAGCTTGCCCGGGTTCTGCTGGCCGTAGGCGATCAGGTCCTCGGCCGTCTTGTACGGCGAGTTCTTGCCCACCAGCAGCACCAGGGGCGTGTCGGGGAAGCGGAAGACGGCGTCGAAGTCCTTCACCGGGTCGTAGGCCAGCTTCTTGTACAGCGAGGGCGCGGCGCCCATGTACCCCATGTGGCCGACCAGGAAGGTGTAGCCGTCTGCCGGCGCGCGCGCCGCCTTGGCGCTGCCGATGGTGCCGCCGGCGCCCGGCGTGTTCTCGATGATGATCTGCTGGCCCAGCTGCGTGCTGGTGCGCTGCGCGATGTCGCGCGCCATGGCGTCGGTGGGGCCGCCGGCGGCGAAGGGCACGATCCAGGTGAGCGGCTTGGCGGGGTAGCCCTGCGCCTGGGCGGCGAAGGCGAGGGTGGCGGCGGCCAGCGCCACGGCGGCGCGGCGGAAGGTCGAAGGTTGCATGCTTGTCTCCGGTTGACTTTCTTGGGAATCAGCTTGTCTGCGCGCGCGACAAGGCCAGGGCGCGGTCCACCATCCCGGGCGCGGCGCCCAGGTAGTTGCGGGGATCGGTGAGGCGGTCGATCGCCGCGCGGTCGAAGTGCGCCGACACCTCGGGCAGCCGCGCCAGCGCTTCGGCCAGCGTGCCGCCCTGCGTGTTCACGGTGCGGCAGGCGCCGTAGACGATGTCGTGCGCCTGCTGGCGGCCGGTGAACGGGGCCAGGCCCATCATCACGGCCTCGGCCACGATCAGGCCGTCCGTCATGTCCAGGTTCCTGGCCATGCGGTCTTCGTTGACGATCAGGCCGCCGAGCATGAAGCGCGCCTGGTTCAGGGCCCCGGCGGTGAGCACGAAGCTCTCGGGAATGGCGATCCATTCGGCATGCCACGGGCCGGTGGCGCGCTCCAGGTCCTGCACCATGGCATCCAGCATCAGGCCGGCATGCTGGCGCACGGACTTGGAGGCCGCCAGCATCAGCTCGCTGGAGATCGCATTGCGCTTTTGCGGCATGGTGCTGCTGGCGCCGCGGCCGGGCACGAAAGGCTCGAACACCTCGCCGAACTCGGTGGCTGACAGCAGCATCACGTCGTAGGCGATCTTGCCCAGCGAGCCGGTCACCAGGGCCAGGAAGTTCACCGCCTCGGCCAGGCCGTCGCGCGCCACGTGCCAGGTGGTGGCGGGCACGCCCAGCTGCAGCTCCTCCATCAGCAGGCCCTGCACCTCCAGCCCGCGCTCGCCCAGCGAGGCCAGCGTGCCCGCTGCGCCGGCGAACTGGCCGACGAGCACACGTTTTTTCAGCTCCTGCAGCCGCTCGGCATGGCGGTCGAACATCGCCAGCCAGATGGCGGCCTTGTAGCCGAAGGTGATGGGCAGCGCGTGCTGCAGATGGGTGCGCCCGGCCATGGGCGTGTCGCGGTAGCGCTCGGCCAGGCCGGCCAGGATGCCGCGCAGGGCCGCGATGTCGGCCTCCACCAGCGCCAGCGCGTCGCGCACCTGCAGCACCGTGGCCGTGTCCATGATGTCCTGGGTGGTGGCGCCCCAGTGCACGTAGCGGCCGGCGTTGCCGCACTGCTTCACCAGCTGGTGCACCAGCGGCAGGATGGGGTAGCCGACAATGTCGGTCTCCTGGCGCAGCAGCTCGAAGTCGAGCGCGTTCAGGTCGCAGCGCGCGGCGATCTCGCGGGCCGCTTCGGCCGGAATCACGCCGCAGCGGCCCTGCGCGGCGGCCAGCGCCACCTCCACTTCGATGTAGCGGGCGATGAGCGTGCGGTCGGCGAAGATCGCGCGCATGGCGGGCGTGCCGAAAGCGTCGCGAAAGAGCAGCGAGTCGATGGCGGTGCTGGAGGCGAGGGCAGGGGTGGTCATGGTGTCGGTGGGTTGCGTCGGCGTCCGCAGGTGATTAAGTTCGGACATATGAATTATTGTGTTTATGTACGTACATAAAGAAAATTCGGGTTTACCCCGGATGGAAGGCTGCGCCCATGGCTGAGCCGCGCTACGCGCTGGTGGCGCGCCATCTGTCGGAACGCATCGCCGCGGGCGAATACGTGGTGGGCGCACTGCTGCCGACCGAGCTGGAGCTGTGCGACCGCTACGGCGTGAGCCGCCACACGGTGCGCGCCGCGATCTCGGAACTGCAGCAGTCCGGTCTGGTGTCGCGCCGCAAGAAGGTGGGCACGCGCGTGGAGGCGGCCACGCCCAATGCGCACTACCAGCAGACGTTGGCCTCGCTGGACGACCTGGTGCAGTTCGGCGCCACGCACGTGCGCGAGGTGCGCCGCATCGAAGAGGTGGTGCTCGACCGCGACCTGGCCGCCGAGCTGGGCTGCGCCGCCGGCAGCCGCTGCCTCGCCATCGCCAGCCTGCGCCGGGACGGTGCCGCGCCGCACCTGCCCATCGCCTGGACGGTGGTCTATGTGGATGCGGCCCGCTTCGACGCGCGGGAACTAGCCGAACACGTGCGCGCCGCGCCCGACGTGCTGGTCAGCAGCCTGCTGGAGGCGCAGTACGGCCTGCGCATCGCCAAGGTGCGGCAGGACATCGTGGGGGCACTGGTGCCGGAGTCGCTGGCCGAGGAGCTGCAGGCGCCCGCCGGTTCCGCGGCGCTGAAGATCGTTCGCCGCTACGTGGACACCGGCGGCGAGCTGATGGACGTGAGCGTGACGCTGCACCCGGCCAGCCGCTACACGCTGTCGATGCAGCTCACCCGCGCGGCCGTCTAGGCGCGGCTGCGGGAGCGATCGGCGCGGGGCGGCGCGGCCCCGTGCGATTCATGGGGCAGGATTTGCTATTATTTTGATAGCTATATGCCCTAGAATTGATTGCACTGGTGCCCGATTTCGCTTGAAGTCCTACGTCAGCAATCAGCGCGGAACCCGCATGCATCCGTGACATCCATCCGCATAATCGGCGCCCATGGACAAGCTCAAGGCCTTCGAGTCATTCGTGTCGGTGGCAACGCGCGGCAGCCTCACCGCGGCCGCCAAGGCCGAAGGCGTGGCCCCGGCCATCATGGGGCGCCGGCTCGATGCGCTGGAAGAGCACCTGGGGGTCAAGCTCATGGTGCGCACCACGCGGCGCATCCACCTCACGCACGAGGGCAGCGCCTTCCTCGAAGATTGCCAGCGCCTGCTGTCCGACGTGGCGAATGCCGAGGCCAGCGTGTCCGCCGGCGGCGTCAAGGCCACCGGGCACCTGCGCATCACCGCGCCGGCGGGTTTCGGGCGGCGCCACGTGGCGCCGCTGGTGCCGCGCTTTCGCGACCTGCATGCCGAGGTGACCATCTCGCTCAACCTGAGCGACCGCGTGGTCGATCTGGCCGGCGAGGGGTTCGACTGCGCGGTGCGCGTGGGTGACCTGCCCGATTCTTCCCTGGTGAGCGTGCGCATCGCCGACAACCGGCGCCTGTGCGTGGCCACGCCGGCGTACCTGGCGCGCCACGGTACGCCGCGCCACCCGGGCGACCTGGCGCAGCACGCCTGCCTCACGCTCTCCAGCGACGCCTCGCAAACGCGCGGCTGGGCCTTTCGCATGCCCGCGGCCGAGGGCGGCGGCACCGAGGTCGTGCACTTCAAGCCCGGCGGGCCGCTGGACTGCTCGGACGGGCAGGTGCTGCACGACTGGTGCCTGGGCGGCTGGGGCATCGCCTGGCGCAGCACCTGGGAGGTCGAGGCCGAGATCGCCGCGGGCCGCCTGGCCGCCGTGCTGGAAGACTTCGCCGCGCCGCCCAACGGCATCTACGTGGTCTTTCCCCAGCGCAAGCACATGCCGCTGCGCGTGCGGCTGTGGATCGATTACCTCAAGCACCATTACGGCCAGCCTGAGTTCTGGCGCCGCACGGCGGGCCCTGCCGCCGCCCCATCCACCCAAGAAGGAGCCTTGCCATGACCCACCATTCCCCACCGACGCGGCGCGGCGCGGCGGCGCGCGCCGCGGGCATGGCCTGGCCGGGTCGCGGCCGGGCGGGCGCGGCGCTGGCCCTGCTGGCGGCCGCCGCAATGCTGGCCGGCTGCGCGGGCGGGCCGCCAGCGGCCCCGGAAGCGCCCCAGGCGCCCGTGGCGGGCCGAAGCCCGGCCCCGGAATCCGCACGGCCGGCCGCTCCCGGCCCCGGGCCTGCCGCGGTACGCGGCGCGCAGGCGATTCCTCCGGGCATCGTCAGCGTGGAGTACGACGAGCCGTCCCGTTTCAGCGATGCCCGCATGGGGCCGCATGAGTCCGAGCGCGCGCGCCGGGCGTGGGTCGATGCCCTGTGCCAGCACCTGTCCGAACGCGCCGCCGCCGCGCTGCCAGATGGCGAGCGGCTGGCGGTGCGCATCACCGATGTGCAGCGCGCGGGCGGGTTCGAGCCCGGGCGCTGCGCGCAGCTGGCGCAGGTGCGCATCGTGCGCGACGTGTATCCGCCGCGCATCGACCTGGAGTTCCAGCGGACGGCGGCCGATGGCCGCGTGCTGCAGTCCGGTCGCCGCGAGCTGCGCGATCCTTCGTTCCTGTCTCGCGCGGGGCGGGGCGGCAGCGATCCGCTGCGGTATGAAAAGGCGCTGCTCGACGACTGGGTGCGCCACGACATCGGGGCGCCGGCGCCCCGTTGCGCTGCCTTCGCGGCCTGCGCGGGTCAGCGGCCGGGCCCGACGACCGCCGGGTCCTTCAGTGCCGTGTTGATCCGGTCGATGTAGGCGCTGGCGTTGGCATTGCCCGGGTCGGGGTTGCCCGACACGTAGTACGCCAGCCCCTGCTGCAGGCCGCCATGGTCGGCCACGCGCTGGGCCAGGTTGGACGCGGCCATGCGCAACTGCGTCGTCACGCTGCCCTGGTATTGCTCGGTGGACACCGTCTGGCCGCCGACCCGTTCGTTGCCGGGACCACCATCCGCCCATTCGCGGCCGTCCAGGAACTTGCGGGAAATCTGCCCCAGGCCGATGGAGGTGTTGTTCTCGCCGGCGCGGCCCAGGTCGCCTTCCAGCTTCATGGCGCCCTGGAAGCCCTTGGAGAAGGCGTTGGATTCCACCTCCAGCTGGGCGCGGAACAGGTTGGGGTCGAGGCCGTATTCCCTGGCCGTGGCATCGGCCGCCTTGCCGAAGTCCGCCTGGGTCTGGATCTGCGCGTCCTTTTGCGACTCGTCGCCGCGCAGCACCGGCTCGAATTTCGGGTGGACCTTGCCCGCGCCTTCCGCCACGCTCTGCGTGCCGAAGTCGTTGCCTGCCGTGCCGCTGCCGGGTGCGGCAGGGCTGGCCGCGGGTGCCGGTGCGGGGGCCGTGCCGGCGGTGCTGTTTTGCGTGGGCGTAGGCGCTGGAGGGGCCGATGGGGTGCTGGCCGGGCCGGCCGACGGGCTGGGGGCCGGGCTGGGTGATGTGCCGGAGGACGGGCTCGCAGCGGGTGCGCTGGCGGGGCTGGCAGCCGGCGCGCCGCTGGATGGGCTGGACGGCGCATCGTCTTTCTTGCTGAGCTTTTCCAGCAGGCTGACGAGCAGCATTTCCAGGACCTTCTTGACCAGGTCCTGTGTGTCGGACTTGCCCTGGCCGTCCTTGAACAGAGTGCTGAGCTGCGTGTGGGAAATCGATGGGATCGGCATGGACATGCCTCGCAAGAATGGTGAAGCCGTCACTGTTGCGCCTTCCTCGGCGATCCCGCGCGTGCATCCGAAGCGCTGCACGGGCAAGCGAAACGCGGCGCAGGCGTTGCCGTGGGCGCGCTACCATCGCGCCGCCCCCAACTCCAAGGAACGCCACATGACCACCGAAGCCCTGTTGGCCTATGCCCATTTCCTGGCCATTCTCACCATGGTCACCTTCCTGGCCAGCGAAGCCGCGCTGTGCCGCCCGGCCTGGCTGAACGCGGCCGCGGTGGAGCGGCTGGCGCAGCTGGACCGGTTCTATGGCATCGCGGCCCTGGCCGTGCTGGCCACGGGGCTGGCCCGCGTCGGCTGGGGCATCAAGGGCGCGCAGTGGTATGGAATGCAGCCGCTGCTGCATGTGAAGGTGGGGCTCTTCGTGGTGGTCGGGCTGATCTCCATCGCGCCCACCCTGCGGTTCCTGCGCTGGCGCAAGGCCCTGCGCGCCACGGGTGCGCTGCCGGACGAGGCGGCGATCCGCAGCACCCGGCGCCTGGTCATGATCGAGGCGCACCTGCTGGTGCTGATCCCGCTGGCGGCCACGTTCCTCGCGCGGGGCGTCGGCACCCGCTGAACGCCCCGCGCCCAGTGCTATTGGGTAGTTGTCGCCCACCATGGAGGCGATTCATGACGGAGTACACGGTCTGTTGGGGGCTTCTGGCGTGCATTTTTCGTGTTGGCGTTTGTGTTACGCCACAACGATGCTCCATTAATGTGTCGCACTGTTCTTGTTGTGACATGTAACGTCACAATGCTATTTGGGGGTGACGGGAGAGCCTCTCGTTGCGGTGAACAAAAATGACACCTTGCTGGTGAAACGAGGGCGCACAAGCATGAGCCAGACGTTGAGGACGATGGTCGATGTGGTGGATATCCTTTTGGATACCGCAAATTTCCGGATCGGACAGCACGACAGCCAAAAGACGGCCCGTGAGGCGATCCTCGCGGAGCAAGGAATGGGCTTCCCCCGGTTTCCCGGACGGTTTGCCTAGCCCATTAAGCGCTGCCGCTCTTCGAATTGAACCGGGCTGAGGTAGTCCAATTTGGAGTGTTTTCTGAACGGGTTGTAGAACCGCTCGATATA
>NZ_BQXI01000047.1:0-27500 GCF_030158955.1 Acidovorax sp. SUPP1855 | reverse complement strand
ACCTGATCCACCACCGCCAGCTTAAAGGCCAGTGTGTAGTCCTTCTGCGTTCTCTTAACCCATTGATCCACTTGACTTTCCTTTCTGATGAACAGAAAGGTGTCAACCTCATTCAGGACGGGTCACAACGCTGGAAAAGAGCCAGCACGCAAGACTTATTGCCACTCTGCGACCGTTCTTGGCTCGTTCCATTTTTCGCTTCAAGTTTCTGCTGTGAGGACTGACCACAATCAGCGTTCGCCAAGTCTTGGCACCCGCAGTTCACGCACTGTCCATTGTCTTTGGATGCGTCACCCACCAGACCGCACCCATCCAGAATAAAAAGTAGGTCACGCCCGCCAACGCGATGGAAGCGCCTGAAGGCCAATCCAGCTTTGCAGCGAAAGCCAAAGGAACGACCAGGATGGCGGCCAACAGCATGCCTTTGTTCTGGGGATCCAAACCCCCCGATGTCACCCAAAGCGCCACGAAGGTCGAGGCGCACGCCAAGACGAGCGCAATGGCTATCCGTACCCAGAACGGGGTGGTGATTGGTTTGCAACGGACGACACCCATTTGCCACATCCAGATTCAAGATTCAAAGGAAGTCCAACTGTGGCACATGAACGGCGGCTTGTGGCCGGATGGCTGCCTGCCGTGACCCCGCTGCTTCAAGCGTTGCCCGGACGACTGGCTGCGCGCTGATTCATTCCTCCACTGGTGCTCGGGGATTTTCAGGTTGTCCGAAACACTGTTTTTAAGTACAGTCTTTCAAGTTCTCTCCCATCCTTCGCGCCGTGCTGACTACCTGGGCGGCACATGGGCCAACTCGGCGTGAGACACCCCACCGTACCTCGGCCAACGTAGGCCATACAAGGGCCGAAGTACGTTTTCCACTCCACCGCGAAGCCAACTGTCCCGCCCCTTGGCTCCGCATTCATCGCCCGCCGTCTCACACCTTTTTCCAAGGAGGTACGCACGCTGGCCATGCAACCCTTTCAGGAGGCAAAGCAATGCGAGTCAAATTCATGGGATTCCGGTTTGTTCTCCACCCGCAGGGCCCCCTGTCGCTGGAGACCTTCGCGCAGGCCCTATCCGCCCGCGGCTACGACCCCAGCGCGCCCGCGGATGGGCAGCGCCTGTTCTTCCTGAACGATTCGGCGGACCCCGACTACCACGTGGGCGTGGTCATCACCGTCAAGGACCACAAGACCTATTGCGAGCTGGTCCGGGCGCCCACCAACATCCTGGTGCGTGTGGCGCAGGTGCGCCGCGATGCCAGCCTGATGGATTTCAACTTCTTCGTGCTGCACAAGCGCACGGGGGCGGGCATGTACCAGTACTACCACCACTCCTGCAGCGTCAGCACCTTCTGCCACCTGGCCGGCACCCATTTCAACCAGTACAAGGAGTTGGCGATCGCCGAGAAAATCGCGGCGGCTGGTGGCAGTGAGTTGACCGAGGCGCGGCGCGTCAAAATCCGACGCGAGCACAATGCCCGCTTCTCCTGGGAAGTGCTGGTGCGACAAGAGGCGCTGCAGTCCATGATCGAAGAACTGGAGAAGGTGAAGAGTTTCGAATACGTGGTCGCTACGCCCGAGGTGCCGCAGGCGCAGTTCAAGGCCCATACGGCTTACATCAAGAACCGCGCGAGCAAGATCACCTTCGTGGCGGGCACGCCCGGCAGAATGCTGGCGTCGGCCATCCAGGCGTGCGTGAGGGCGGAGCGCCCCCAGCGCGGCCGCATCGAAGGGGTGGATGCCCATGGCGTCGAGAAAGTGATTTCCATCTTGGACAACCCGGAAAATTTCGGCGAATACGACTACGACCAACTGGCCTCCAGGCTCGACCAGCTGGACGTGACGCGCTTTTCCACCGCCTGGGTGGTCGAGGAGCTGCTGCGGCAGTGCCGCGAGCACCGCCACATTTTCGAGATGCCGATGCGATGAGGCGGTATGTGCTCCAGGCGTTGCTGTTCTCGGCCGCCGTGGTGGCCGGTGTGGTCTATGGGGTGCCCGACGCCGATGGGGCCATGCAGTTCTATGGCGAGAAGATCCGGGCCAGCCTGTTCACGGGCCTGCTCACCACGGGCAGCTTCTTGCTGTCGCTCAAGATCTTCATCGTGGTCAAGTTCAAGGAGACGGTGTTCGACACGCCGGGCTACCGCGAGCTGTTCGCTCAGCTCAAAAAGATCGACCCGCGCATCCGGCGCTATGCGCAGGTGCGCAATGTGAGCAACCTGATTTTTGCGTCCATCGTCTCGGCGCTCATCGGGGCCGCGGCGCAGGTCACGCTGGGCCTGTTGGACGTTTTTGCCTGCTTTCTGGCCTGCGTGGCCATCGCCGCGTTCGCGGGGGCCATGCTCTTCCAGACGCTGTGGCTGGTGCACACGATCATCTCGGACTGGCTCGACCGCACCGAGGACCTGTAACGGCTATCTGACGGCTGCCAGAAGCCACAGCGCGTGCCTGGCGGCGCATATCGCCCGGCGCCGGGGTGCCCACGGTGGCCGCGATGCCGCAAAATGCCAGCCACTGGCGCCCATTCGTCCGTCCTGACCGACCGATGCGATGGATTGCCTGCCTGTCTGCCTGCCCGCTGCCTGCCATGATCGAAAAACACTACCTCACCCCGCTCTTCGCCCCCAGCTCCATCGTGGTGCTGGCCGGCCGGGCCGATGCGCCCGAGTCGCTCACGCCGTGCGCCCGCGCGCTGCACACCGCGCTGCGGGCGCAGCGCTTCACCGGAACGCTGCAGTTCCTGGACATCCACACCAGCGGCACGCTGGCCGATCTGGCGCAGACACGCGCGGACCTGGCCCTGATCGCGCTGCCGCCCGAGGATGTGGTGGCGGCGCTGGAGGTGGCCGGGCGCATCGGCTGCCGCGCCGCGCTGGTGATGTCGCACGGTATGGACGCGGACCATGCGGCGCGGCTCAAGCACATCGCTCGGCGCGAGGGCATGCACCTACTGGGCCCCAACTCGCTGGGCCTGCAGCGCCCGCACCTGCAGCTCAACGCCAGCGCGGCCGGGCCGCTGGCGCGGGAGGGGTCGCTGGCGCTGGTGTGCCAGTCGGGGGCGCTCACCGCGTCCATCCTGGACTGGGGCACCAAGAACGCAGTGGGCTTTTCCACGGTGGTATCGCTGGGGCCGAACACCGACGTGGACATCGCCCAAGTGCTGGACTTCCTGGCCAACGACGCGCGCACGCAGAGCATCGTGGTGTACATGGAGGGTATCTCCACCGCGCGCCGCTTCATGAGCGCGCTGCGCTCGGCGGCCAATGCCAAGCCGGTGGTGGTGCTCAAGGCCGGGCGCAAGCCGGCGGGCAACGAGGCGGCGCACACGCACAGCGGCGCCATCGTGGGCAGCGACGACGTGTTCGACGCGGCCCTGCGCCGCGCGGGCGCGGTGCGGGTGCGGTCGTTCGTGGAGCTGTTCTCCGCCGCCAAGTGCCTGGCCTCGCGCTACCGGCCGGTGGGCCGGCGGCTGGCCATCGTCACCAATGGCGGCGGGCCGGGCGTGCTGGCAGCCGATTGGGTGAACGAGATCCTGCTGCAGCTGGGCCGCCTGTCGCCGGCCTCGGCCGAGGCGCTGGCGCCGCAGCTGCCGCCGCTGGCGTCCCTCGCCGATCTGATCGACGTGTCGGAAGAGGCGGGGCCGGAGCACTTCCAGCGCGCGGTTGAGGCGGCCGAGAAGGACCGCCAGATCGACGGCGTGCTCGCCATCTATTCGCCCAAGCCGGGCACCGATGCTGCTGCGGTCGCCACCGCGCTGGCCGAGACCAAGCGCCTGATGGGCAAGCCGCTGCTGGCGTGCTGGATGGGCGATGCCTCGGTGGGACCGGCGCGCGAGGTGCTGCGCGCGGCCGCCATTCCCAGCTTCCGCACGCCCGAGGCGGCCGTGGGGGCCTTCGGCAACATCGCTTCGTTCTACCAGAACCAGCAGTTGCTGCAGCAGACGCCGCCGCCGCTCACCTCGCTGGCCAAGCCCGACATCGAGGGCGCGCGGCTGATGATCGAGAGCGTGCTGGCCGAGCGCCGGCACGTGCTGACCGAGATGGAGTCCAAGACGCTGCTGGCTGCGTTCAACGTGCCGGTCACCAAGACGCTGCTGGCGCGCAGCGCGCACGAGGCGATGATGATCGCCACGCAGCTGGGCTTTCCGGTGGCGCTCAAGATCGATTCGCCCGATGTGAGCCACAAGTCCGACGTGGGCGGCGTGGCGCTCGACATCCACACCGGGGCCGCGGCGCGCGATGCCTATACCGACATGGTGCAGCGCGTGGCCCGCCTGCAACCGGGCGCGCGCATCCAGGGCGTGACGGTGCAGAAAATGGCGCGCGCCCGGCGCGGGCGCGAGATCTGCATCGGCCTGGTGACGGACGACCCGTTCGGCCCGGTGATCACCTTCGGCGCGGGTGGCACGATGATCGAGCTGATCGACGACCGCGCCATGGAGCTGCCGCCGCTCAACCAGTTCCTGGCGCGCCGGCTCATCGAACGCTCGCGCGTGGCCGAGACGCTGGGCGAGTGGCGCGGCGCCAGCGCAGCCAACCGCGAGGCGCTGGAGCAGGTGCTGCTGCGTGTGTCCGAAATGGTGTGCGCGCTGCCGCAATTGCGCGAGATGGACATCAACCCGCTGATCGTGGACGAGCAGGGCGCCGTCGCCGTGGACGCCCGCATCGTGGTCGGCCACGCCGCGCAGTCCGTGGGCGGGCGCAGCGAGCATTACAGCCACCTGTCCATCCTGCCGTACCCGGCGCGCTACGAGCAGGTGTGGCCCCTGCGCGGCGGTGGCGAATACCTGGTGCGCCCGGTGCGGCCCGACGACGCGCAGATGCTGCAAAAGCTGGTCAAGGAGCTGTCGCCCGAGAGCCGGTACTTTCGCTTCATCTCGCAGATCGCCGAGCTGCCGGCCTCGATGCTGGCGCGCTTCACGCTCATCGACTACGACCGCGAGATGGCGCTGGTGGCGGTGTACCGCGAACGCAGCGCGGGCGAGGACGGCGAGATCATCGGCACCGAGCGCATCGTGGGCGTGTCGCGCTACGTGACCAACCCCGACCAGTCCAGCTGCGAGTTCGCGCTGGTGGTGGCCGACGACTTCAACGGCCGTGGCCTGGGATCGCGCCTGATGCTCAGCATCATGGACGTGGCCCGCGACCGCGGCCTGTCCGAGGTCGACGGGCTGGTGCTGGCCAACAACCCCAGCATGCTCAAGCTGATGCGGCGCCTGGGCTTCGAGGTGAAGGCGTACCCGGACGATCCGGATTTCAAGCTGGTGACGCACCAGCTTTGAGGCGGGCGCGCGCCTCTCTCAAGGCAGCATGCGCTTGAGCACGTCGTCTCGCCGGACGTGGTGGTGAAACAGCGCCGCGGCGACATGCAGCACCACCACGATCCAGGCGACCCATTGGCCCAGGAAATGGTGCACCGCGTCGACCGGTGGCTCGAATGCGTCCCAGCCCACGCCCAAGGCACGGCTCAGCCACTCGAACATGGCCGTCTCGCGAAAACTGGGCACGCTGAAAAGGCCGAAGTCGGTGGGTGCGTCGGTGCCGATGTAGCCGGTGAGCGGCATGGCGATCAGCAACCCGTAAAGGCCCCAATGCGCCCATTGGGCCAACCGGTGTTCCAGCGGCGAGCCGGGCGGGTGATCCGGCTGCACGGTCGACAACCGCCACAGCAGGCGCGGCAACACCAGCGTGCCGACCAGCAAGCCCAGGGCCCAGTGAACGTTCAGGACAGGCCAGGATTCGGGCAGGGTGTCATCCATGAACCAGATCACGTAATAGACCACTGCGTAGGCGGCGATGAAGGCCGCGGCGGTGGTCCAGTGAAAGAACTTGGCGATCGCGCCGAATCGCGTGGGCGTGTTTTTCCATGGCATGGGCAGGTTTCCTGTGTGGGGCCGCGAGGGCATTGAAGCGATGGCATCGGTGGCGATGCCCACCGAAGCGCCGCAGGGGCGAACAAGTCGAATTCGTCGGGATGATCCGCGGCGTGAATGGGAAATGCATCGGGGCGCCTGGTATTTCCGGGGCGGGGCGTGCAGGCCGGTCCGGGTGTCAAACGGGCCACTGCAATGCAAAGGCCGATCCGCCCAGGCGAGAGGGCGCCCAGCTCGCCTGTCCCTCATGGGCCTGGGCGATGGCCTGCACCACGGCCAGCCCGAGGCCGCTGCCGGAAGATGGGCCGCGCGATGCCTCTCCGCGCTGGAAGGCATCGAACAGGCGGGCTGCGTCGTCGGCATTCAGGCCGGGGCCGCTGTCTTCCACGCACAGATGGCACATCTCGCCCTCCACCCAGTGGCGGATGCGCATGGGCCCTGGCGTGGCATGGCGCAGCGCATTCTCCAGCAAGGCCAACAGCGCCTGGCGGATTCGCACCGGGTCGCACAGCACCTCCTGGGGATTCAGATCCAGGGTCAACTCGAAGCCGGCCGCGCGCAACTGCGGCTCGAAGGCCTGTGCCACCGCGCCGACCTCGGCCGCCAGATCGGCCAGCTCCAGGTGCAGTTCCAGGTGGCCGCTGTCCTTGAGGCCGAGCAGGCGCAGGTCTTCGATCAGCCGGCCCAGGCCCTCGACGTTTTTCAGCAGGCCCTGGAACTGCGTCGGCGTGGGCTCGAACACCCCTTCCGTCATGCCTTGCAGGCGGCCGCGAAGGATCGTCACCGGGGTGCGCAATTCATGGGCAATGGCGGCATTCCAGAAGGCCCGCTGCTGCGCCATGTGCTGCAGCCTTTCCGCCATGCTGTTGAAGTCCCGCACCAGTTGCGCCGTTTCGCCCAGCGAGTGGTCGTCGGTGGTCGCCCGGGCCGACAGGTCGCCTTCGGCAATCCGGCGCAGGCTTTCGGCCACCGAGTTCAGCGGCACCACGATGCGGCGCGAGAGCTTGACCGCTGTGACCACCGCCAGCACGAGGGCGACGAGCACGGTGCAGAGCATCCACATCGCTTCGATGGGCGAGGGCGTGAGGTCATCCGAAATGCTGGAAGGCGAGAACGCCATCAACAGGGCGAAGAGCGCATAGGAGCCCAGCAGGAACAGCAGGGCGATGCCGATCGCCATCACTGCCAGGGAGACGACCAGCTGGCGGCGCAGGCCGTATGCCGCGGTCATGCCGCGATCCCCAGCCGATAGCCGACACCCCGCACGCTTGCCGGCACGCCTTCCAGCGAGATCAGCTCCAGCTTCTTTCGCAGCTTGCTGATGTGGCTGTCCACCGTGCGCTCCAGCGCATCGCTTTCCGGCAGGCAGGCCGCGAGCAGTTCCGCGCGGCTGAACACCCTCTTGGGTGCACGCGCCATGTGCGCCAGCAGATTGAATTCGGTCAGCGTCAGGTCCAGGGACTGCCGCTGGCCGTCCACCAGCACGCTGGCCTCCAGGGTCTCCGGATCGATCTGGAACGTGCCCACCCGCAGGATCTTCTGGGCCCGGCGTCCGTCCTGGTGGGCCGTGCGGCGCAGCACGGCCTGCACACGCGCCACCACCTCCGCCGGGTTGAACGGCTTGACGACGTAATCGTCCGCTCCCAGGCGCAGGCCCATGAGCTTGTCGATGTCCTGGTCCAGGGCGGTGAGCATGATCACGGGCGTGTCGCCCCGGTGGCGCAGCTCCGACAGGATCTGCCAGCCGCTCACCCGCGGCATCTGCACGTCCAGCAGCACCAGATCCGGCTTGAGCGACAGGTGCAGGTCCAGCGCGCTGCGGCCGTTCATGGCATGCACGACCCGCAAGCCGCTGCGGCGCAGGTAGGCGCACAGGATCTCGGCGATTTCCGTTTCGTCTTCCGCCACCAGGACGAGTGCGCCTGCGCTCGCGGGATCGGCGGGTGACGGGTGGGTGTCGGTCATGGCCCGGATTGTGCCGGCTTCGCCCACTGTTTTTTCTCTCCATTTTGGTTCCATGTTTCGTCCAGAAAAAACGGATGCGGCTTCTCCAGAATCGCGTCCCTGCTGGCGCTGCCGCGTCTGCCATGAATGCAAGTGAAGGACCGAAAGATGACGATGCGAGGATGGGGCGCCCTGGGACTGGGTTGCGCGCTGGCCGCCGGGTTGGTGGCGTGCAAACCGGCCGAGAAGAGGGCGGCGGCAGAGCCTGTACAGGTCACGGTGCTGGCCCTGAAGCCCGAGGCGGTCACCGTGCGCGAGGCGCTTGCCGGCCGCGTGGCGGCTGTCCGCTCGGCGGAGATCCGTGCGCAGGTGGGTGGCATCGTCCAGCGCCGGCTCTTCGAGCAGGGCGCGGACATCGCGGCCGGACAGCCGCTCTTTCAGATCAATCCGGCCCCGTTCCAGGCCGATGCGGACATGGCCGCGGCCGCCTTGCAGCGCACCCAGGCCGCATGGCGGCGTGCGCAGGCCCAGACGGCCCGGCTGGAGCCGCTGATGCGCGAGGGCGCGGTCAGCCGCCAGGATTACGACGACGCCGCCTCGCAGCGCGACCAGGCCGCCGCAGAGGTCGCCCAGGCCGAGGCAGTGCTGGCGCGCCGTCGCCTGGACCTGCGGTTCGCCCGGATCGATGCGCCCATTGCGGGTCGCATCGACCAGGCGCTCGTCACCGAAGGCGCACTGGTGGGGGCGACCGACGCCACGCCCATGGCCCGCATCCAGCAGATCGACAAGGTCTATGTGGATGTTCGCCAGCAGGCGTCGGCACTGGAGGCGCTGCGGGCCGGTGGCGCGCGCCTGCCCGTCCGCATCCTGCGGGCCGACGGGCAGTCCTATGCCCTGCACGGCCGGATCCTGTTTTCCGCCCTCCAGGTGGACCCGGGCACGGGCGACGTGCTGCTGCGCATCCAGGTGGACAACCCCGAGCGCCAGTTGCTGCCGGGCATGTTCGTGCGCGCGGAAGTCGTGAAAAGCCAGTACGCCGATGCCTTGCTGGTGCCCCAGCAGGCCGTGCAACGCGTGGAGGGCAGGGCGCAGGTATGGCGGGTGCAAGAGGGCGATGTCGCCCAGCCTGCCGAGGTGCAGCTGGGAGAGGCCATCGGGCCGGACTACCGCGTCCGAAGCGGGCTGGAGCCCGGCCAGCGCGTGGTGGTCGAAGGCATCGAGCGACTTACCGCCGGTGCGCAGGTCGCACCGAAGCCTTGGCAGCCGTCGGTATCGGCATCGGCCTTGCGTGCCGGCGCGCATTGAGCGGGCAGGGAGTCACAGATGCCCCAATTTTTCATTCGGCGGCCGGTGTTCGCCTGGGTGGTGGCCGCGTTCATCGTCCTGCTGGGCCTGATCGCGCTGCCGCAACTACCGATCGCCCGCTACCCCTCGGTGGCGCCGCCCGCGGTCACCGTGTATGCCACGTACCCGGGTGCGACACCGCAGGCCATGAACGACTCGGTCGTCAGCCTGATCGAGCGGGAGCTTTCCAGCGTCAAGAACCTGCTGTATTTCGAGTCGTCGGTGGACACCTCGGGCTCGGCACAGATCTCGGCCACCTTCAAGCCGGGCACGAACCCGGAGCTGGCGCAGGTCGATGTGCAGAACCGGCTCAAGGCGATCGAGTCGCGCCTGCCCCAGACCGTGCGCCAGAACGGCGTGACCGTCGAATCGGCCACGTCCAGCTTTCTGCTGATCGTGAGCCTCGTGTCCGAGGACGGCCGCCATGGCGAGCTGGCGCTGAGCGACTATCTCGCGCGCAACGGCGTGGAGGAGCTGCGCCGCATCGAAGGCGTGGGCCGGGTCCAGCTTTTCGGGGCGGAGCAGGCCATGCGCATCTGGGTGGATCCGGACAAGCTCATTTCATATGGGCTGTCGATGAACGACCTGTCCACCGCGCTGTCCCAGCAGAACGCACAGATCGCACCCGGCCGCGTGGGCGATTCACCCAGCCTTCCCGGCCAGCGCGTGACCATTCCGCTGACGGTGCAGGGCCAGTTGTCCACGCCCGAGCAGTTCGCCGCCGTGGTGCTGCGTTCGAACCGCGACGGCTCCGGGGTGGTCCTGGGCGATGTGGCGCGTGTCGAGCTGGGGGCGCAGTCGTACGGCTTCGCCACCCGCGACGACGGCAGGGCGTCGGCCGGGGCCGCGGTGCAGCTTTCGCCGGGCGCCAACGCCGTGCGCACCGCCGAAGCCGTGCACCAACGCCTGGCGGAGCTGGGCCGCGCGCTGCCGGCCGGCATGCGCTACACGACGCCCTTCGACACGGCGCCCTTCGTGAAGATCTCGATCGAGAAAGTGCTGCACACGCTGCTGGAGGCCATGGCGCTGGTGTTCATCGTGATGTTCGTGTTCCTGCAGGACGTCCGCTACACGCTCATTCCGGCCATCGTGGCACCCATCGCCTTGCTGGGCACCTTCGCGGTCATGCAGGTGGCGGGCTTTTCCATCAACGTGCTGACGATGTTCGGCATGGTGCTGGCCATCGGCATCATCGTGGACGACGCGATCGTGGTGGTGGAGAACGTGGAGCGGCTGATGGCGGCCGAGGGCCTGGGCCCCCAGGAGGCCACCGCCAAGGCCATGCGCGAGATCACGGGCGCCGTGGTGGGCATCACCCTGGTGCTGACGGCCGTGTTCATTCCCATGGCGTTCGCCAGCGGCTCCGTGGGGGCCATCTACCAGCAGTTCGCACTGTCGATGGCGACCTCCATCCTCATCTCCGCATTCCTTGCGCTGAGCCTCACGCCTGCCCTGTGCGCCACGCTGCTCAAGCCTGTGCAGGCCGGTCACCACGAAAAGCGCGGCTTCTTCGGCGGCTTCAACCGGCGTTTCGCCCGCCTGACCGATGCCTACGGCAGGCAGGTCGGCGGTCTGCTGCGCCGGCCGGCCCGCGTGATGGTGGGCTTCCTGGCCATCGTGGCCCTGTTGGGCTGGGCGTTCGTGCGGCTGCCTTCGGCCTTCCTGCCAGAGGAGGACCAGGGGTACTTCATGACATCCTTCCAACTGCCGGCCGACGCCACCATGGAGCGCACGCTGGACGTGGTCAAGGACTACGAGGCGCATGTCGCCGCGCGGCCCGGCATTGCCACCAACCAGACGGTGATCGGCTTCGGCTTCTCCGGCTCGGGGCCCAATTCGGCACTGGCGTTCACCATGCTCAAGGACTGGCCCCAGCGGGACGGAGCCACCGCGCAGGACGAGGTCTCGCGCGCCCAGCAGGCCATGGCCCACACCAGGGAGGGCACGGTGATGAGCCTGATGCCGCCGGCCATCGACGAGCTGGGCACGTCGTCCGGCTTCACGATGCGGCTGCTGGACCGCTCCCACCAGGGGCATGCGGCCCTCAAGGCGGCCGAGGCGCGGCTCATCGCGCTGGCCTCCGGCAGCCCGCTGCTGGCCAGCGTGTATGCCGACGGATTGCCCCCGGGTGCGAGCGTGCGCCTGGACATCGACCGCCAGAAGGCCGCGGCGCTGGGCGTGCCGTTTTCCGCGATCAGCGACACCCTCTCGGCGGCCTTGGGCTCGCTGTATGTGAACGACTTTCCCAACCGGGGGCGCATGCAGCAGGTGATCGTGCAAGCCGATGCCAAGGCGCGCATGCAGCTCGGCGACGTGTTGAAACTGCCCGTGCCCAGCGCCGGCGGTGGCATGGCACGGCTGGGCGAGGTGGTGACGCCGGTGTGGACCGAAACGCCGCTGCAACTGGCCCGCTACCAGGGCTACCCTGCCGCGCGCCTGTCGGGCAGCGCCGCGCCGGGCGTCTCCAGCGGCGCCGCGATGGCGGAAATGGAGCGCCTGGCCCGGCAGCTGCCGCCCGGATTCGCCATCGCCTGGACCGGGCAATCCCTGCAGGAGCGCCAGTCGGCCGCGCAGGCGCCGCTGCTGATGGCGCTGTCGATGCTGGTGGTGTTCCTGGTGCTGGCCGCCCTGTACGAAAGCTGGTCGATTCCTGCGGCCGTGATGCTGGTGGTGCCGCTGGGCTTGATCGGTGCTGTGGCGGCCGTGCTGCTGCGCGGGCTGCCCAACGACGTGTTCTTCAAGGTGGGACTGATCACGGTGATCGGGCTGTCGGCGAAGAATGCCATCCTGATCGTCGAGTTCGCCAAGCAGTTGCGCGAGCAGGGCCACGGGCTGGTCGATGCGGCCGTGACGGCGGCGCGGCTGCGGCTGCGGCCCATCCTGATGACCTCGCTGGCGTTCGCGCTGGGCGTCGTTCCGCTGATGCTGGCGACCGGCGCCAGCCAGGAAACCCAGCACGCCATCGGCACCGGGGTGTTCGGCGGCATCGTCACCGCCACGGTGCTGGCGGTGCTGTTCGTGCCGGTCTTCTTCGTGCTGGTCGTGGGCTTGCAGGAACGCTGGCAGCGCAGGCGGCCCGCGTTGCCCGCTCCGCCGCAGGCCGATACCGAAGGGCGGGCCTGACCGCCCGCCAAACACGCCTGGCGCTTCGGCCGGCCCTTGGGTGCCTGAGGCGCAATGGCACATGGAGGGGTGGATTCGGCCATCTGCGCATGGCTTCGCACCAGCGCACCTGACAGTTCAACGGCTGGTATTTAGTGTTGCCCTTTGCCGCATCCAACTTCCAGCACGCGCCCAGCATGATCACCCCACCCTCAACGGGAAGCGCCCCCAAGGGCGTGGAGGACACCCGGAGATCCGACAGCCAGACGCCACAGCCGCCAACGAACCGCAGTCTTCCTGCCCCCAAGGCCGGCCACGCGTCGCTCCTGCTGGAGCGAAGACGGCTGAAGCTGGGCGAGCGGGCCGGGGAGGGGTTGCGGTTCAATGCGCAGCTTCCCGCGCTCGGCAACCGCATGGCCGGGGGGTTCAGCCCCCGCTCGTTGCCGGGGAGCGGCAGCCCGTTGTCGACGCCCCGGTCCAGCCCGGGCGATAAGGCGTTTCCCAGCCCGCCCTCGATCCTTGCCTCCCTGCTGGACCCGCCCACGCCGGTTTCCCGCCATCGGACTTCGGATCCATGGAACGCGCTCAGCGCCCTGGGAAAGGAGCGAAGGTTGCAGAGCATGAGGCGTTCGACCAGCCCTGGCGTGGTGCTCAGCCCGCGTCTGGTGAACGAGTTGAGCCAGCAGGGCGGCATGCCGGAACGGATGGAAAGACTGGCCGCATTGAAACCGGGTGCAGCGGAAATCAGCAATGGGTTTGCCGCCATTGCGCTGGAGCCCTCGTGCGAGGGATTGCCTCAGGCCGCGCATGGCATGCAGCGGCTCGGCGTGGGTGCCTCTGGGGTGGCCTACGCCGTGCGACTGGCCGAGAACTTCTGGCGCGAGGGCAAGGACTGCGGGCGGGACTTCGTGTTCAAGGCGATGCTGTGCACCGACCCCGGCCACCCGATGTCGCGCAAGTTTTTCGACACGCTGCCAGAGGGCGCCAACAGCCTGGCCGACGCGATCGAACAGGAGAAAGCCAAGATCTACAAGGAATTCCAGGTCGCCGCATCCCTCGGAGAAACCGCCCAGGTGATGCGGGTGTATGGCTTGATTCAGATCGACGCCCTGTTCGGGATCTTGCTGGAGAAGATCGAAGGCCCCGCGGTCCACCAGGTGATCGACCGATCCCGCCACGCCCTGGACCAGGGGTTCATCAGGCCGCTGGACTACCTGGCCCTCGGGCGGCAGATGGTGGCGGACGTCCTGATCGGGGCTTCCCGGTTTGCCGACGAAGGCTTGGTGCACCAGGACATCTCGCACAACAACGTCATCTACGACGAGCACCAGAAGATGTTCCGGCTGATCGACATGGGTCTGGGCCGCGAGGAGGGCGAACCCAGCCAATTGGGCACTGCGGGCTACTTCGAAATGCGGCCATCAGCCAGCCACCACAAGCGCGACGTTTACAGCGTGGCCCAGTTGCTCGTGCATTTCCTGAAAACGCCGGCCCGCGCGATGGGGCTGATCGGCCTCAGCAATGCCTCCTCGGTAGAGACATTTCCATTCATGGATGCGTTGAAGACTTTGCCGGCACAAAGCAAGGAGGGCATCGTGCAGTTCTTCAACCGCATGGTCACCAGGCGGCTGGACGAGCGCCCCAGTGCCTAAGAACTGTTGCGTGACCCGTTTTTCAGCGAACTGCCGCCACGAGACGAGGTCCATGCCATCTATCAGCGATCGAAGCGCCCGGCTTGAAAACACACTGCCGAACGCATTTCGGCAGATTCACTGCACCAACGTGGGCCCCGATACGGGATGGGATGGCCTCCGGTCATGGCACTGCGGTACACCGGCGGCGGCTGGCCAGTTGGCCGCCAGACCGCCATGTCTGCAATTGCTCCGGCACCCCGTGCAGACGCTGGCTGCAGTACACGTCCAGCCAGCTTAGATGCGAATCGAAGGAAAAGATGGCCACCCCTTCCTTGCGCTGCAGCAGGCTGACGAAACCGCGTCCGGCCTGGTCCTCCTGCCGCGCGACGGTATCGGGAACCAAGGTGAACGCACCCAGCGAATACAACCGGTATCGCTCACGCACGGCGGCATTGCTGAACGGCGGGTAGACCGCCTCGAACGGGAAGGCGGCGCCCCAGACCACAATCGATCCCGACGGCAGCGAATCCAGTTCTCTGCGCGCCTGTTCGTCCTTGTGCTGCAAGGCTTGCCACAAGCCGACGGCCATCCAGGCGCTCAATACGGCAGCCACCATCACCGTGGCGAAGACGACGGGGCGCCGCCGATGGCGCTCAGCATCGTTGAAGAGCAACGGCGCGACGGCCAGCAGGGCCATCAGCGGCACATACACGCGCAGGACGCCAGGCCGGCCGAGCAGCCCCATCATGAATACGGCCGCGATGCACAGCAACCAAGTGGCGGCCACCTTGCGATTCGGCAGCAGCAGGCCCAGCAAGAACGCTGCGGCCAGCGAGACCCGAAGATCCGGCTGCCACAGCGCGCGGATTCCTTCCCAGCCCGAGGCCAGCGCATTGGTGCGCAGCGCCAAAAAGCCGACATCGGCCAGCATGGCTTTCAAGGCCATGGGGTCGGCCAGGCGCGGGTCGGAGAAGAACCAGTTGCCCACCAAAGCCAGGTCGTTGGCCGTGTAGCCGTGCCGGTCCAGGATCTCGGGACGGGTGATGAGATGTTGTCCGGCGCCGAAATCGGTGAATGCCGCCCGCACCAGGTTCAGGTCGTTGAAATCCTTCCACTCCGGCGCCCTGTAGGCCTGCCAGTCCAGCCATGCGGCAGCCAGCAGGGCCAGGGCGAGCACGGCGAAAGCCCAGCGTGGCGCGTGGCCTCGTGCCAGCGCACGCCAGGGCAACAGGGGCAGGGCGACCAGCATGACTAGCATGCATTCATGGCTGCGCACCATGGCGCTGAGAAACAGCAGGCCGACGCTCAGCCAAAGCACCGGCATCTGTCTCGCCTGGGCGTACATGTTCAAGCAGATGACGGCGGCAACCGCCATCAAGCCCGCATTGACCGTGAACTGGGGGAGCAGCAACGGCCGGACCAGCAGGAAAACGACCACGCTTCCCCCCAGCCACCAGCCGTGTCCGAGGCTCCGCAGGCCGTACAGCACGGCCGTGCCGACCGAAACGAGAACCGCGAACGTCGCCACCACATAGCCGCTGATGCCGCCCAGCGAAGGGATGAGGCGCACGATGTGGCCCCAGACCACATTGGAAAAAATCAGGTTCGGCGAGCCGCTGGCGGCCATGCCGTAGCCGTGCGCCACCATCGCCATGCCGACGTCGTCATTGGTCTCCCAGCGTGGCGGATGGGTGACGCACAGTGCCAGCACCGCCAGGGACACGGCCAGCAACGCGCCCAGCCACCAGCGGTGTGCGGCGGGGAGCGGCTCAGCCACGGGCTTCATTCGGCACGCACCAAGGTGTTCGTGGCAGGCCGGACAGCCGACCGCCCGGTGAACGCAGATGCAGACCGTTCAAACGCCGGGGATCCACCCATGGTGCGTTCCGCCAGGCACGTTGTCGATGCGCAGCGCGGTCGGTGCCACAGCACGCGGCGTTGGGTCGAAGCAGAAAAGTCATATTTTCTCAATGGTGGGGGCGGCACCGCCGATGCCTTCGAACGCCAGTGTCCCAGGCTCGGCAGCTGCCTTTCAACAGTCGCAATGGCAGGATGCAGACGGTGGACGGGCCAAGGGCCGGCAGCGCTCTCAGCGCACCGTCAGCGCATCAATGGCCAGCAGATCGTCCTGCGACAGCGTGCCTGCCGCCTGGCGCAGCTTGAGCGTGCCCAGCAGCACGTTGTAGCGCGCCTGGGCGAGGTCGCGCTTGGTCTGGTAGAGCTGGCTTTGGGAGTTGAGCACGTCGATGTTGATGCGCACGCCCACCTGGTAGCCCAGCTGGTTGGCCTCCAGCGCGCTCTGGCTGGAGGCTTCGGCCGCCTCCAGGGCGCGCACCTGGCCCTGGCCGGACTGCACGCCGTAGAACGCGGCGCGCGTGGCCTGCGCCACGGTGCGGCGGGCGTTGTCCAGGTCGGCCAGCGCCTTGTCTTCGAGCGACAGGGTTTCCTTCACGCGGTTCTGCACCGAAAACCCCGCGAACAGCGGCAGCGTGAGCTGCACACCCACGGTGGTGTTGTTGGTGCGGGAGTTGACGTTGGGAATGGTCGGCGTGCCTTTGGGGTTGCGCGAGACACTGTAGCCGGCCTGCAGGTCCACGGTGGGCAGGTGGCCGGTTTCGGCCTTCTTCGTCTCCAGGCGGGCCACGTCGAGCGCGATGGCGGCCTGGCGCACCTGCGGCTGCAGTTCTTCAGCCGAGCGCACCCAGGTGCCCACGTCGGCGGGGGCGACCTCGGGCAACTGCACGGGCTGGGCCAGCGGCTGCGGCGCCACGCCGGGGCGGCCCACCACCTGGTCGAGCGCCAGTTGCTTCACGCGCAGGTCGTTGTCGGCGGCGATCTCCTGGGCGACGACCAGATCGAAGCGCGCCTGCGCCTCGCGTGAATCGGTCACGGTGGAGGTGCCCACCTCGAAGTTGCGCTTGGCCGATGCCAGTTGCTCGGCCACTGCGGCTTTCTGGGCCTGCACGAAGGTGAGGGTGTCGCGCGCGGCCAGTACGTCGAAATACGCCTGGCTGACCCGCACGATGAGGTCCTGCGCCACGCCTTCGAGTTGGGCCTGCGCGATGTCGATGCCGCGCTGGCCCTGCTCGAAGGTGATGCGGTTGGCCGGGCGGTACAGCGGCTGCGAGGCGGTGAGGCCCACACTCTGGCTGGGGGCGCTCAGGTCCACCGGCGGGCGATTGACTTCCGTCTTGGCGTAGTTGGCCCCGGCGGAGAGGCCGGCGCTGGGCAGCAACCCGGCCCGGGCCTGCTCGGCGCGGCTGCCGGCGGCGTCGTACTGCGCCTTGGCGGCCTGGAAGGGCGCGTCATAGCCGCGCGCCATCTCCACCAGCTGGGACAGGCTCTGGGCCTGCGCGCCGAAACTGGCGAGCGCAGCGGCCACGGCCAGGGACAAGGGAATGCACCGAAGCAAGGTCGTCATGAACGTCTTTCAGGAAAAGGAAGGCGTGGCGCCCCACGCTGCCGGGCCCGATGCCGCGGCCACGGGGATCGATCAGTACCGGGGGACCGCCGCGTCGCGCTCGTGCGACCAGGCATCGATGCCGCCGCTGATGTTGGCCACGCGGTCGAAGCCCTGCTGGTCGAGGTAGTTCGCCACGCGCAGGCTGCGCACGCCGTGGTGGCACAGGCAGGCGGTGGGGCGATCGCGGTCCAGTTCGGCCAGGCGCGAGGGCAACTCGCCCATCGGGATGGCGGCCACATCGAACCCGTCCTCGGCGGCGACGCTCGCGGTCTGCAGCTCCCACGGCTCGCGCACGTCCAGCACCAGCGGGCGGGCACCGACGGGGGTGGCGGCGAGCCACTCGGTGAGCTGGGCGGGGCGGACGTGGTCGATCATGCGGATTCCTGAGAAAGACGAAAGGGGATCAGAAGGTGAAGCGCGATGGCTCGGGGAAGTGCAGCAGGCGCGGGGCGATGGTGTCCCACGGTTGCGTGGTCTCGAAACGGTCGCCGATGCGGCGGATGAACGTGGCGCGCATCATCGGCTCCTGGCCCACGATGGCGGCGAGCCGTCCGCCTTCGCTCAGTTGCGACAGCAGGGCCTGCGGCACGTCGCTCACCGAGCCGCTGAGCACGATCACGTCGAAGGGGCCTTGCTCCGCCGCACCCTGGGCGCCATCGGCCTGTCGCACCTCGGCGTTCAGGACGCCGGCGCTGCGCAGGTTCTCGCGGGCGAATTCGACCAGATCGGGCTCGATCTCCAGCGCCAGGACCTGCGCGGCGCGATGGGCCAGCAGGGCCGCCATGTAGCCCGAGCCGGCGCCGATCTCCAGCACCCGGTCGGTCGGCTTGACCTGCAGGTCCTGCAGCAGGCGGGCTTCCACGCGCGGGGCCAGCATGCACTGGCCCAGGCGCTGGGCCAGTTCGTTGGAGGCGTTGAGGGGGATCTCCATGTCCATGAACGCCATGCTGCGGTAGGCGGGCGGCACGAATTCCTCGCGGCGAACCACGGACAGCAGGTCCAGCACGTCGGTGTCCAGCACGTTCCAAGGGCGGATCTGCTGCTCGATCATGTTGTAGCGGGCCTGCAGGATGGGATCGCTGATGTTGGCGGACGTGTTCAGGGGCATGTTCATGGGGTTACTCCGGGCGGGATCGTGGATCGGGTCAACCCTCGATTTTAGGGGCCGCGGGCGGCGCGGCCACCGGCACGCAGAGCCCACAAAGGAGGTTGTCCACCTGCGCGGCGATGAAGCGCTCGGGTGTGAGCCGCTCCAGGTCGGGCATGCAGGCGGTGGAGTGCTTCCACATCGTCATGAAGATGAGCGGCGCCAGCACGACGTGGATGCCGCAATCCATGTCGGGCACGCGGAACTCGCCCCGGTCCACACCGCGCTGCAGGATGCGGCCGATGAGCCGCTGGCCGGGCTCGACCACTTCGTTGCGGTAGAACGCCACGATGTCGTGAAAGTTGTTGGATTCGCCGAGCATCAGCTTGGTGATGCCGGAGGCGGGCGTGGCGCCGATGCGTTCCCACCACAGCTGGTAGGCGTAGCGCAGCAGCTCGGCGGTGCTGTGGGGGTACTGGTCGATCTCCAGGTCCCATTCGGGGAAATGGCGGCCGATGTTCTGGCGCACCACCTCCTTGAAAAGGTCTTCCTTGCTGGGGAAGTACAGGAACAGCGTGCCCTTGGACACCCCGGCGCGGGCCGCGACCTCGTCCACCTTGGTGGCGGCGTAGCCCTTCTCGACGAAGAGCTCCAGCGCGGCGTCCAGCAGTTCGCCCGGCCGTGCCTCCTTGCGGCGCTCGCGCTTGGAGGCCTCGGTGGACGGCGGGGGGGCGGGGGAGGGGGACGAATTCATAATTAATGACTGACTGGTTAGTAATGTAGCAATCCCGCAGAGCAGCGTCAACGCGGTGGGACTTCCATAATGGCCCGATCGCCACTCCTACCCTGTAAGACCATCCCATGACACTGCAAACCATCACCCTGGGCGGCGGCTGCTTCTGGTGCACCGAAGCCGTGTTCGACCGCGTTCGCGGCGTGACCGACGTGGAAAGCGGCTACGCCAATGGCCGCGAACCCAACCCCACGTACGAGGACGTCTGCACCGGCACCACCGGCCATGCCGAGGTGGTGCGGCTGACCTTCGACCCCGCGGTGATCGCGCTGCGCGACCTGCTGGAGATCTTCTTCGCCACGCACGACCCCACCACGCTGAACCGCCAAGGCAACGACGTGGGCACGCAGTACCGCAGCGGCATCTACACCGAGACCCCCGAGCACCAAAGCGAAGCCGAGGCGATGGTGCGGCAGATGTCGCAGGACAAGCTCTTCGGCGCCCCGATCGTGACCGAGGTGGTGCCGCTCAAGGGCTACTGGCCGGCCGAGGATTACCATCAGGACTACTTTCTGAACCACCCCGGCCAGGGCTACTGCGCCTTCGTGGTGGGGCCCAAGGTGGAGAAATTCCGCAAGACGTTCACCCGGTTCCTGAAGCCGGACTGAGCCGGCGGCGCCCCGGTGGCCTGCGGTCGCGGGCCATTGATTCAACCAATAGTTACATAATTCATCAGCAAAATCCTTCGATTTCTATCTAGACTTGCGCCCTGTCAAAACAAGGACTCAGGCGGAGGTCGAACCGTGTCGGCAGGTGCAGAGAATGAACCCCGGTGGCTGGACTATTGGCGGGAGAACATGGAGGCGCTCGGGATTCCCGTGCCGGCCACCGCGTTCCCGAATTACGCGTTGATCGTGGGCACGATCAAGACCCTGGTGGACGCCGCCCGTGTGCACGGGCCGCGGGTGACGGTGGGCGAGCTGGTCGTCGCCGGCACGCTGCCCGAGCGCCTGGCCATGCTGGGGGCATTGGGCGTGGCCTACTTCGCCGGGGCGGCGGTGGGCAGCGCGGCCGTGGCCACCGGGCGAGTGATCTCGGGCGGCACCGGGCTGTCGGACGTGCTGTTCTACGCGTCGCGCCACGGCTTTCTCAACCCGCAGGTGGGCACGGTGCTGCAGACCCACCCGCAGATCTACCAGCGCCGGCATGCGGGGCGCATGACCCTGGCGCTGTCCCCCCAGAGCCTGTCGCGGGCGAGGTGATCTCCATGGCCCCATCTTCTTCTTTCAAGGACGGCGCGTACCTGCTGGTGACGGCATTGGCGTGCGCGGGTGCGTCCTGGCTGGCCTTCGCATTTTTCGGGGAGGCGGTGTTCTACGGACTCTTCGGCCTCTCCTGGTTGGCCCTCAGCCTGGACAACGTGCGGCTGCGGCGCCAGCTCCGGAAACTGCAGGACGGGCAGGCGCCGTAGCGGCCGGGTGGGGCCAGCGGGCCACCTGCCAGACGGCCGAACGGGAAGGGCGGTCCGGTCAAAGCTGCCATAATGCAACCCGTTTGCGTTACCAAGCCATCCCCGGCGCCTTTTGCGCGCGCCGCCGGCCGCCCGCCATGCCCCGTTCTCCCCACCCCGATCCGTCCGCGCCCCGCGCCCTGCCGCCCGGCCTGCGTTCCACCCGCGCCACGCGCGCGCTGCTGGCGCTGATGTCCTCGCAGCCCTCCGTCGCAGTGTCCGGCGCGGAGGTGGAATCCGCCCTGGCCCGGCGGGGCGTGGTGGTCAACCGCGTCACGGTCTACCGGGTGCTGGACCGGCTGGCCAGCGCCGGGTTGATGCGCCGGCACATCGATGCCCAGCGCGTGGCCCGCTACACCCTGGTGAGCCACAAGAGCGAGCCGGCCGCGCCACATTTCGAGTGCAACGACTGCCACCGGCAGTTTCCTGTGACCGAGGGCGCGGCCCCGCTGCAGGCGGCCGCGCGCCAGATGCTGAAGGCCCTGGCCTCGGCCGGCCACGACCGCCTGGCGCTGGACATCGCCGTGCGGGGCCGGTGCGCCGTGTGCGCGCAAACCGCGCACCCCGGGGACGGCGAGTGATCCGCACGCAGGCGCTGGCCTTCGCCCACGCCGGCACCGCACCGCTGCAGTTTCCTGATGTGGACCTGCCGCAGGGCGGCTGTCTGCTGCTGCAGGGCCGCTCCGGCTCGGGCAAATCGACCTGGCTGGCCCTGGTGGCCGGGCTGCGCCGCGCGAGCGCCGGCACGGTGGAGGTGGCGGGCCAAGCGCTGGACCGCCTGAGCGGCGCGGCGCGCGATGCCTGGCGGGCGCGCCACATCGGCTTCGTGCCGCAGACCCTGCACCTGAGCGCCGCGCTCACCGTGGCCGAAAACCTCGCGCTGCCGTACTTCGCCGCCGGGCTGCCGCGCGATGCCGCCGCCATCCACGCCGCGCTCGACCGCCTGGGCGTGGCCGACCTGGCGGGCCGCCGGCCGCATCAACTGTCGGGCGGGCAGGCGCAGCGCGTGGCCCTGGCGCGCGCCGTGCTGCTGTCGCCCCGGGTGCTGCTGGCCGACGAGCCCACCGCCAGCCTGGACGACGAAGCCGCCGCCGATGCGCTGGCGCTGCTCACGGCCTGCGCCGAGGCGTGCGGCGCCAGCCTGGTGGTCGCCACGCACGACCGGCGCGCGGCGCAGGCCCTGGCGGACCGGCCGGGCGCCCAGCGCCTGGATCTGAATGAAATCGGCCTGCAGGGCAATCAACCCTAGGGCATATCGCTATGAAAAATATAGCAAACGTCCTGGGCCTTTCGTGGCGCTACCTGTGGTCGCGCCCGCTGCCAGCCGCGCTCAACCTGCTGCTGCTCGCGCTCGGCCTCGCCGCGGTCACGCTGGTGCTGCTGGTCAGCCGCCAGATCGACCAGGCGTTCGAGCGCGACGTGCAGGGCATCGACCTGGTGGTGGGCGCCAAGGGCAGCCCGCTGCAGTTGATCCTGGCGGGCGTGTTCCACATCGACGTGCCGCCCGGCAACATCGCCCTGGCCGACTTCGAGGCGCTGGCCCGCCAGCCGCTGGTGGCCGAGGCCATTCCGCTGAGCCTGGGCGACAGCTTCTCCGGCTACCGCATCGTGGGCACCACACCCCAGTACCCCGCGCACTACGGCGCAGCGCTGGCCCAGGGCCGCCTGTGGCAGCAGCCCATGGAGGCCGTGCTGGGCGCAACGGTGGCGCGCGCCATGGCCAGCGCCGCGCAGGATGCCGCGCCGGGGCAGGGCGACGCGCTGCTGGGCCGGCGGTTCGTGGGCAGCCATGGCCTGGCCGGCGGCGGGCACGCGCACGGCGACCATCCCTACACCGTGGCGGGCGTGCTCGCGCCCTGCGGCTGCGTGCTGGACCGGCTGGTGCTCACCGCCACCGAATCCGTGTGGAAGGTGCACGAAAGCGCGCAGGCCGACGACCCCGACGACCTGGAAGCGCTGCGCCAGGAGCGCGAGGTGACGCTGGCGCTGGTGCGCTACCGCAGCCCGCTCGCGGCCGTGACCCTGCCGCGCTACATCAATGCCAATACCCCCATGCAGGCCGCCGCGCCCGCCGTCGAGGTGACGCGCCTGCTGCGCCTGCTGGGCGTGGGCGCCGACGTGCTGCAGGCCTTCGGCGCGGTGCTGCTGGGCGTGGCGGCTTTGAGCGTCTTCATCGCGCTGTGGAACGCCGTGCGCGAACGCCGCGCCGACCTGGCCATGCTGCGCATGCTTGGCGCCTCGCCCGCGCGCGTGGGCGGCCTGCTGCTGGCCGAGGCGCTGTGGCTGGCGCTGATCGCCTCGGCCCTGGGCCTGGCCGCCGGCCATGCGCTGGCGGCCGTGGTGGGCTGGATGCTGCAGGCGCAGAACGCCATGCCCGTCACCGGCGCGCTGTGGCTGCCCGAGGAATGGGCCGTGCCCGGCCTCGCGGTGGCCGTGGCGGTGGTGGCGGCGCTGCTGCCGGCCGTGCAGGCGTACCGGGTGGACGTGGCCGACCTGCTGGCGCGGCCCTGACCTGGAATGCCTGGATGCCTCGATGCCTGGACGGCCCCGAACCCTTTCCCCTGTTTTTGTCACCCACCTCCCTGAAAGGACTTCTTCCATGACCGCCACCTCCCGACTCCGCGCCCTGGCGCTCACGCCGCTCTTGCTGCTGGCCGCCGTTGCCGCCCAGGCGCAGCAGCATTCCGACGCCGATACCCGGGCCGACATCCAGCGCCACCGCGCCATGGCCGCCGCGCACGAGGCCGCCGCCAAGTGCCTGGAATCCGGCAAGGGCCACGACACCTGCGAGAAGGAACTGCAGGCGGCGTGCAAGGGCCTGGCGATCGGCAAGTTCTGCGGCATGAAGCACCAGCATTGATCGCGATTCGATCCGTCGCATGCGCCCCTGCCCGGCGGGGCGCTGCGACAATCGCACCGGCCGGGCAGGGCGCCCGGCCGCCGTTCGCCGCCTTTTTGAGGACCCCCGCATGAAAGCCATCCCCCTCGCATTCGCCTGCCTGCTGGCCTGCGGCGTGGCCGGCGCGCAGGCGCCGGACGGTGCCGGCGCGGCGCTGTCGTCCCCGCTGGGCGGCGGTGGGCTGCCCCCGGGCACCGGCGCGGGCTACCACAGCCCGCAAAGCCCGATCAAGCCGCTGCCCACGCGCAGCGACGTGGTCCCCTGGTCCACGCTGACCAACCTGCAAAAGAAAACCCTCAAGACCCGCATCGAGCCGGTCTTCAACCCCGAACAGAAGGCGCTGAACCAAACCGTGCAGCGCGTGCAGGGCTTCATGGTGCCCATGACGGCCAAGCCGCAGCAGCGGCACTTTTTGCTCACCTCGGTGCCGCTCACCTGCGCCTTCTGCATTCCCGGCGGGCCGGAGAGCATGGTCGAGGTGAAGGCCTCGTCCCCCGTCACGTATTCGCTCGAACCCGTGGTGGTCGAGGGCCGCTTCGAGACGCTGCGCAACGACGAGTACGGCCTGTTCTACCGCATGGTCGACGCCAGGCCCGTCCCGTGATGCGAGCGCTTCGCTGACACAGCGCCCCGACCCGCCGCCCCCACCTTCCCCATGACACCCGCGCGCCCGCAGACACTGCCGCACCGCCGATGCATCGCCGTCTGGTGGATCGCGTTCGCGCTGCTGCTGGCGCCGTTGCTCGGCCGCATGCACCAGGTGGTGCACGGCGGGGCGTCGGGCCTCGCCTCGGCTTCCGTCTCCTGGCCGGCGGGCGTGGCGCACCATGCCACGGCGCCCACGGCGCCCGATGCGCGGCCAGGGCAGGGCGGCGACGCACTCCACGCGTTGTTCGCCGGCCACCATGGCGCCGACTGCCAGTTGCTGGACCAGCTGCTGCTCGGCGGCGCGCTGCTGGCGGCCCTGGTGCTGCCGGCGGCCCACGGCGCCGCGCAGGCACCGCTGCCGGAGCACCCCTCGCACACCGGCACGCGCCAGCGTTCGGCCTTTCTCGCCCGCGCGCCCCCTACACAGGGCTGAAGCGCGGCCCCCTGCGGCCACCGGCCGCCATACGGGGCTACTCCTTTTTTGATAGCTACCTGCCCTAGATGAATATGCGCTGGTGGCACTTTTTGGCCTGACTGCCTGCACAGCGATGGGGCCGTCCCGCCAGCCTGGGCGTGGTCCGGGCGGGCGCGGATGGAGCCGCGCGTGCGGGCCGCCGCTCTCTTTTTTCGTGAAGCCTTTGTCCATGAACTCCCACACCTCCACCGTGCGCGCCCCCCGAACCGCCGCTTCGCGCCGTGCCACGTTGCGCCCCCTGGCCTGGGCCGCACTCCTTGCGCTGGGTGGCCCCGGCCTGGTGCCGGCCGTGCATGCCCAGTCGGCCGCCGCCATCGCCCAGGCACCTGCCGAACCCGCACCCACGGGCATCCCGGCTGCCAGCGCATCCACGCCCACGCCTACCGCGCGCCTGCCCGAGGTGACCGTCACCGGCAACCCGCTGGGTGCCGCCACCGTGGTCGCGCCGGCCGCGCAGCTGTCGGGCGATGCACTCACCCTGCGCACCCAGTCCACCCTGGGCGAGACGCTGGACGGCCTGCCGGGCGTGAGCAGCACCTACTTCGGCCCCAACGCCAGCCGCCCCATCATCCGGGGCCTGGACGGCGACCGCATCCGCATCCTGCAAAACAGCGGCGCCACGCTGGACGCCTCGGCCCTGAGCTTCGACCATGCCGTGCCCACCGAGGCGCTGGTGACCGAACGCATCGAGGTCCTGCGCGGCCCGGCGGCGCTGCTGTACGGCGGCAGCGCCGTGGGCGGCGTGGTCAACGTGATCGACAACCGCATCCCCCGCGAGCCCATCAACGGCGTGGCCGGCAAGGCCGAGGCGGCCGCCGCCACGGGCAATGGCGAGCGCTCGGGCGGCGCCATGGTGGAGGGCGGCAACGACCGCTATGCGCTGCACGTGGACGTGTTCGACCGCGACACCGACGACGTGCGCGCCCCGGCCGACCTGGCCTGCGAAAAGCCCGGCTCGCCGGGCCTGGCGCGCCGCATCTGCAACTCCGCCAGCCACACGCGCGGCGGCGCGGTGGGCGGCACGGTGTTCTTCGACCGCGGCTACCTGGGCGCCTCGGCCAGCACCTACCGCAACGACTACGGCACCGTGGCCGAGGACGACGTGACCATCGGCATGCGCTCCAACCGCTACGCGCTGGACGGCGAGTGGCGTATCGACGCGGGCCCGCTGCAAAGCATCAAGATGCAGGCCAGCCACACCGACTACGTGCACACCGAATTCGAGGGCGGCGAGGCCGGCACCACCTTCCGCAACCGGGGCAACGACCTGCGGCTGGAGGCGAAGCACGCGCCGCTGGGCGCGCTGCAGGGCGTGATCGGCCTGCAGGCCGAATCGTCGCGCTTCTCGGCGGTGGGCGAAGAGGCCTTCGCGCCCTACAGCCGCAGCCGGTCCACCGCACTGTTCGCGCACGAGGAACTGGCCACAGGCTGGGGCAAGCTGACCTTCGGCGCCCGCACTGAGCAGGTGAGCGTGGAATCGTTCGGCAGCGCCGACACCGACCGCCTCGACACCGGCAAGCACACCTTCCACCCCCACAGCGCGGCGGTGGGCGCGCTCGTGAACCTGGCACCCGACTGGCAGCTGACCTCCAACCTGTCGTACACCCAGCGCGCACCCAAGGACTACGAGCTGTTCGCCAACGGCCCGCACATCGCCACCGGCGCCTGGGAGACGGGCGACAGCCGCCTGGGCCTGGAGAAGGCGACCAGCATCGACGTGGGCGCCGCCTGGAAGAGCGGGCCCCAGCGATTCGCCGTCACCGCGTTCTACAGCCGGTTCTCCAACTACATCGGCCTCACGCCCACGGGCGCCAGCCTGACGGAAGACGGCGAGCGCGTGCCCGCCGGCACGGACGGTGCGCTGCCCGAGTACCGCTACCAGGGCGTGCGCGCCAAGTTTTACGGCCTGGAGGCGAGCGGCAGCGTGCGCCTGGTGGGCGAGAGCGGGCTGGCCGGCGCCACATTGTTCGGCGACACGGCATCGACGCTCGACCTGCAGTTGCGTGGCGACCTCGTGCGCGCCACCAACGAGGACACGGGCGAGCCGCTGCCGCGCATCGCGCCGCTGCGCCTGGGCAGCACGCTGGCCTGGGCCAGCGGCCCGTGGCGCGCCGGCGTGGGCTTTGACCACCTGGCCGCCCAGGACCGCGTGCCCAGCGACGGCACCCGCACCACCGGCGCCTACACGCTGTGGAACGCCTCGGTGGGCTACCACCAGCAAGTGCAGTTCGGCGCCACGCGCAGCAACCTGCTGTGGTACGCGCGGCTCGATAACATCACCGACAAGCTGGCCTACAGCGCCACGTCGATCCTGACGACCACCGCGTTCCCGAAGTCGCCGCTGCCGGGGCGCAGCCTGAAGGTGGGGGTGAAGGCGACGTTCTGAGCGGGCGCTGACCTAAAGAAGGGGTGCTTGAGTTGACAACGATGGAACATCCTAGTTAGGGATAGTCGGTGAGAGCTACGGCAGAATGCAGAAAACAGGCAGTAGTGCTATGGAGAAGTCGATGAAACCACCCCAAGTCAAACCATCCCAGCGTCGCTCAACCTTATCAAATATACCCAGCGATTGGAAAGACAGCAGGGTAGTAGTTGCCGCGCTGTCAGTAGCAGGCACAGCAACACTGTTTGCAACTGTTATCATGCCGCTTTCCAATACACTATAGGGAACCTCTCAAAACCCATCCGGTCCCTTGTTGATCGAGAACGCGTGCTCCATCCTTTGCCATGATCACTCCCCGTAGCGCCCTGAAGTTCGACCTGTTCGCTGAGGCCTCGCGCCAACACAAG
>NZ_BQXI01000046.1:0-27986 GCF_030158955.1 Acidovorax sp. SUPP1855 | reverse complement strand
CCTGATCCACCACCGCCAGCTTAAAGGCCAGTGTGTAGTCCTTCTGCGTTCTCTTAACCCATTGATCCACTTGACTTTCCTTTCTGATGAACAGAAAGGTGTCAACCTCATTCAGGACGGGTCACCCTTTTGCTGGTGGGCGCCGCGCTGACGGGCCTGCTTTTCTTTCCGGGAATTCCGGTCCTGCCGACCGCAATCCTGATGGCCATCGTGGGCGCCATTGCGTGGGTGGTGTATCGAAGCGCAGCCAGTGGCGAAGGGGGCCCACCGGCGGGTGCTGACGGCGCCGAAGTGGCGAAGGCGGAAGAGGGCTCGGCGCGCGACGATGAGGATCCCTATGCAGCGTTGCAGGTGGAGCCGATCGAGGTGCATGTGGGCAGCCAATGGGTCGCGCTCGTCAACCAGCCTGGCAGCGTGTTCATGGAGCGCATTGCCACATTTCGCAAGCAGCATGCTCAGGAGTTGGGTCTCGTGCTGCCTCGCGTCCGTTTCAAGGATGCGGTCCGGCTGGGTGCCGACCGCTATGAGATCCATCTGGACGGAGTCATCTGCGGCCGGGGGGAGGCCCGGGCCGACCGCCTGCTGGCCATCCACCCTGCAGGCAAGACCGACGGACTGCCGGGCGAGCCGACGCGCGACCCCACTTACGGATTGCCGGCCTTGTGGATCGATCAGAGCCTGCGTGAAGCAGCCGTTGCGGCGAAGTTCACGCTGGTGGATGCACCGACCGTCTTCATGACCCATCTGACCGAAGTCTTGCGGCGCGAGTCCGCCACGCTGCTGACGCGGGCGGAAACGGATCGGCTGCTGGCCCGCGTGCGGCAGCAGCAATCCAGCCTGGTCGAGGAGCTGATACCCACCGTGCTGTCCGTGAGCGATGTGCAGAAGGTGCTTCAAAACCTGCTGCGTGAGAAGGTGTCCATCCGTCACATCGAGGCGATCCTCGAAACCTTGGCCGATGCGGGCCGGCAGTCCAAGGATGCCAACTACCTGACCGAGCTGGTGCGCCTTCGGCTGGGGCACGCGATATGCCAGGGCCTCGTTGGCGAGGCGAATGCATTGCACGTGATCACGCTGGATCCGGCCGTCGAAAGCCAATTCTTGCAGAGCGTGCAGATGGCGCACAGCGCGCGTTCTGAAGAGGCGGGCTCACCCGCCGCGCCTTTTGTGCTCGAGCCCAAGATGGCCGAGCAACTGATGGTCAAGCTCATGCAGCAAGCGGAGCGCATGATGAAAAGCAACCTGTTGCCCGTGCTGCTGTGCGCACCTGAACTGCGCCGGCATGTACGAGCACTTTCGGAGCGGGTGATGCCGCACCTGAGGGTGCTGTCGATGGCGGAGATTCCGCACACCATCGAATTGAAGTCCTATGCCGTCGTGAGCGTGTAGCCGGCCCTTTTCCCTGGCATCCCCCTGTTTTATTTCACCCCGCTTTCCTTCCATGCAAGAAGTACTCGCCCTCGCTTTGCAGTCCATGCACCAGGACATGCAGCGCCTCGACCGGATCGGCAGCAATCTGGCCAACGCGCTGACGCCGGGCTATCAGCGCGAAGCGATGGCCAGCCGGCCACTGGGCATGGTTGGCTCCACGTTCGCCGCCATGGTGGGCAATGCGCCCACGGCCCCTTCCGCGGCCGGCATGGCATCCGCAACGATGCCTGCGCCTGCGCTGCTCATTCAGACCGATACGCGCCCGGGCAGCCTGAAGTCCACGGGCCAGGGGTTGGATGTGGCTCTGGCTGGCCCCGGTTTCTTTGAAGTGACGACGGAGGCTGGCCCGGCCTATACCCGTCAGGGCAATTTCCGGTTGGATGGACGGGGGCGCCTGGTGACCGCGCAAGGCTTTCCCGTCATGGGTAAGGGTGGCGAAATCTACCTAAATGGGGAGCGCCCTTTCATCGATGGTGCCGGGAACGTGTATGAGTCCGAATCCAAGTCGGCAGGCGCCAACGCGCAGCCGATCGCACAGCTCAAGGTGGTGCAGGCGGAAGACCCCACCCGCCTTCAACACAAGGGTGATGGGTTGCTGGCAGCGGATGGGGCGTTCAGCGTGCTCAAAGACGCGGACATTCAGATCCGACAGGGCTTCCTGGAGAACTCGAATGTCAATTCCATGCAGGAGATGGTTCAGTTAGTGCAAACCATGCGGCATTTCGAATCCATGCAAAAGGTGGCATTGGGCTATGACGAAATGACGGGGCAGGCCATTCGGAAACTCGGTGAACTTTCTTGATCCTTTGTTTTTTTGGATGCGCTGCGCTTGAACAACGGCTTCGCCATCCTTTTTAGAAATTGACTTCTTCCCATGTTTGACGCTCTCTACATCGGTGCCACCGGCATGCAAGCACAGCAGCTGAATGTCGACACCATTGCCAACAATTTGGCGAATGTGAACACCACCGGCTTCAAGAAAGCGCGGGTCAGCTTTTCCGACCTGGTTGCCAAAGATCCAGCCCGTGCAGTGTCCAGCCACGTGGATGGTGACGGCGGCCTCATCTCACAGGGGTTGCGGCTGGGCGCGGGTGTGGGCATTGCCAGCCTGTCCAAGCTGTTTGACATGGGGGATCTCAAGAAAACGGACTCCCCCCTGGATGTCACTGTGCAGGGCGACGGTTTTCTGGAGGTGCTGATGCCCGATGGAAGCAGTGCCTACACCCGCGGCGGCACGCTGAAAGTGAACAAGGAGGGCCAATTGGCCACGTTGGCCGGCTATGCGCTCAAGCCCGGGATCACCGTGCCCGAGGACACCCAGGCCCTGGTACTACAGCCCGACGGACGGGTGCAGGCGCGCGCCGCCAACCAGGCCTCTGTCACGGACATCGGCAAGATCGATCTGGTCCGGTTTGCCAGCCCCCAAGGCTTGCTGGCCGAAGGGGACAACCTCTACCGAAGCAGCAGTGCGTCCGGGGAAGCGATTTCGGTTCGGGCTGGAGAAGATGGTGCGGGCAGCCTGGCCCAGGGCTATCTGGAGGGCTCCAACGTGAAGATGGTCGAGGAAATGGTCAACCTGATGGTGGCGCAGCGCACCTATGAAGCCAACGTCAAGATCGTTCAGGCGGCCGATGAGATTCTGGGGCTGGTCAACGGGCTGCGGCGATGAGTCCTTTCAATGCGATCAGGCGGCAGCCTCTCGGTGGAGCGCTGTGTGCCGTCTTGCTGTGGCTGGGTTCTGTTTTCGGCACCCCCGCATGGGCGATCAACGGCACTGCGGTGCCCACGGCACTGCTGCGGGTGGAAATGCGGCCGCAGGCCCAAGTGCAACAGGCGCAAGTACAACTGGGGGACATTGCCATTTTGAGCAGTCCGGATCTGGCATTGCTGCGCCGGGCCATGGCGCTGCCATTGGGCCAGGCCCCACGCATTGGCGATACCGCAGTTCTGGAGTCGGACCGATTGGCTCTGTGGCTTCGCAGCCGTACAGGCCTGCGCGAAGACCAGGTGCAGTGGCAAGGTTCCACGTCGACGGTCCTGACCGTGGCAGCGCGAGAGTTGCAGGGAGAGGAGGTGGTTGACAAAGCCCAATCTGCATTGCGGGATCACCTGATGGCCGGGGTGGCGCAAAAGGGTTGGATCGAGCCGCGGATCGAAATGCAGGCGGTGTCCGTGCCGTCGACGACCTTGATTCCGCTCGGGGGCAGCAGTCTGCGCGTGCGTCCGCTGGGCAACGTGCCGGTGGGCAAACGCATGCTGGTCTGGGTCGATGTGCTGGTGCAGGGACAGCACGTCAAGACCATTCCGGTCCGATTCGAAGTGAGCTTGTTCACCTTGGTGCCAGTGGCCGCGAACGACATGGCCGTGGGCACCTCGGTTCAGGCAGACAACTTGGTGATGCGCGAGGTCGATGCGGCCCGGCTGGGGGATGTGGGTCCCAGTGCATTGGGGCAGCCTGCAATCCTTGGCGGAGGGGACGCTGTGGCTGCGCAACGGGTTCGCCGCAACCTCCACAGTGGTGATGTTGTCACTCCTGCGCATTTGCAGCCCGTACCGGCAGTGTCGCGCGGCGAATGGGTCAGTCTGGTTTCGCGGAGCGGTTTGGTGTCCCTTGAGAGCCGGGTGGAAGTGCTGCAGGACGGACAGGTGGGCCAGGTCGTGCGTGCAAGGCCCCTCAACGCCACCGGCGTGCTGCTTGCCCGTGTAACGGCCCCAGGGCATTTGGAGCTGCAGCCATGAAGCGATCGTTCGTCATGGCTGCGGGCAAAGGCCTTTTCGTTCTGTCGAGCATGGCGCTGTATATCCATGCGGCTCCCGCTTGTGCTGAAAGCCTTTACCAGGAACAGAGCTTCAGGCCCCTGACCGCCGATAACAAGGCATTTCGCGTGGGCGACGTACTGACGGTGCAGGTGTTCGAAAACTCCAGCGCGACGACGAGCGCGGATACGGGGACACGGCGCAAGAACGGGTTGTCTGCGGAGCTCGGGCATCGCAGCGGTAGCGTGGCCCAGACGGGTATCGCGGTCACCGGCGACTTCGATGGCGGGGGCAAGACCCAACGGACCAATCGGGTGCTGGCCACGCTCACGGTGTCCGTTCGAGAAGTGCTACCCAACGGTGAATTGAAGGTCGCTGGCGAGCAACTGTTGACCGTCAACGATGAGCCGCAAAAAGTCACCCTGGAAGGCCGTGTGCGGCCATTGGATATCTCGGACGGGAATGTCGTTTTGTCGACGCGCCTGGCCGATGCCAGGATCAGCTATGTGGGCGAGGGCGACATTGCAGAGCGCAATCGGCGTCCCTGGTGGCGGGCGCTGCTGGATGGGGTGGGATTGTGACCATGAGGCGAACCATTCGAACCCTCTTTGGCCTGTTGGCGGGCGCTGCGTTGTCGGTGGCGCTGTGGGTGCCTGCGCAAGCCCTTGCGGAATCTGTGCGCGTCAAGGACCTTGGCAAGTTGCAGGGTTGGCGTGAAAACGCGCTGGTCGGCACGGGCATCGTGACCGGTCTGGCAGGCACTGGCGATTCGTCCACGAACCGGAGCATGCGGCAGGCTCTCTCCAATGCCATGTCCCAGTTCAATCTGAATGTCGGGCCCGAACAAATCCAGAGCCGCAACGTGGCGGTGGTCATGGTCAGTGCTGTGCTGTCTCCCTTCTCGCGGGAGGGCGACGCGCTGGATATCACCGTGACCTCTGTCGGCGATGCACGCAGCCTGGTCGGAGGCAGCTTGGTGCTCACCCCTTTGAAAGGGGCCAATGGGCGGGTCTATGCCTTGGCGCAAGGTCCTTTGTCGGTGGGGGGCTACCGTTACGACGCCAATGGCAATGTGGTGCAGAAAAATCATCCCACGGTGGGTTCCGTACCCAATGGCGCCACCGTGGAAGTGGGTGTGACGGCGCAGATGGTTTCAGAAAGCTCCCGGATGACTTTCATCCTCAATGAGCCCGACTACACCACTGCCAACCGGGTGGCGGAGGCGATCAACCGCAAGTTGGGAGCCGGCCTGGCGCAAGCGCGGGACGCATCAGGGATCGAACTGATGGTGCCCGAAAGCCAGCGCCGCCAACTGGTCGCTTTCGTCGCCGGGCTGGAGTCGGTCATGGTCGAGCCGGACCGCCGGGCCAAGGTGGTGATCAACGAACGCACCGGCACGGTGGTGTCGGGGGGGGATGTTCGCATCTCCCAGGTGGCGATCTCGCACGGCGATATCAAGGTCTCCATTCGCAACGAGACCGTCGCTTCTCAGCCCTCTTTCATCGGACAGGCCGGCGATGGCGTTCGCACGGCGCTGGTCACCAACACGCGCATCGATGTGGACGAGCAAAACGGTCCCGGCTTTGTCACCGGCAGCACCACGGTGTCTGATCTGGTGCAGTCGCTCGCAAGGCTCAAGACGAACACGCGGGACATCATCTCCATCCTTCGCGCGGTGAAGACGGCAGGTGCGTTGCACGCCGAACTCATCATCCAGTAAGCACAGCGGAACGACCCCATGACCGAAGGAATCGAAGCCATCACCCAAGCCAGCCTGTCGCTGGCGCTCGATGCGGCAACGTTGCGCCACCAGACCATCGCCAACAACATTGCTAATGCCGGAACGGAAGGTTTCGTGCCGCAGCGGCTGGGCTTTTCCAGCCAGATGCAAGAGGCCCGCCGCCAACTGGACGAAGGCCGACGAATCGATGCACGCCAGCTTGCCGCGATGGCAGAAGCCGGTTTCAGGCTGAAGCCGGTATCTGCAGGCAATGGACTGCCGGCTCGGGTCCAACTGGATTCCGAAGTGGCGCAGATGGCGCAGAACGCGGTGCATTACCAAGCCTTGCTCAAAGGACTGTCGCGCCACATGGCCATTCTTTCCACCGCCGTCTCCGACGGCAAACGCTGACTTTTTCTAGGCGCAATTCCATGGACTACTCCAAAGCCTTTGCCATCAGTGCCAGCGGCATGACCCTCGAACGTACGCGCGTCGAAGTGGCATCCCTCAATCTGGCCAACGCCAACACGGTGGCGGGCCCCGATGGGAAAACCTATCAGCCCCTCCGGGTGGTCGCACGGACCGCTTTCAGCGATGCGGTGACACAAGGCCTAGCGGGCCCTTCGGTCGCTGTGGAGCCCACGCTGCAAAGCCCTCGCATGGTGTATGAGCCTGGGCATCCGATGGCCAATGCGCGTGGATTTGTGGCTTATGCGGGCGTGGACCCCGCTGCAGAGATGGTGACGCTGATGGGGGCGATGCGCTCCTACGAAGCCAACGTCGCGGCGATGAACACTTCCCGGAACATGGCGCTCAAGGCGCTGGAAATCGGAGGCAATGCATGAGCACCGAAGCCATCACGGCCTTGGCTTCGTCCGCTCTGCCGGGCCTGTCTGCACCGCTGCCACTGCCGCCAGAGCCGAGCATGGTTGTCGGAGCGCTGCATTCGCCGCAGTCGCCGGGGTTTTCCGATCTTGTCACGCAGGGGCTTCAGCAGGTCAACCAGCAGTTGCTGGGCAGCCAGACCGATCTGCATCAGCTCGCTGTCGGCAATGTCCAGAACTTGCACCAGATCATGATTCGGCTGGAGGAAAGCAAGCTGTCCTTCCAATTGATGATGCAGGTGCGCAATCGGCTTCTGGAGTCCTACCAGGACGTCATGAAGATGCAACTCTAGCCATGACCGATAAGCCAAGACTGAAACTCCGCACCGAGAGCGTACGACCATGATCGCATTCTGGGAGGGCCTGAGCCGCTCCGCACGCGCCAGCCTGATCGCTGGCCTTTTGGGCATCGTCCTGATGACCGCTGCACTCGCTTGGTGGTTGCTGCGAGCAGACTATCAAGTGCTGTTCGCCGACCTCAAGCCACAGGATGCGACGGCCATGACCGCCGAACTGGAGAAGCTCAAGATTCCTTATCGGTTCGACGAAAGCAATGCCTCCATCCTGGTAGACAAGGCGCAGGTGCACTCCACACGCATCAAGCTGATGGGTAAGGACTTGCCGCTGCATGGTGCGGTGGGCTTCGAGCTGTTCAACAACACCGACTTCGGTATGACGGAGTTCGCGCAGAAGATCAACTACCAGCGGGCGCTCCAGGGCGAGTTGACGCGCACCATCCTGTCGCTTTCGGAAATACGCGATGTGAGGGTCCATCTCGCCTTGCCGGAGCAGGGCCTGTTCAAGCAAGCCAGCGCTCGCCCCAAAGCGGCGATCACCCTCACGCTGAGAGAAGGCCAAGCATTGCGTGCTGAGCAGGTGAGCGGTATCCAGCGATTGGTTGCAGCGGCAACGCCCGGAATGACAGCGCAGGACGTGACAGTGGTGGACAAGCAAGGTGTTGCCTTGAGCCGATCGGTGGACGATGGGGGTGAGTCCGCCTCATCCGGTGGAGGCAGCAGCCGGCTCGACTTGAAGAAGGACACCGAGACCCAGTTGGCACGAAAAGCGGCTGCCGTGCTGGATCGCGCTTTCGGTCCAGGCCAGGCCCTGGCGACCGTCGATGTCACCTTGAACATGGACCAGGTTCGGATCACTACCGAAGACGTGATTCCCGCACCGTCGCGGACAGCGGACAGCAAAGGCGTCATCGTGAAGGAGCGGGAATCCATACGAGATGGGAATCTGGCTCCGCTGGATGCTGTTCGATCTTCCAACGCCGCGGGGGCCAGTACACAGCGCGAGGTGGATTACCAAGTGGGCCGCAGGGTGGAGCAGGTGGTCAGCCAGGCCGGGTCGGTTCGACGGGTCCAGGTCGTCGCAGTGGTTCGGCAGCCACTGGACGCCTTGCAGGAAGACAAACTGCGCCGCGTATTGGCGGCAGCGGTGGGTGCGAACATGGAGCGTGGCGATACGGTGGTCGTGCAGTCCCTGCAAGCCCTTCTTCCACCCGCCATCGACAAGGCAGCAGCCGATGCTCCCAGTGCGCAAGCCGCCATGGGGCCAGAGTCTGAAGGTTCCGCTGCGAGGGGTGACGCGGTTGATGGCCGGAGCATGGCACTGGGTGCCTATGCCAAGGCTTTGCTGGCCTTCGCGTTCGTCTTCGTGTTGGGCGCATGGGTCTTTCATTCGCTGCGCCGTCGCCAATCCGCTGGCCGCACGAAAGTCGCATCGCCGCTGACCGAGGCCGAACGGCAGGCCGCGCTGCGGCGCGTGCAGGCCTGGATGCAGACGGGCCCATCCAATGGTCCTTTGGACGCGGATCTGCCGCGGCATCAGCCATGATGTTTTCAGAGTTGACCAGTTCGCCCGTCGGCCGCAGCGCCAGGCATTCCGCACTGCTGCTGCACGCGATGGCTCCATCTGACCGGAGTTGGTTGCTATCGCGCCTGCCCTTGCCGCAGCAGCAGGAACTGACGGCTTTGGTGGCCGAGTTGGATGGGCTGGGCATCTCGCCCGACGCCAGTGTCTTGAACGAGGCTTTGAACGCCTGCGCGCCTGGGACTGAAGCGCACACGACAATGCGGGAAGAGGCCACCGCCTTCCATGTGGCGGAGCATTCGAGTCCTCTTCCCGCGATTTCGGATTTTGATTTCTTGATGGCCTTGGACGAAAAAGACCTGGTTGCCCTTTCCAAGGCGTGGCGTAGCGAGCCGCCCGGCTTGGTAGCGATGGCGCTGCGCTTACAGGCCTGGCCGTGGCAGCGCACGCTGCTGGAGCGCCTTCCAGCGTTGCCGCGGCGCAGAGTCGAAGACATGCTGGACATGGAAAACTGCCCAGTGCGATCGGATTCGGCACTGGCTCTGGCGCTCATGGCGAGCATGCGCACCTGTTGCGAGTCGGCGCGAATCGCTGTGCAAGATTCGCTGCCAGAGAAGGCGCTTGGATCGGGCCAAGGCTGGAAATCGCGGATGTCCCGGTGGACTGGCGCGTTGGCTAGGACGGTTCGATGAAGCCGGCCACGTTGATCTTGCGTGATGCGCCCTTGCATGCGCAGGCTTTGAGCCTGGGCCGGCCGGCGCACAAAGCAGCAGAAAAAAGTCCGGCGCTCCGGCAGCGACCCGCCTGCGCAGCGGATGCCGTGTCTTTGGCAGAGGGCTCTGCGAAGGCGATCTCGCATGCGTCGGAGCCGGCTGTATTGGATGCAGCGAGTGTTGCGGCAGCGCCGGAGTTGGCTCTGGCTGCTGAGCTGACCAAAAGGCACGAGCATCTTCTGGAACAGGAACGCCGCGCTGCGCACGACAAAGGCTATCAGGAGGGTATTGCGCAAGCGCAGCGGGAGGCACAGCAGCAGATAGAGAAACTGGCCACGACCATGGCTCAAGACCAGGTGAGTCGAGCGGCTGCAGACGCCCAGAAAGCAGCCCAAGACCATAGCCGGCAACTGAACGACAAGCTGCACCAGCAAAGCAAACTGCTGGAAAAAATCCTGACGGAGTTGCCCGCAGAGCGCGAAAGATGCCTGCGAAACGCAGAAGAAGACATGCTTGCCCTGGCTTTCGACGTGGTGTGCCGCATCCTTGGGGATCAAGCGGCAACGCAAGACGGTCTGCGCGCATTGCTGGACAGGAGCCTCAAGTCATGGCACGGGCGCAGCCCGTTGAGCATTCATCTGCATCCCGAAGACGTGCAGCTGCTGCGTACGGACGCAGACAGTCTGCAATTGCTCTCAGCCTCAGGGCTCAGTGCAGAGCGTGCCTCCCTGCGCTGGGTGGCGGATGCGAAAGTCGCGTCCGGAGGCGTTTTGCTGCGCTCTGCCGAAGGCGCATTGGATGCCAGGCTGGAAGTGCAACTGGACGCACTGAAAGCCAGCCTTTTGCAGACCCGTGAAGCCCGCCGATCGCTGGTTCCCGTGCCTCGCCAGGGTGAGAAGGCATGAACATGTCCGCTCCCCGTTCTTCCGGCCTTCTGCAGGACTATCGCGCTGCGCTGCAGCAAACGGAGTTGTTCAGGCGGATCGGATGGGTGCGACAAATGCAGGGTTTGGCGATCGAAGCGCAGGGGCCGGATGCTACCGTCGGCGAGTTGTGCCGCATCCTGCCACGCAGGCCTTTGGCTGAAAGCAGGCTTGCTTCTGGGGACGGCCTGTCTCATGGAGTGTTGGCTGAAGTGGTTGGGTTAAGGGGCGACGTCATCACTCTGATGCCGTATGGCAGCATGCAAGGCGTGGCCGCAGGAGCGGAGGTCATCGCACTGGGACGGCAGTCGACTTTCGGTGTCGGCCCTGAACTGCTCGGGCGTGTGATCGATGGGTTCGGACACGCCTTCGATCAACGCGCAGACCCCGATGCACCGCTTCAGCGCCCATTGCATGCCAGCCCGATCAACCCCATGCAGCGGCCCAAGATTCACCAGGTGCTTCAAACGGGGGTGCGTTGCCTGGACGGGTTGCTGACGCTGGGCTTGGGGCAGCGTGTGGGCATTTTCGCAGGCAGTGGCGTTGGCAAGAGCACGTTGCTGGGCATGATTGCGCGGCATGTCAGTGCCGATGTGAACGTGATCGCCCTGATCGGAGAACGGGGCCGCGAGGTGCGGGAATTCATCGACAAGCAGTTGGGCGAAGAGGGCCTGAAGCGGTCTGTGGTCGTCGTCGCCACTTCCGACCAGCCGGCGCTGGCGCGCATCCGTGCCGCGCATGCTGCCGTCACCATTGCAGAGTATTTCCGGGACGCGGGCCAGCAGGTGCTGCTCACCATGGACTCGATCACCCGACTGGCCATGGCGCGCCGCGAGGTGGGCCTGGCTGCAGGGGAGCCCCCCACCGCGCGTGGTTACACGCCGTCCGTTTTTGCGGAACTGCCCCAGCTTTGCGAGCGCTGCGGCACGGCGCCCTCAGGGGGCTCCATCACGGCGCTGCTGACGGTGCTCGTCGAGGGTGACGACATGAACGAGCCCATCGCGGATAGCTTGCGCTCCATTTTGGACGGTCACGTGGTGCTGTCTCGCCATCTGGCGCATGAGGGGCAATACCCTGCCATCGATGTGTTGCGCAGCGCCAGCCGGCTCCTCCCCGATTTGACGAGCAAGGACGAGCAGGAATTAATTTCCGATGCCGTCAGGTACCTGGCTTTGCTGGATCGCAATCGCCAATTGGTGGATATCGGCGCTTATGAGAAAGGGTCGAACCCGGAACTGGATCGCGCCTTGCTGCTGGCTCCGGCATTGAAGGAATGGTTGCGGCAGCGAGAGGGTGGCATTGCGCGATCCGCTGGCATGCGCGAGTTGCGCGCTATCTTGTGGCCTGACCGGGCAGTGATCCCTGTGGCTGCACCCGTACCGAACGCATCCTTACCCCCAGCGAAACTGAGTTTCGCGATTGGTGCAAACGGGATGGCAAGCCCTGTGAAAGCGGCTCGATGAAGGAAAACGCAGCTCAAAGCGTGAACGCAGACTTGCGCGGCTTCACTTATGCGTTGGCGCCGTACATGCGCAAGCAGGAATGGCAAATGGAGCGGCTGGAAAACCGTTTGGCACGGCTTCGACAATCTCTGGCAGAGTCACGTGAACAGCGCGCGGCGCTCGATCTGGATTTTCAGAGCCAGGTGGCTCACTTGCAGTTGAATTGGCAACCCCGTCCGGATCCGCACATGCACCAGCGCGGGTTGGGGTATCTGGCCCAGCTGCGTGGACACATTCAGGAAAAGGACCGGGAGATAGAGGCCTTGTGCGAGCAGAAGGCGCTTTTGCAGGCCGATTGCTTCGCTCAACAGCGCAAGATCGACGGGCTGAAAGAACACCGTGCCGATGCCATTCAGGAGTATGCCAACGATGCCGCCCGTGCTGCCGCCGCGGAAGCTGACCGCAGCTGGATTGGCCGCCTCTACTACCGCACCGCTCGCGGCGCGGAATCTTTCGAGAATCTGCCATGACGGTGCTGCAACCTGCCAACCGTGAGGCCTTGATGGACCTCGATCTGCAACGCCGGTCCACGCAACCTGGCCAGGCAGGCGAAGATGCTCCTGCGGACAGAAAGCGGGCTCGTCAAGCCTGGCTTCATGAAATGGAACGGGCCCAGTTATCCAACTGGTTCCAGCCTTTCGCCGCCAACCCTTTGGTAAACGGGGCCGAAGCGGGGCATTCCCAGCGCAGTGCTGCGCTTCGTCCACCAGAGACTTTGTCCATGGCGGGGCAGACGGCTTTGGCATCCCGCAGCGGCTATTTCCCCATGTCTTCGGCGGCGACTGTCCGTGAGGGCTTCCCACGTCCTGTGTCTGAGGCGCCCTTGGACGTGGCCGCCACCCTTGATGCGATGGCGCCGCAGGCAATCAAAGGGAGCCAAGGTGACGCACCGCAGAGCCCTGCGGTCGTGGAGCACGAAGATACCGCCGCTGAACTCGCCGGATCTGCGTCACGGAATCAACTCGCGACGAAGCCTGCCGAACAAGAACCTGCGCAATCGCCGAGTGCAGGCAACCACGCAGTTGCGCAGGGTATGGTTGTCGCAGGGTCACAGAGCCTGGGCGAGATCATTGCCGGTGCGGAAGGTGCTCGGGTACCTCAGGTCGTTCCATCGTTGCCAGTCAATGCGGATCCGAAGGTTGTCAATCCGTCTATGGGCACCAGCGGTGTTGTATCGCTTTCGAATCCGGTCGCGGTCTTTTTGCGGGCTCCCTCGGGTCGGGTCGACCAAGGAAGCGTTGCCGGTGAATCTTCCCTTTTCAGCGTGGAGTTGAACGCCAAAAGCCCTTTGAGCGATTTACCTCGTGCCGGTGATACGGCCAGGCAACCCGCACAGCCCGGTACCTCGCCTGCCAGCCGATTGGTCGGAGGGAGCACGGCGCAGCAAGCTGCGACACGCTTGCATGCCAATTGGACGCCGGACGGCTTGAACCTCTGGATCGGCATGGATGGAACGGCGCAGCAGGTGACTGCCCAGGCGGCAGTCGTCGTCAACATGTTGCAGCGCACCCTTCGAAACCAGGGACACAGACTGAGTCGCGTGGTCTGCAATGGAAGCGTGGTCTATGACGCGGCCACGGCATCTTCCGGTGCCCCGCTGTTCAGCGATTTTGCAAGCTTTCTGGAACAACGCACCGTGGGCCATTTCACTCCCGGTCTATTTTCTTTTCCGCCCCCCAAGGAGAATTCATGAGCATCAGTGGCATCAGCAGCACCGCCACCAACCTGCGCGCCAACGGCCTGAATCAGGAGGATTTCATGAAAATCCTGCTGACTCAGCTGACTTATCAAGATCCCATGAAGCCGATGGACAACCAGCAGTTCATGGCGCAGATGGCGCAATTCACGAGCCTGGAGCAAACCCAGCAGCTCAACGACAAGATCTCGACCTTGATCAGCAATCAGGCGGCGCTGCAGTCGGTCGGGTTGATAGGCCGCACGGTGGACATCAACTCTACCGGAGGCACGCTGACGGGCACGGTCGTTTCGCTGTCGCTGGCCGGCGATTCGCCCCTCATCACCCTGCGAACGACCGCTGGTGCGACGCTGCAGAACATCTCCCTGAGCCAAGTCACCGCGGTGCGCTGACGCGCTCAAATCCCCAAACAGGAATCCACATGATCGAATCCATCTACGTTGGCATGACGGGCTTGTCGAGCTTTTCCCGTGGCTTGCGAGTGATCGCCAACAACACCACCAATCTCAATACGCCTGGCTTCAAAAGTACGTCGCTCCGGTTTTCAGACTCTTTTTATTCCAATGGCAGCTACTCGGGCCGGCAGTTCGGACAACTGGGCTATGGGGTGAGCACGGCGGGAACAACGTTGTCGTTCAAGGCGGGGGAACTGCGCCAGACGGGCAATGGCCTGGATCTGGCCATTGATGGCCAAGGGCTTTTTACGCTCAAGGGTGAAGATGGCCGTATCACCTATACCCGCGCGGGGCAGTTCCAGTTCAACAGCAACGGTATTCTGGTGGATCAGAGCACCGGGGCCAAGGTCATGGGCGTGGGTGCCAATGGCGCTCTCACTGAAATCAGCATTGCCAATCTCAAGACGAGCCCGGGCAAAGCGACCGCAGTCGCCAAGTTCACCGGCAATCTCTCCAGCACCGGAACCGACCAGGCCATCAATGGGGTGCGTGTCATCGACGCAGCAGGGGGAGAGCATCTGCTCACGGTCAAGCTCACCAACACAGGCACCACCACGCCTGGAAGCTGGCAAGTCGACCTGATGGATGGCACCACCGTCGTTGGGACGAAGCAATTGATTTTTCAGGACGGAAAACCGACAGCGGCCACGGCAAAGCTGGCCTTTACCTACACACCGACCGGACAAGCGGCTCTGCCTTTGACCCTGGATTTCGGCACGGATGTGACCTCTTTCGCCTCTGGCACGCTATCCACCCTGGCCTTCGCATCGCAGGACGGATACGCTCCCGCGGAGTTGAGCGCCGCTGCTTTTGACGCCAGCGGAACGCTGGTTTTGACTTACGCGAACGGACAGACCGTGAAGGGTTCACGCCTGTCGCTCGGGCGCTTCGATTCGGCAGATGCCGTTGGGTCTTTGGGCAACAACCAGTTCGAAGCACTGGATGGCAACGCCTGGCACACCGGCGTGGCAGGTGGTGCGTTCGGGTCGGTGCGATCCGGGTACATCGAAATCTCCAATGTCGACCTGTCGCAAGAGTTCAGCGATCTGGTGATCATGCAGCGTGGATACCAGGCCAGCTCCCAGGTGATCTCCACCGCCAATGAGATGCTGCAAGAGCTGTTTTCAATGAAGAGTCGATAAGCCGTGTCTTCATCCCCCGACCGTCACAGCACTCCAGCGGCCCCGGCTCGTGAGTCCGGTGGGCTGCTGTCCCTTGAGGACTCGCGCCGCAGAAGCCGCGAACTTCGCAGCTGGAGCGTTGCTGCCCGCGATGGTATGCGGAGCATCTTTCAGAACGTGTATGACCGCTGGCGCCAAGACTGGGGGGTGTCCACCGGGATTGCCGCGGGTGACGCGGAGGTTCGCGTTCTGGAAACCTCCGCGAGCCAAGTCTTCGGCGATGCGAAGGCCCGGCAGTTGCTGGGCGCGCTCATGTTTGGAGAATCGCCTGCAGCGTGTGATTTCAGCGCGACCGATCATCCGGGCGCGCCCATGGCTCGCCAAATGGGTGCGCAGGCCTGGGAGGCTTGGTCCCGCAGCATTTCGCAGATTCTGTCGCGGGGAGCGGAGGGCATTCCAGATGCAGAGTTGTCCAGCCTTCCAGGCGAAATGGCGCCTTGGTCGGGTGACCTGACCATCACCTTTCCTTGGGGGGAGGGCCGATGGGCGCTCTGCTTGGGCGCAAGCGCCGTAGAGCGCATTTTGGCGGGCCATGGGTTTCAGGAAAAAACGCGTGCATGCCCGTTGCCTGAAGCCCCTGCGCGCGCCTTGATTTCCTTGGTGGATGCCTTGCGTCCCAAAGCCCTCCATGTGCGAGTCGAATTGACCTCGGTGACTTTGAGTCTCGGGCAATTGCAGACGGTGGCGTTGGGCGACGTGATCGCCTTGGATCACCGGCTCGATGCGCCTGCGGTGGTGCTTTTGGGGTCACTACAGGCCGCCTCCGATTCGAACAACGCACCTCCCACGCCTCTTTGCGCTGCCTGGCTGGGTCAACGCCAGGGAAAGATGGCCGTAGAGCTCCATCCGTCGGCATGAACCCTGTTTTCAAATATTCCATGACTTCCAACTCGACCGATACGCCCCAGCACGCCCATCGCCTTGAACTGGCAGAGTTCGATCACCCTGCCGATCCGGACATGGCATCGTCGCCGCTCGTGCCAACCCTTCATCCCTTGCATCAGGTCAAGACGACGTTGCAGGTGTGCGTCGGTGTGGCGACCGTGACGGTGGGTGAACTGCTGGGTGCGCAGGCACAGCAGGTGATTCTTCTTGATCGGAGCGTGGACCAGCCGGTCGATCTCCTGTTGGAAGGCCAAGTGGTCGCCCGTGGGCAACTGGTGGCGGTCGGGGATCGTTTTGCCGTCCGGCTCACCGAACTGCCTTTGCCGCTGTCCTTGGCGACCCCTGCTGCTGCACCATGACTTTGCCGGCAACCATTCCGCTGCGGCGCGAACCCGAGGCAGCCGCATCCACGCATGGTCTGGAAGCGGCCTGGATGGGCATTTTGGTGGTACTGGCTTTGCTGGCCGCGGTGGTGTGGCGAAAGATCCGCATGCGCAGGCCGGTGGGGCAGGCTCCCAAGGCCGCGATGACGCGCTGGAGCGATCTGTGGGCCAAGCGTTCTGATACCGGTCTAGCGCTCGTATCCAGCGCGCGCCTGACGCCAAGCCATAGCGTGCATGAAGTGCAGTGGCAAGGCCGCCGTATGCTCATCGGCTGCGCGGGTCAATCCATGCAACTCCTGGGTGAAGTGCCTGCGGTGGCGCCCGATTCCACGGGGCTGTCGGCCAATATGGGCGAAGGTTCCAAAGCGCCATGAACAAGATGCTCACATTGCCCGTTCGATGGGGGCGGGGGCGGCCAACCCGGTGGATCAGCGTGCTCTGCGCATTGGGCCTGCTCGGCCTGACCGGCGCGGTGTACGCACAACAGGCCGGCAACGGGGCGCTCGGGTCCAGCGCTGAAACATCGCAAGCCTTGCGCATCGTGCTGGGGCTGACGGTGCTGGCGGTGCTGCCTGCACTGCTGGTGTGCATCACGGGATTTCTGCGCATCATCATCGTCTTGTCGATGCTGCGGCATGCCATCGGCATGAACGAGACGCCACCGAACACGGTGCTGATCGGCTTGGCGCTTTTCCTCACCCTTTTCACGATGGCGCCAGTGCTGGAGCAGGTCAATCGCGAAGCGTTTCAGCCTTTCATGGCTGGCAAGATCGGCATGGAAGCGGGATACACCAAAGGCATGGCACCCTTGCGCGACTTCATGGTGCGGCAAACGCGTGAGCAGGATCTGGCGTTGATGGTCGAATTGTCGAAAGCCAAGCCACCGACATCGATGGACGACATCAGCAACGTCCAGCTCATTCCTGCCTTCATGCTCTCGGAACTCAGGGCCGCGTTTCAGATCGGCTTCGTCGTCTTTTTGCCGTTCCTGTTGATCGATCTGATCGTGTCGAGTGTACTGATGACTTTGGGCATGATGATGATGCCGCCGACCACCATTGCGCTGCCGGTGAAGATTCTGATGTTCATCCTCATCGATGGTTGGAGCTTGCTGCTCAAGGCCCTGGTGGGCAGCTTCCATTGATCGGGTTGGAGCGCCGGGCATGGCTGAGACAGCACGTTCTGCGAGTTCCATCGCCTCGCCCATCCCCGAGCCGGAGGATGGAGAGACACTGCTCTGGCAGCGCTGGCGCCATGCCGCAGACATGGAGGCTCGCGATCGTTTGATTCAGATCTTTCTGCCTTATGCCCGCATGTTGGCGGCGATCAGTTTCAAGGGACGCTTTCACGACGAAGTGGAGTTTTCCGACTATTTTCAATTGGCCAGTATTGGCCTGGTGGAGGCGGTGGATCGCTACGATCCCGAACAAGGGGCCCGCTTCAAAACCTATGCGGCGCACCGAATCCGGGGGGCGATTCTGAATGGCTTGGAGAAGCTGACAGAAAAGAACCAGCAGATTGCCCTGCAGAAGCGCTTGCGTAAGGATCGCCTGGACGCTGCCAAATCGGAAGCGAGCCTGTCTGCCGATTTCGTTCTTCCGTATGAGGGCGATGCGGCGGCTAGAAACCCTTCAAACTTGCTTGCCTATCTGGCCGAGGTTGGAATCGGCCTTGCGCTGGGCATGATGCTGGAGGGCACCGCAATGATCGCTGGCGAAGCATCGGAAGATGCCTGCATGGCGATTTCGCCGGAAGTGCTTTACTTTCGAAAGAGTGAGAGTCAGCACTGGCAATCATTACTGGGCGATCTGGTGGATCGATTGCCGGAACAAGAGCGGCGGGTGATCCGATGCCACTACCAGCAGAACATCGCATTCGAAGACATCAGCCACATGATGGGCGTTTCAAGAAGCCGCATATCGCAGATACATCGACAGGCACTTCTGGGCCTGCGCAAATCCCTGGCGGAAGGTGCCGCGTGCGATGTCACCTGGTAGCACCTTACCGCTCGAGCATGGCACCACCCCGGGCCACGTCAAACTATGCAAACCACACTGACCCCTCGCCTTTCCACACCCGTTGATTCCGATGCTGCGGCAACGCTCGTCCGCCTGGATCGATTGGAGGCCTACCTGCGCGACGATTCGGATAACGAAACGTTGCTCGCTGAGGCATTCAACGCGGCTTTGCAATGCGCCGCATGGTCCCGCGCGGAGTTTCATTTGCGGCATGGGAAAGCGCTGCATCCCGATTCGCTGCAATGGGCATTGCGCGAAGCAGATCTTTGGCTGGCCCAATCGAATTTCGACCAGGCGACCATCGTTCTTCGGGCGTTGCAGGCGCAGCCTGATACGCCAGCGGGTTTCAGAGATGCCGTCCTGCATGACTTGGCATTCATCGAGTTCCAGCAAAGGAACTACGGGGCCTGCACAGCGCTATTGGCAGGTCGCATGCAGGCAGGCGATGCAGACCAGGAATCTGCGGCTGGCACCATGTCCCGTGAAATGGTTGTGCTTTGGCTGCGCGCCCTTCACCATGCCGGTGATTTGGAGCGGGCGGTGCGGTGGACGCAAACCTTGGAAGAACAGCGCGGCCTTTTCCCTCAAGCCGCAGGAGTCGCCAGTTTGGTCGCCCTGGATGCTGCGCATATGGCCCTTGCGAGTCGCTGGTCGGCCATGGCACTTGAGCAGGCATCCGCGTCGGACCGACCCATCGAGGCCCTCGTTGCACAGGCATCGCTGGCACTCGCCTCCACCGATGCGGCCAAAGCTCTTGATCTCTCCGAACAGGCATTGCTCATCCATCCCCAAGACGGCCGTGCTTTGTCAGCACATGCGTTCGCGCAGCTTCTAGCGGGTCAACCACAGGCTGCTTTGACGTCTTTCCGCAGAGCCTTGTCGTTCATGCCGAACCATATCGGCACTTGGCACGGCCAAGGGTGGACGCAGCTGACACTGCATGATCCGCAAGCCGCGTGCACCAGCTTCGAGGCTGCACTGGCCCTGGATCGCAATTTTGCGGAAAACCATGGGGCGTTGGCCGTCGCCCTGGCGCTTCAAAAACAAACCGAGCAGGCGAACAAGCATGTTCAGCTCGCGTTGCGTCTCGACAGCGCCAATTTGTCTGGTCGCTTTGCCCAGGCGATCCTGGAAGGAAAAACTTCAGACGCACAGGCATTCGAGCAACTGGCGCGTCGGCTATTGGGTGGCGAGATGTACGAAGCCGTCATGCGAGCCGTCAATCGCCGCGGATGAGCGCACGGCCGTCGCGCTCTAAGTGGCTTGCTGCAATAGAGAGTCGACGGCGATCGAGCATGCGCTTTTAAGTCCAGGGTCATCCTGCATTTGCCCGATGACCTGATCGAGCAAATGCGGAAAACCTGGGTCCACTTGCAGCCTGGTTCCAAACTCCTTGGTGAGCACTGCTTCCATGAATATCCTCAACGCCTTGCTTCTGCGCTCAGGGTCGTCCGCGGGAATGGCGCGTATCTGTCGCAACATGGGCTGTTCGGAACCTGGGGAATTCTGAACTTGTTTGGACTCACGTTGACGCGCAGGAGAGGCCGCGCGCTCCCGCCTTGTCAATTCGAGTTGCTCCCGGACGATGGCACTCAATTGGGATGCTGCGTCAATCCGAGTCATGGCCAAGTCCTTTCACCATGCGGTTGAGTGGCGGTTGAGGTCAATGTGCAGGGCCTTGCTGAAGATAGTTCGACAACAGCACATGGGAAGACTCGTCCTCGTCGGGCTGCGGGGCCAACAGCGTTGGAGCTGCTAAAGGCACTGCTTGCTGTGGCGATTGTGGCGCGCCCGGCGAAAGCGCATCCATTTGCGCTAAAACCTTGCGAATATCAGCGGACATCGGCGGATGGTCTGCATTGCGGACCAATCCAGCTTCGAAACACACCCGGGCTGTATCGAAACTATCGCCAGCCAGCGCGGCAAAACCCCTGATCCAATGGGGCAGGGGGCTCTCATCCTCCAAACCCAACAGCGGCTGCCAGGTGAGTAGCGCTGCAGAAGCACGCCCGGAGCTGAACTGCAGCAGGCCAAGCTGGTACCGGGCAACGACCAGCCCGGGTGACAGCAACACGGCATTTGCAAAACCTTGTTCCGCCAAATCCATGCGCCCGAGGGATGCGTATTCGGCCCCCAGCAAGAAGTGGGGCAGGCCGGACTCCGGCTGTTCCTGAATGGCTTGTCGCAAGAGTGCAATCGCTTGGTCACTATCGCCATGGGTGCTTGCGGCGATCGCGTTTTCCAGGGCAGAAGACATGGGGGAAGAAGACATCAAGTTTGCCTAAGTTGTACAGGCCGAAGAAGGTTAGGAAGGCAACGGTCCAAAGTACCGTAACCGTAGTGGGCATGCCGTCGGATAGGCATGTTCAATATATCCAGCCATAGCGAGACATGTTGAGCACTCTGGTTTTTAATCCCGACTTAGTTTGCTGGGAATTTCATTGCTTGATGGGTCGCATCAGCTAAGTCCTTGATTTTAAAAGGGCAAGCAGTATGGACAGTTCCGTGATGACACCACGCTAAACAAAATCTGCCACGTCTGGATGCATTGGCAGAGCCACCAGCACCGAGCCTCTCAAAGAGGGCGGCCGGATTCATCGCGCTGAGTTGGCCATATGTACAGGTGCAGAACATGGTTGCCATCATCAGCGGAAACAGTCTCGGTCTGAGCGCAGGTTCATCGTCCACATTGGGAGAGCGGGGAGTGTTCGGCAACTCGGCCCAGGGACGCAGTGGCGAGCAAGCATTCGTCAATCTGGCCAATGGCAATTTGGTTTTACAGCGCCGCGATGACTTTCTGGCCAGTCGGGGGCAAGGACTGGAAGTTCTGCGTACCTACAACAGCAATGGACTATTGAACGACGACAACGCTGACAATTGGTCCATCGGTATCTACAACCGGCCGTTGCAACTGAGTGGCACGCTCAACGCTGCTGGCAGCGTATTCACACGCACCGCCAGTGATGGCGCTCAGTCCGCATACACGTTCGAGGCTGCGCGGGGTCTATACGTAGGCACCGATGGGGCTGGCGCTTACGACACGCTGCAGTGGGATGCCGATCATGGCCAGTACGTGTGGATAGATGGCAGTACCGGTACTCAGGAGCGGTATCAGGGTGACGCCGGCGCCCGACTGCTGTCGCGCACGGATGCCAGCGGCAACACCACGACGTATCGCTATGGGTCTGACGGCCTGCTTGCCAGCGTCACCGATGCCTCGGGTGAGACGACGCAATACGATTACAGCGGCCATAACCTGAGTCAGGTCCGCGTCACCGCGCAAGATGGAACCACCAATACCACCCGGGTGCGTTACAGCTATGACAGCCAGAACCGGTTGTCAGTCGTGACCGTGGACCTGAGCCCGGGCGACAACGACATCGCGGACGGCAAGGTTTACCAGACTACTTATACCTATGACGGCGACAGCCGCCGCGTGACCAGTCTCGCGCAATCGGACGGCACGCGGCTTGAGGTCAGTTATGCACTCGTGGATGGAGACTACCGTGTCGCGAGCGTGCGCGATGCCCTGGGTCTGACTACGCGCTATACCTACGAAACTGCCACTCGCACCACGACCGTGACTGACCCGATGAACGTCTCGAGCCGTTATGGCTACGACGACAAAGGCCAGTTATTGCGTGTGCAGACGGGCATCACCGAAGGCCATCCCGAGGGGGTCTCGCAGCTCTACTATCACTATGACGAAAAGGGGAACGTCACGGCGATGGTGGACGCGCTGGGCCGTAGCATCACCCTGCAGTACGACGTCAACGGCAATCAGACGCTAAAGGTGGACCCATTAGGCAATGCCGTGGTTCGCACCTACGATGATTACAACCAACTGCTGACGGAGACCCTGCGTGCGGGGGATGGCGGTGGCAACGCCGCCGCCCCTGCTTTGGGTGGCACCCGTGCGCTCGATAGCACCACACGCTACATATACAGCGGCCAGACGCGCGATCGTGTGCGTTTCGTTGTCAGTGCGGAAGGCCGGGTCAATGAATATTGCTATGACGCTCAAGGGCAGAGGGTGAGTACGCTTGTCTATGCGGCTGCAGCATTCGATGTCGGCAGCCTGGGTGCCACGGAGGTGCCGACGGAAGCGCAGATGGTCAACTGGGCGGCGGCACAGAATATGCGCGGCGGTCAACGAATTGACTCGCAGTACAACTTTCGGGGGCAACTCAGTCTAAGCATCGCCTACGGCACGCTTACCGCAGCTGGAGAGGGCTCCGATCCTGCTGTAACCCAGTATGTCTACAGCCAAGCGGGTGAATTGCTCAAGACCGTGCAGCCGCTCACGGAAAGCGTGACGCAATACATCTATGACGGCCTGGGACGCGTGATCTTGACCAGCGCCCCGTCCTCCGACGGTACAAGCGCGAACACCACCATCACCGAATATGGCGCTACTTCTACCACGGTAACGTTGAACAACGGCCTGAGTACCGTTTCGAACTACGACGCTGCGGGGCGGCTGACGAGTGTGCTTCAGAGTAGCGCCGGCAGCACGCTAGGCACTACCCGCTACACGTATGACGCGGCGGGCAGGCTGGTGTCAACGCAGGACCCGACAGGTGTGCGCCAGTGGGTGGTATATGACGATGCGGGCCGAAAGGTGGCTGATGTGGACGGCATCGGGGCAGTCAAAGAGTACCGCTACAACGTCAACAGTCAACTCACCCAGACAATCGCTTATGCCGGCAGGTTGGTGGGATTGGTCTCGCCGCCCACACTCGAAACCATTCAGGCGATATCCAGTGCGGACGATCGCAAGAGTTGGCGCATCTACGATAGCGCGCAGCGGTTGGCATGGCAGGTCGACGCTTCGGGGGCGGTAACCCAGACGCAGTATGACGCGGGCTCTCGGGTCGTAGCGATGACCCGGATAGCAACTCCGATAGACCCACAAACCTTGGGTGATGGAGCTGATGTTCTCGTAGTCGGCAATAGCCTCATCCGCATGGGGCGTGGTGCATCCACCTCTCTTTTAGTTCAGGCAAAGCCTGCAGTCAGCAGCGGTGATAGCTATCGAATTGATGTTGTTGCTGTTGGTATTAAAGATGATGAATTGATCGAGTTTCGCAATGGAAACACATTACTAGGAACCGGCCGAGTAATCAATGGCGTCGCCACGTTTATCACTGATGCCTTACCTTCTGGAAAAAATCGCATCAGCGCTTTTTATGCAGGCAGTAGCGGCATCGCCGCCGCCATGTCGGAACCGATGGAAGTCATGGTGCTGCGGCCGTCAGCGACGACCCTTACTTTCACCCCTTCAGGAGTTGCGCTGGGGGGCGAATTAACGCTAGATCTTTCGGTTACCGCTAAAGACCCCAAGGGAACCGTAGTCTTCTTCGTCGGTGAGCGTGCTGTCGGCACCGCGGAATTGGTAGGTGGAGTAGCACGTCTTAAAGTTATTGCCGCCAAGCCTTTTTTTACTGTAGGTATTAATGAAATCAAGGCGTCCTATTCGGGAGATGAATTCAATGCTTCGGTGATTTCATCCGCGGCACACGTTGTATTGCAGGCTGACTCCGAAGTGCCAGATCTGCGACAGGAGCCAGAACTAAAGATAAGTGGCATATCACCAAAATTTCTCGTTGATAACTCACTATCAACTGGAGGTGTGGATTTTATTACTTTCCAAGCAACTGTTGGCGGTTCGAATGCAACTGGAACGGTTACGTTCTTGGTTGGTGGTCGAATGGTTGGTTATGCGACGGTAATTAATGGCAGGGCCATATTGATGGCGAAAATCCCTGGATTGAGTTCGGGGAAATATGATGTTGTGGCAAGTTACAGTGGTAATGACGATTATAAAAATTCTATTCGTCTAGAGGAATCTGCTTTACAAGTACTTGTATTGCCAGCCCCTGCTGCTAGCATAGATTCTATCAATTTTATTTCTAATGGCGGTTTGTCTGTTAGCGCGAAAGTAGGAGGGAAGTTTCCACTCTCAGGAGAGGTTGAATTTTATAGTGGGGCGAATTTTTTAGGTGCCTCTACCGTTTCACAAAATGGGTTGGTATTTTTCAATCTTGCAGGAAAATTGCTTGGTGGTAATAATTCTATTACTCTGAAATATCGTGGCGGCCCCGGCGCAGATGTGGTCGCAAAAACACGAGATGTAAAGTTGTGGGCAACGGTAGACGATTTTTCGGTTTATACGCCTAATGAAAAATTGAAGCCGGGGGGGCCATTGACATTGCGCGCGGATTTGAAGGGCGAAGCGATTTCGGGGGTGGTCACTTTTTATGCAAATGGCGAGCCTATTGCTACTGCGTCCGTGGCTAACGGAGCCGCTCAGGCAACAACTTTATTGTTGCGAGATCCTGGTCATTTTAATATCACGGCCAGTTACAGTGGCAATGCCAATTATATTTCATCGCTTAGTAACAAAGGCGCATCTATTGAAATTATTTCAGGCGCTGCTGTTACCTCTTTGCATTTGTTGGGGAGCACAAAAACGAATTTAAACATCTCAGGTTTGACGCCTTTTGGGGCGCTGCTGGATGCTGATCTGGATTTAAAAGCCTTTGTCACAAAGTCTGATGGAAGTCCTGCATCTTCAGGTACTGTGAGTTTTTATGAAAATGACGTATTGCTTGGTTCTGCGCATGTTGTAGACGGCGGCGCTAAGTTTACGCTAGCCGCCGGCGTAAGAAATAACGCGTATGGTAGCAATTCGCTGGTGATTCATAAGGGGCATGAAGGCCTAAGTGGCTTTAAGGCTGTTTATTCTGGCGATGATGAAAATGCATCTAGCAATGCATCCTCAGCGGTTTCATTTGTAAAAAACTTTAATCCCAATCCGTCGCTAAGCTTATTTAGGCAAGAGGGTAAAGTTGGCGGTGCTGCATATGAGATTAATTTCGCCAGCCCGACGATATATACCGGCGGGCCGATAAGTTTTTATGCGGGTGATGTGCTGATAGGTATGGCGGATATCGTCAATGGTCAGGCGAGAATTTCTGGCGTTAATCTTCCTGAAGGTGCTGTTGAGATCGTTGCAAAATATCCAGGCAACGATTTTTATCGCGAAGGTGCATACGGGAAAACCGTCAATGTGCAAGGTGACAGTTTTATTGAGTTAACTGCTCCCTCCGACGCTTCGAATGGCAATGGAGAGGTTTTTAAGATTGCAGCTTCGGTAAGGGCAGGGCATATCAGTGCTGGCACTGTAACCTTCTATGTTGACGGCAAAATTTTCAGTAGCATTCCAGTCATTAATGGAGCTGCTGTATTTTCCCCTAAATCTCTTTCTGCGGGTTTGCACAGAGTAGTAGCATATTATTCTGGGGGCGATTTAAGCTATTACTCCTTGTCTAAGGAAATAGAGATTTTTATTCCTGAGCCGAAGGTGAATAGTCGACCAATTCCAGAGGTGTTTGTTAGTTCTCCATTCTCTGTTGGCAGCAAAAATATAATGGTCGGGGTGAAGGGGGAGGGGGCTGCTGGCTCCATGGCTGTGCTGAATGGAAGTTCTATCTTGGGAGTTTTTCCTTTGATAAACGGTTTGGCTGAAGTACCGCTGGAGGTTATTATTGGAGTGCAAAAAGATATAGTCCTGATGTATTCGGGAAGTGAAAAATATCAAGCAAATACATTGCTGCTGGATCTTCCTGTGCTTCAGGCCCAGGCCCAGATTAAAACAACTACATTGCTTGGCGTTGTTGTTGACGATATGTATCTGACTTTGACGGCAAAAGTGATAGGGGCTAAAAGCGGAAGAGTTAATTTTTATAAAGATGATTATTTATTGGGGGTTGCAGATCTTAATAATGCATTGGCGTCAATCAAAGTGCCCAATTCCTCGTGGGGAAAGGGAGGCATAGTTGCACGATATGAGGGCGAAGGGAATATAAAACCTAGTACCTCCACGCCTTTGATGGCGGCCTCTGTTGGCGTCTCTGTGGGAAGCCTTGTTACACGCGATGCGGATAAAACGATTTCTAATCTCTATAGCGGAGATGGGTTACTGATTGGGACCATAGACAGTGAGGGCTATCTCACTGAATACCGCTACGATGCAGCGGGGCGAACTATCGGCATAGTGCGTTATTCGCAGCCGGTGGCGGGCGGTGCGAGCTTGGCTGCTGCACGAGCTGGCGGGTCGCTTTCGGGCCTGCGCCCTGCAGTTAGCGCAAGTGATGCGCATACTGCTTATTTTTACGATGCCCAAGGACGACAGATTGGCGAGCTCGACGCGGAGGGTTTCCTTACACAAACAAAGTACGACGGTAACGGAAATCTGGTAGCGACGTACCGCTATGCGAACCCAGTCATTGCACTGAGGGCTTCGCAAGTGACGGCCGCCACGCGGTTGGCGGATATCCTGCCTGCGAATTCGGTCCAAGATCAGATAACAACGCGTGCTTACGACGCACTCAACCGGATTGTCGTGTCGACTAATGCAGAAGGCAGCATTACTCGATACCGTTATGACAGCGCAGGTCATTTGACGCAGACCACTCAAGCAGCTGGTGCTGTTGAAGCCACAACCTTGAATAGTCGCTACGACGCCCAGGGGCGGTTGATCACTGAGCTTTCCGCGGAAGGTGCCGCGCTTCTCGCAAGCGGCCAGAGCCAAGTTCAGATCGACGCTATCTGGTCTCAATATGGACAGCGTCACGATTACGATGCTGCTGGGCGCCGAGTTCGCACCACCGATCAGCGTGGACAGACGACCTTATTCTTTTATGACGCCGATAGTCGACTGACTCACACCATCAACGCATTGGGTGAAGTCATGGAGACACAGTACAACGCCTTTGGCGAGGTCTCCACTGGAATTCGCTACGGTACCCGCATCGATGTGGCAAGGCTGACGGGTGCGAACGCTGGCGGGCTTGTCAATGGCACGTTGCTGTCCGCCCTTGACCAAGCCAAAAACGTTGCGCTCGACAGCCAGACCACCTACCGCTACAACACCACAGGCACCCTTGCCGGCACCGTGGACGCCTTGGGTTTTGCCAAGAACTACGTCTACAACTCCTTCGGAGAAGAAGTTAGCCGCACCGCCGTTCTGAGTTCAGGCCTTGTTCAGACTGTCACCACTGCCTACGACCGCCGTGGCTTGATAATCCAGCGCACAGAAGATCCAGGGGGATTGAGCCGCGTTAGCAGCACAGCCTACGATGCCTTCAGACGGCCTATCCGCACCGTTGATGGCCTGGGCCAGATCCGTACGCAGACCTATGACCTCTTGGGCAGGACCATTGCCACCACCAACGCGCTGGGAGGCAGTGTCACCACGACCTACGATGCCTTTGGGCGGACCGTCTCACAGACGGATGCTTTGGGCCATGTCACAAGCTATGCCTACTCTGCTGCCGAGCGCAGCCTGACTGTCACCACCCCGGAAGGCATTCAGGTCAAGACTGTCTACGATCGGTTGGGCCAAGTGCAGACCGTCCTGGACGGCGAGGGCAACACTGCCCACTACACCTACGATAAGAATGGATTGCGCACGGGGGTTGCCACGTCTTTGGGCTTCCCCCGGTTTCCCGGACGGTTTGCCTAGCCCATTAAGCGCTGCCGCTCTTCGAATTGAACCGGGCTGAGGTAGTCCAATTTGGAGTGTTTTCTGAACGGGTTGTAGAACCGCTCGATAT
>NZ_BQXI01000045.1:0-28445 GCF_030158955.1 Acidovorax sp. SUPP1855 | reverse complement strand
TCTTGCCGTTCGGCGTTGGCGCATTCTTGGGCGCCACCAGGGGTGGCCTGGATGGCGCTGCCGGCATGCTGGGCCGCACCGGCGCGGGCGCGGCGGTGCGCACGTCGTCGTCCTCGTCCAGCCATCCGTCATCGACGTCGAAGCCATCGTCCTTGCCCCCGATGCGGATCACATCGTCCAAGGGCGGGAACGTGGGCTCAATGCGTTGGGGTGCCTTCGCCTGGGCAGGCGGTTTGGCGGGTACGGAAGCGGCGGGTGCCGGCACTGATGCCTGGGCCGGGGCGGCGAATGCTGGCGCAGTTGATGGCGCAGCATTTGCAGAATTTGCCGCAATCTCCTGCGCGTTGCCGCTCGACCCTGCCGCAGGCTTGGGCTTGGGCCGATTGAACGCGGGGGCCTTAAGCTGGTTCTCGTTGGGCTTTTGAGAAGTTGCCGCAGCCTTGGACTTGTTGCGGTTTGCTCCAGCCTCCTGGGCGTGGGATGCTGCAGGTTGGGGCGCTGGCGCGAGAGCTGCCGCATCCTTGTCGGGTTGCCTCGATGCACGCGCTGCATCAGCGCTTTCGGCGCCCTGCTGCACCGACACCTGCCCTGCCCCATCCTCCTGGTCGCCCTCTCCTGCTGCTTCATCCTTGCGTTTGTCCCGCACCACGATGCGGCCGGCCATCGGCTGGGGGTACTGGCTCGGATCGTCATAGAGCTTGGCCAATGGAAACCTCAGCATGGTCAGCGAGTTGCTGTAGCCTGCTGCAACCGTGTCCTGATGCGTTGCGGCAGCTTCCTGCGGGCCTGTTGCACTGTCGGCACTGCCTGCTGCATCCTGGGCCTGACCCTGCACCGTCACGTACCAGATCGCCTGGCCGCTGTGCGGATTCACCTCGATGCAGCCGTACTCCTGCCAGGTGTCGAACAGCCGGTCGTTCTTGGCCTCGCCCGGTACGGCTTCCTCGGGGGCATGGTCCTTGATCCAGGTGCGCACGCCATCGGCCAGGCGCTTGGCCACGAACCACATCGAGCCGTCATGCACCCAGCCCGCCGCGCCCGAGCGGTTCAGCGGCAGCGCGGTGCCCGCGCGCAGCATGGCCTTCACCGCATTCATCAGCAGGTCGATGAGCGGGATCGCATTGCTGGTGGTGAACCGCGCCCGGCTGCCGTGCAGCAAAGCGCGCTGGGTCGATGCCTGATCGGCGCGGCCGACGATGCTCGCCACCAGCCCATCCTTGGTGCCCGAAAGGAAGCGGGTTAGCGCCTCCAGCGTGTGCGGCCGGCGTGCGAGAAACGTCACCGCCGTAGCCGGTGCGATCTGACCCAGCAGCGTGACCGCCAGGCGCGAATGCGCGCCATAGTCCCTTGCGGATTTGGGGGCGAACTCCACGAGGTACTCTGCCGCCCTGCCCGGCTCGATCCGCGTCATCGGTCCCCCGATCGGATTCCACCGGGTGCGCTCCGCCGCCCCAGGCGTGCGCCATGTGACGCGCAGATCCGTCAGTGGCTTTGCGATGTCGTGCAGAAGCGCGGCGAAGAACACCACGTAGGTCCACTCGTCGCGCTCGGCATCGATCTGCTCGATGGGGGCGCCCTCTGGAAGGAAGTGCCCATTGCGCCAAGTCATGGCCGCCAGGAGCATTTCCAGGGTGTGGGCCAGCAGCCCGCCCACGTGCGCGTGGTGATGGGCCTCGGACGCCGGCATTAGCTGCACCATCTCTGCGTAGCGGTGGATCGCGGGCAGCAGATCGCGCAGCCATACGCTTTGCGCCAGGCGCGACTGGCGCCACATGTCCTGCATTGCCTTGTCCGCGTTCACGCACACCAGCAACTCGTCGGCGGGCAACATACGCAGCCACCCCTGCTCCGAGCCCTCCACGGCGATGCTCCGCGGCGTGTTCGGTGGGCTGGGTGTGGACGGTGTGGGTGCCGTTGCGGGAAGGGAGGCGCGTGCGGGCGCGCCTTGCCCGCTGAGCAATCGGCCTGCATCGTCCCATCGGCTGCGAAGCCATTCGAGCGATCGCTTCATGCGGGTGCCAGCAGGTAGCGGGACAGTTGCTCCAGCCATGGCTTGGATGCCGGCCGACTGTCATCGACGCAAAGCCAGTCCTCGTCCACATGCGGCATCTCGATGAAGTCCAGCCAGCATTGCTCCAGCGGACTCCACAAGCAAGCGGATGCCTCGGGCCGGTGTTCATTGCCCCACCAGGCGCGCACGCGTACCAAGTCCAGGGTTAGCAGATCCTGCACGATGGCAAGCCGGCGGGCGTGGGCCACCCGAACATCCAAACTTGCGGCAGCTTCACCGGGGATGCGGCAGACATGCCGGAGCAACACGTCGCGAACGCAGATGTTGGGTGCTTGCCAGTCCTCCAGGTGGCGCTCCAGCCCGTCGTAGCGGCCCAGCCATTGCAGCAGCCTTGATGTCCAGTTGGCCAGGCCCAGCGAGGACAGATGCTGCACGATCGCGTAGACCGCGTGGGCGTGATCCAGCGCATCGCGGCCGGAGTGCGGCCATCCAGCGTTGGGGGCGGGGTTGCTGTGCTGCGCCCTCAGTCGCGGTTGCCGCGCAGGGCTGGGCGGCGAGAATTCTGGGTCCAGTGCTTCTTCCATGATGGCGCAGCACTGTATTGACGACGGGCCAGGCAGGCCAGCGAGAACCCTGCGCGATGTCGCGGAGGGTTTACGCTTGCTTGGCCGGTCCGGTTCTGCTAAGCATGCATGAAACAAAGAAAGGGAATGAATGCCGACCATGAAACAGTCGCCTGACATGAAGCAGCAGTTCGCTCAAACACTGCGACAGGCGATGGAAAACGCTGGCTATGCGGCCAAGCCCGCCGTGCTACAGCGCGAGTTCAACAGCCGGCGCCCGGCCGACAAGCCGATCACGCTGCATGGCGTGCGCCGCTGGTTGATGGGAGAGACCATTCCCAGCTACCCCAAGCTGCAGGCGCTTTCCGATTGGTTGGGAGTGCCGGTGCACGAACTCATGCATGGGGCCAAAAGCCCTTCGGTCAAACCATCCAACTCGCCACGACCCATGGCACCTGACGACCGAACCGCAGTGGAGGCATTCCTCAATCTGCCAGCTGCTCCGCGACGCATTGCACGGGATGTGATACTTGCCATCGCCCGTGCGAACGAGGTCGGCAGAACCTCGTGATCGACCGGGTTCTACAAACTACAAAAGGGAGTTTTCTATGAGATTGAATCGTCTGGACTTGGCCGGCTTGTTGGGTGGTGCGATGCGTCCTGGGGCGGACATTGGTCCCGCCGACACGCAGTTGGAGGGCAGTTACCGGCGTGGCTATCAGCAAGCCATCGCCGAGGTGGCCGCGCAGATGCGCGCCGACCAGGACGTAACCCCGGAACTACTGGATGCCTGGGTGGAAGGCGTGGGCATGCAGTGGCGGCATGTCAGTCCCCTGCATCGCAAGATTCTTGCGCCGGCACTGATCGAGACCTGAAATTGGGACACCGCCGAAAGGCGGTATCGATATACTGGTGTTTCATACAGTCATTGGAGAGCGCCATGAACGCCATCGAAACCCGATACACGGTTGCACTGCGCGACTGCCCCACCCTGCCTGCGAGCGAGCGCATTGCGGCTGAGGCCGCCTACGCCCGCTCACTGGAACGGCTGCTTGATGGACCGGAGGGCGTCGTGGACACCCTCGCATCCGTGCAACGCATTCAGGAGCAGAAGGACGATGATGCTTCGCCCGAAGCCCGCGCTCGGGCCCTGGCGACGATCAACCGTTGGGCGAAGGCGGCTGCAGCAGCGCGCCAAACCGGCTTCGCTGAGTTGCAAGGCGAGGCCGAGGATGGCTACTTCGAAGTCCGACTTGACTGACCTCCATGGACCAGATCGCCATTCTGGGCGCTGCGGCAGCATGATCTGGAAAGCGCAGGCGCTTGATCACCCCGCGCAGGGTCGAGTTCTGGAGCTGGACGTGGAGCGGTGGCATGGCTGCATACTCCTCGACGGCCTTAACGCGACACTGCCAGAGGTCGATCGGGTCGCCGTCACAGCGTGTATGGGTCTGGTCCCCACGGTTGGCTTTCCAGGTTCGGTGAAGAAAGTTCGGTATCCTTAAGATGAAACCGCTCCAAACGCTTCATAAACTGGCGGCTCTCGTCCTTCGGCGCCACTTGCAGAAAATCGATTGCGCGCTGGAGATAGACGAGCCGCTTCTGCTCCAGTGAATTGCTTGATCGCCGCGGTTCGAGCGCCTTCGGATCGACGCCTCCGCGAACGCCGAGCCGATCCATCTCCAGGATGGCGAAAGGCATTGGATGACGTTCCGTCGCGTGGCGGCGATATCGGTCGCCAATCGTTTCGTTTCGGGCGTTGACTGCCGCCTCCGCGGAACCCGGTCGATTGACCGCCTCCCATTGGCGAAGCGTGCTGCTGGACTGCGAATGCTTGAAGAATTGCGCGGTCAGGAGCGACTTCCCGTCGATCATGCGGATGCCGCTCTCACCGACCGCCGCAACGGGGATCTCGTTGTCGTCCCAGTCCTTGAGCGCGTCGCCATTAACGTGCCGGCCGTGAAGATCGTCCATGAGCGCCTGTTGATCGGCCGCTTTCGACGTAGCCGACAGCGCGAAGATCTTGCATCCCGTCTGCGTCTTCTGGGTACTCAGGCAGAGCAGCGTCGTCACCGCGTTGGACGGCAGCCTCTCCCTGAGTGCCGGGAGCACGTCCCTACGATATTGGGCGACTCGCTTGGGGTCGGTTCCCAATGGATCGATGATCAAGACCGACAGTCGCCCACCGATCCGGCGGACATCCACGGCGACCGCATGCTCCTCGTAACCCGGCAGCACGGCAACGGCCCTCTTGCCCGATGCAGGGATGCTTTTTTTCACCCATTGACCCAGTTCCTTGGACGTATCCAGCAAAGTCAACGGCGAGCCGGGCTTGCGCGCGGTCTCTGCGGCGATCAGCGTCGGCATGACTGCGGCGTCGAAAAGCTTTTCATCATCTCCAGGCGTCCAATTCCCATCGAGCAGTGCGGCGAAGCGTGCCTTGATCTGGTGAAGGGCCTCAACGGCCTTCGTGACGGATTGAGATGGACGCGGGTCGCTGTCTCGTGTCAGCAGCGCGCCGAGGCGATGCAACGCACTTCGGCTCCTCTGAGGCTCCGCGGCGCGCTGGTCCTGAGGTGCGGCGTCCGGCCGTCGAGTCGCTCCCAGCGTCCTCAAGGCAGTAATTTCGGCCGACTCTGATCGCGACGTGCTGGGGCCCGGTGCGCCTTGAGAGTTCGATCCGATCGGTTCGTGCGTTCCGCCCCTCTGCGGCGACGTCGGGTAGTAATGCTCGAGACCGCGGGGATCGAAAATGTTCCAAGATGAGCCCACTGACAACTCCAATAGTTTATAGCTAAAGTCTAGCTGTCGAGCGTCATGCCACCGTCGCGGAAAGCGAAGCTCGGCGCTTGCCCGCGAAGCGTTCCTGGGCTGGGCGTCCACGCAAATGCGACGGAAGCGAACAGCGATTTTGATTTTTTGGTGATCGACACAAATAGCCATCTTCGTGGTGCGTGCTGGATGCGGGGACTGTGGGTGCATTGGCTCTCGCCTCGGCGAGTAACGGGTGTGGGGACGATCCAGATTGCTCCAGGGGGGGGGGAGCGCTGATTTCCAACCGGTGGGGTTAAACTGCCGGCATGGAACTGGAAATCTATCGTGCACTGGTGAAGATCAACGTGTCCCCCGAGGACGCGCAAGCCGTGGCCGAATCGATCAACAAGGAAATCGACAAGCGCTACACCTTGCATGCCGCTCAACTGTTTACGAAGGCGGATGGCGCTGAATTGAAGACGGACGTCATCAAGTGGTGCATCGGCAGCATGTTCGCGGCAGTTGGCCTCTTTGCCACCATCGCCAAGCTCTGGCACTGAAACAGATTACTCCACCCCTTTAGCCCGCCTCGTGCGGGCTTTTTTCTTTCTGCTGCGATAGTGCTGCTGGCCAAAGCTGAGGCAGGTTCCGACGCTTGGCGCCGAGGCAATTCGACGGTGGCCCGATCAGCCGGCGATAGGCTGGTCCACCTCTACGGCGTATGGCTGAAACTCTCACATGTTGTATGTTGTATTTTTATACAACATACAAATAATACATGGCAGCCTCCAACTTGGCAGGCCGCGCAAGCCCTTTCACTCACCGCCCACAAACTGCGTAACCGCCTTGCTGCCCGGGCTGTCTCAGGGTCTTTCGGGATCATAGGCCGGCGCCCCGCCGCCGGCCTATGACTCCTCGCCCGTAAAAGCCCTTTCCCCCGTCCCCGTAGGCCCTTTCGTGCGTCCGACGATTGAGGAGGACGCACGCCCTTTGGATAGGCCCCTTGCGCCCGTAGGAACCCCTTTGCCCGTAGGCCCCCGCCCTCGAGGGACGCCTTTGTTCTCCAGGGTCCTTTCACCCACGGCATTTCACGGAATTCCGCAGCTTTTCTTGCCTACCATCTGGCGGAACGCCCGTCAAGCGTAAACCGTCCGCCACGTAGCGGAGGGTTTCGGCTTGAGGCCACTCCCCACAAAAAAGACACTGCCGGCCATTGGCGACGTTTGCCCGGATGGGTGACGTCTTTGGCCCGCAGTCTCTTCGGCTTGCGGGCGTTTTCTCTACAGGTGGTGGATTCATGGGGCAGGCGCACGCAAGGGCGGCAGGTGCAGCGGCACGGGCTGCGGTCATTGGCACGGCGATGGGGGTGCTGACGGGCTGGCTGGCAATGCCGGCATGGGCGCAGCAGGCCGTGGGCGATGGATCGGTGCGCATCGGCCGCTACAGCACGCAGCAGGCGGTGCCGGTGGCAAGCGCCAGCGACCCGCTCGCCGTGTTCGCCACCATCACGTTCCCGCGTCAGCAGGTGAGGACCGTGGGGGACGCCGTGCGCCACACGCTCCTGCGCACGGGCTGGCAGCTGGTGGACGTCGCCGCGCTCTCGCCCGAGGCGGCGCGCTTCCTGGCGCTGCCGCTGCCCGAGTCGCAGCGCGTGCTGGGTCCGTACCGGGTACAGGACATCCTGGATCTCCTTTTGGGCACCACTTGGCAGTGGCACCACGATCCAGTGCAGCGGCGCCTGTGGTTCACCGTGACGCCTGCGTTCGCTCAACTGACGCAGGCCAGCCCTGCCGAGGCCTCGGCCGGCGCGACGGCGCAGCCGGTGCCGGACCAGGGTGCCCGGTCTTCATCGGGTGCGCCCCTGGAGGCCTTCGCTAACCACGCCAAGGAGGCCCGCGATGCAGCACGTTGAATCGCACGTTGCCCGCGAAACGGCGCAAGCGCCCGGAACCCAGGTGCACCAGGATCACGAGATCGACCTCCTGCTGGACCACCAGGACGACGTGCATCGTCAGGACGGCCAGCCGATCGATGGCCAGGATGCCGCCAGGGCATGGCACCCAGACACCGCTGCGATGCCGCTGGCAGATGACCCGCAAGCGCCAGCGGATGCCGATGCTCGCCGGCGTCGACCATTCGGCAAGGCGACCACCGGGATCCTGGTCCTGCTGCTGACCCTGATCGCCTGGATGGCTTACGGCCGCTGGATGCACTCGGATGTCCCGCTGGCGCCCGAACCGGCCCAACCGGCCGCACTGGCCCAGCCGGCCGAACCTGCGGCCACCGCCGATGCCGCACAGGCCGTTCCGGCTGCGGCTTCGGCCAGCCTCGCCGCGGCGCCGAAGCAGGCATCGCCCCCCGTGGCTGCCGCGAGCGCGGTGGCGCCGCAGGCCTTGCCGGAGCCGACGCATCCGGAACTGCCCGCGATCGACGCCGCACCTACTTTGGCCAGCATGCCGAGACCCGGCACCGTTGAAGCCGGCGCGGCGGCACCCACCGACGCCCAGGACCAGCGCCTGGATCGCCTGGAGTCCCAGCTCGCCCGGATCGAAACGCTGCTGACGCAGCGCACTGCGAACCAGGCACCGCCTACCGCCGCTGCCGCCGTTGCGGCCACACGCCAACTGGTCCGGCCCCGCGCTCCAGCCGCCAAGCCTGCGGCCGCTGCTCCGCCAGAGGCTCCGAAGCTCGCCGGCCAGCTGCTGTCGGTGGACATTTGGGACGGGCGTCCTTCCATCGTCGTGGGCACCGGAGAGACCGCCGACCAGCGCGTGCGGGTACTGCAACAGGGCGACTCCTACAACGGCATCACCCTCAAATCCATCGACTTGGCCGCGCGCCGCGCCACGTTCGACGTGGGCCAGGGCCGTCTGGTCCAGCTGTCCGTGGAGGGTCAGTGACATGCTGGTGATCCATTCGCGTGCTGCCATCGTTCATTGGTCCCTCGCCTTCCTGATCACGCTGGGTGCTACAGCGCCCGCCGTCGCACAGCCAAAGACCCAGCAGCAGCGCACGCAGGAGGTGACCAGCCAGCGTGGCGGCGCTGAGCGTGCGGGCACGGTGCTGGACGAGAACGACCAGCTCATCGCTTCCATCTGGGGCCTCTCAGCCGAGGAGATGCTGCGCGCCAAGGTGCTGCTGCAGGGCCCTCGCAAGTCGTTCTCCGTGGAGAACCTCTCGCCCGTCGAGGCATTGGGCATCCATGCCCGCAGCGATGCGGAGCGCCGCAAATACGCAGAGATGTTCGCGCGCACCTTTCACGCGGACGTGGAGCGCTCACTCGCCTGGAATGCCGCCTTCACGGAGGCCATGGCCCGGATGTATCCCAATGAGCCTGTCATGGATTTCAGCGGTCAGGCCAAGGTGGCCGCACCCATCGGCGCGGCGGACATGCTCAACGTGCCGCGCTCCCTGGTGGTCGATACGTTGCCCGGCACCGGCACGCCGAAGGCGTCGAAGGCCCGCTGATGCAGACGATGCTGCAACGCCGTCCCATAGTGCTGGGCTTGCTGGCCGGCATGCCCGCTTGTGTGCTGGGCGCAGAGCCCATCGGCCCATGGCTACCCTACCGGCCCGAGGATGTGAAGCGGATCGAGCCGACAGGCGCGCCACTTCCGCACATTCCCCGCACTGCGGCTGCGCCGACGCGCCGTATCGATCCCGTGCTGCAGGACATGCGCCCGGAGATACCACTGCAGCACACACAGGGCCAAGCATCCATGGTGCCGAGCCTTCCACCGAAGGCCTACGCGGTCACCGCAGGGCGCATGGGCGTGCCGCCCTGGCTGCTCTTCGGCGTCGCCCTGCAGGAATCCAAGCTCAAGTTCGGCGAGCGCACCCTGCCCTACCCCTGGACGCTATGCGTGCGTGGACAGGGACTGCGCTACGCCGGCTACCCTGAGACGCTGGCCGCACTCAAGGGCTTCATCGCCCGCCGCGTGACCAACATCGACATCGGTGCGATGCAGGTCAACTGGCACTGGCATGGCGACAAGCTCCAGCAGCCCGAGCGCGCCCTTGACCCCTACCCCAACCTCGCCGTGGGAGCGCAGATCCTGCGCGGGCATTTCGAGGCGGGCGGCAACTGGCGTCGCGCCATCGCGCTTTATCACACGGGCTCGGACAACACCCGCGAGACCCTCGCGCGCGGCTCGCGCTATGCCGATCAGGTGCTCCAGCGACTGGGGCGCATGGGCGTGCCCGTGTCTGCGCTGCTGCAGAGCGCTCCGCGTCTGGCCTTGGGAGGCAAGCATGCACAGGCATGACGCAATCCTTATGGTTTCCGCGCTGCTGTGGACTGCCGCAGCCAATGCGGGCCAACCACCCCTGGAACATCTTCGGGGGAGCGATGCCACCGTGCCCGTGGCTCCCTACCTGGCCGCGCTCGTGGGCGGCGAGGACCAGCAAGGCGTGATGCAAGGCATGACGTTCCCGCTGCGCACCAGCCTGCGCCAGGGCGTGCTGGCGACCGAGGGCATCTCCGTGTTCAACGCCCGCTGGATGACCCAACCCATCGCGGTGATGGGCACCGACTGGGCATCGCTGCAGTGGCTGCATCTGCACCAGGACCGTCTGCGCGCGCTCGGCGCCTCGGTGGTGGTCGTCGCAGCCGGCAGCGAGGACGAGTTCAAGGCGCTGCAGCGCACCGCAGCCGGCGTGCCGGTCGCGCCCGCGCAGAGCCCATGGCTGGAGTCCCGCATGCGTGCAGCTGGCGTTGCCATCTACCCCGTCCTCATCGACCTCGATGGCCGGGCGCGCCAGATCATCTTCGACGGTGCCGAGGACGATCTCGGGAAAGGCACGCCATGAAGAACCACGCGGTCCTGGAGGCGCTGCTGCGCCCTCCCATCGAGTTGTGGAGCGTGGCCATGGCCTGGGGCGTGGCACTGGTGGCGGTCGTCGCGCCGTGGGCGCTCATGATGCCGCCCCTGCTGGGCTGGGTGGCGGCAGTGATCGCCTTCGCGTTCGGCTACCTGCGCTTGGCGCAGGCGCTGCAGATCCTGCGCTACCAGCACTACATGAAGTATTACAAGGTCACGCGCATCTCGCCCTCCAAGATCCCGGTGGGTAAGGACGAGTACTACCTGGGCGAGGGCTTCGAGTGGACGCAACTGCACACCCAGCGCAAGCGGGATGCCACGCGCACGGAAGCGGAGCCGTTCGTGAAGCCCAGCGCAACAGAGGTTGCCATGCGCCGCTGGGGCACGAAGCTCAACGAGGACATGCAGGCGAAGCTGCGCAGGAATCCCTCCGAGCCCACCTTGCTCGTGCGCGCCCTCGCGGGCGCCCTGGCCAGCGAAGCCTGGTTCAATCCCCTGCGCTCCTATCCTGACCTGGGCGGCTCGCCCATCCTGCACGGCGTGGGTGCGCTGCAGGAAGGCCCCGTCAAGATGCGCCAGTCCTCGCGCTCCGGCCACATGATCGTCATGGGCACCACGCGTGTGGGCAAGACGCGCATGCTGGAGATGTTCGCCACCCAGGACATCCACGCCGGCCACGTGACCATCGTGATCGATCCCAAGGGCGACGCGGAATTGATGCTGCGCCTGTATGCGGAAAGCTCCCGCGCAGGCCGTCTGGACCAGTTCTACCTGTTCCATCTGGGCTACCCCGAGATTTCCGCGCGATACAACGGCATCGGCAATTTCGCGCGCATCACCGAGGTGGCCACGCGCGCGACCAATGCCCTGCCGTCCTCTGGCAACTCGGCAGCGTTCAAGGAGTTCTCCTGGCGCTTCACCAACATCGTGGCGCAGGCCCAGGTGGCGCTCGGGCGCGTGCCGACCTACGAGACGCTGCTCAAAGACGTGACCGGCATCGACGGGCTGTTCATGGACTACGCCCGGATGATCTTCACGCGCCTGGCACAACAAGGTCAACACACCGACTGGGAGAAGCGGGTCGCCGCCCTCGAAGCGGTCGTGGGCACCAAGGGTGGGCCGGCCGTGCCGCGCAGCCTGGCCGACCGCACGCCCGATTTGGTGGCGATGTTCCTCTGGATCAGGGACTCCAAGGTCGAGGACACGGTGTTGCGAGGCCTGGCCGCCGCGTTCAGCTACGAGCGATCGTTCTACGAGAAGATCATCGCCAGCCTCGGGCCGTTCCTCGAAAAGCTCACCACCGGCGCCGTGGGCAAGCTGATCTCCCCGGACTACTTCGATGCCAGCGACAAGCGGCCGGTCTTCGACTGGATGACCGTGATGCGCCAGGGCGGCATCGTCTATGTGGGCCTGGATGCCTTGTCCGACTCGGTGGTGTCCTCGGCCGTGGGCAATTCCATGCTCGCCGACCTCGTGAGCGTGGGCGGCAAGCTCTACAAGACCGGGCTCGATCCGCACCACCCGGAGGGCAAGCTGCAACTGCCCACCGTGTGTTGCCACTTCGATGAGGTCAATGAGATCGCGGGCCCCGAATTCGTGCCCATGGTCAACAAGCTGGGCGGCTCGGGCTTTCGGATCACGGCCTACACGCAGTCGATGTTTGACATCGAGGCGCGCGTGGGCGACAAGGCCAAGGCGGGGCAGATCCTGGACAACTTCAATCACCTGGTGATGCTGCGGGTGCGCTCGGTCACCACGGCCAACCTGCTGGCCGAGCAGGTGCCGCAGGTCGAGGTCGTGCACCTCACGCCCATGTCCGGCGTCACCGACACGGCGGCGCAGGGCACGGGCGTGGACTTCACGTCCCGCAACGACGACATCGTGACCACCACCAAGGTGGCGATGATCGAGGCGGCCGACCTTCTGAGCTTGCCGCAGGGCCAGGCGTTCGCGCTGCTGGAGGGCAACCGGCGCTTCAAGATTCGCATCCCGCTGGCGGACTCCACCAACGATCCGTTCGTTCCCGAGTCGCTCAAGAAGGTGGCCAGCGACATGCGCAACCGCTACCGCACCAGCGAGCAATGGGCCAAGGAGACGGACTGGATGGGCGACTGGATGGCCGCGCAGCCGTTGGGCGCCGCGGCCGCGGACCTGATCGCCACCGACCTGGCGCACGAGGACTCGGATGCAGGCGAAGACGGTGTGGATGCAACGGGGGCAAGCGAAGCCGCGATGACCGGCACGGCCCTGGGCCAGATCATGAGGCACGGATCATGAAGGAGCTGTCATGAGCGACGCGCCTCCCAAGGGACCGGTGCGCCCCCGCACGCGCGGCCCCATCGAACTCGTGCTGGAGATCGGCATCGGCCTGACCTTCGTGGCGTTGTTCTCCTGGTTCGTGGGCATCCTCATCGAGATCGGCGGGATGTACCTGCTGTGGAAGGACGAGGGAGTGGTCCATGCACGCACGCTGGTGGAGCAGGACCTGGGGTACATCGCCGCCGCGCCGCGCAGCCTCCTGGTGCCCGACACGGTGGCGTTTTCTCGGCAGATCGTGCGATGGGTGCAGATTCCCTACGAGCGGCTCGGCGTGCTGCGCTGGTATGCGCGCTTCAACGGTCCGCAGGCGGCAGCAGAGCCCAACCCCTCCAGCGCCAACGCAGCCGGGGGAAATCCGTTGTCCAAAGGCATGGGGCGGGCCAGCCGCTCCATGGGCAAGCTCCTGTCGCAATGGGCGCTGGTCTCGATGTACGTCGCGCAGGACGTGCTGCTGCGCATGTCGGTGGCGCTCTTCGCCCTGCCCGCCTTCGTCCTCGCCTGCCTGGTGGGGGCCGTTGATGGCCTGGTGCGCCGCGATCTGCGCCGCTGGGGCGGCGGGCGGGAAAGCTCCTTCGTCTATCACCACGCCAAGCGCTACACCGCCTGGTCGCTCACCGGCGGCTTCGGCCTGTATCTCACCTGGCCCTTCGGCGGCTTCAACCCCGCCTACATGGTCCTCGTCTTCACCGTCCTCGTCGCCGCCACCCTCTCGACCACCGTGGCGGCTTTCAAGAAATATGTCTGAACCCATCAGGAGAACCATGATGCAATCCCCGCCCTCCCACGAAACTGGCCAACGCTGCCGCAGTGCCTGGCTGATCGCCCTGCTGCTGGCGGCGGGCGCGGCCGCAACCGTTCCCGCGCATGCCGGTGACGAGGACACCGAGCGCGAGCACCTGGCGCGCATCGCGCACGAGATCGAGCGCGTGCAGGCCATGGTGGCCACCGCCGCGCAGGATGCGCCCACCGGCCAGCGCGTCAAGTTCCGCTACGACTGGCTGGCCAGCGACTTGCAGATGCTGCGCGAGGGCGTCGAGCGGCACACCGACACCCCTCGCCAGCCGCGGCCCGTGGCACCGCTGCGCGGCGACTACCGCCAGTGAGTCAGGTAACACCATGAACCAGACCATGCGCGAGGCCTTTCGCACCGGCTCGGGCGCCGATCCCGCAGCCTTCAAGACCACGCTCACGCTCATCGTGAGCGCCGTGGTCCTGACCTTCTTCGCCTGGATCGTGATGCAACTCATGGATGCCTACCGCCACGAGCGCATCACCGCGGTGCAGGCCACCGTCGCCGGCGTCAAGGCCATGGTGCTGCTCTCGCTCGTCTTCTACGTCGTCGTCTAGCCGCGACCGTTGCCTCACGGACATTGCTTCGCCCATGCCCATCACTCCAAAAACGTTCACAGAAGGAACCATTCCCATGCCATCGTCCCGACTTCAACGCCTGCAGGCGCTCGCCCGCAACACCCTCTCCCTCGCCCGGGACCGCGCAGCCCGTACACTGCTCGCGCCCGCCGTCGCTCTCCTATGCACCCCGGCCCTGGCAGCCTTGCCCAACGTGCACAAGCCGTCAGAGGCGATCGGCGGTGGCACGGTCGCCGATGGCGATTGGCTGGGGTACTTCGGTGCGTATTTCAAGGCCGGGCTGACCATTTTGGGCCTGGTGCTTGCGGCCGTCGGGCTGGTCTACGTGGTGGCCGGTGCACTTGCCAAATGGCGTGCTTATTCCGCTGGCAAGGCCGACATATCCGACCTGAAGGAATACTTCATCATGGGCGCGATCTTCGCGGTCATGCTGGTCATGCTGGTGACCCAGGCGCTGGAAGTGCTGAAGTGATCGGGCCGGGACCACGACACCATGCCACGCAGATCCATCGGCACCGCGGACGCTCCGTCAGCCACGCCACACACCTTGCCGTCGCCAGCGCGCGGTGCCCCGGTCACGGACCGTGTGAACGTGGAACCGGCCATCCTGAACGGCATCACCGTGACCGAGGCCAAGGTCATCGGCCTGCTGGCGCTCGCCGTCTTCCTGCTCCTGGGCTCCATCGTCGCCGCGTTCACGGGCCTGTGGCAGGTTCTGGGCATGCTCGCGCTCTTCGGGCCGCTGGCGGTGCTGTGGTTCTCCTCGACCTGGCTGGCGCGCATCAAGCGCGGCCGGCCCGATGGCTATTACACCCAGTACCTGCACTTGTGGGCCGCCCGCAGGGGGTTCGTGAGGTGCCGCTTCATCGAACACGAGGGCTGGTGGGACCTGGGCCGGTCCTTCGAGGGCTCGCTGGCTTCGCCCCTGCAGCTGCGCAGGGAAGCGACTCCCGCCGCGCGCAGCCGATCCTCATCCGACAGACCTGACTGAGCCCACCCCCATTCCCATGAATCCCTACCTCGACGCCCTGGCTTCGGCCCGGGCACAGAACGCCACGCTGCGCCACGCGATCCTCATCGTGGCCGCCATGGGCGCCCTGGGCATGTACTACGCCCACTCCATGCCCAAGAACCTGGATCTGCACCTGGCGCCCAACGTCAAGGCCGGCGACAGCGTGCACGTGGAGAGCGGCAACGCGCCCGTGCCCGATACCAACGTCTATGGCTTCGCCTACTACATCTGGCAGCAGGTCAACCGCTGGCAGGCCGATGGTGCCAAGGACTATGGCTCGCAGATCTTCGCCCTGCAGGCCTTCGTGACGCCGGCCTGCCGGGCCCAGCTCGAAGCGGACATGCAGTCGCGCTACAACAGCGGCGAGTTGCGTTCGCGCACGCGGCAGATGACGGAGATCCCAGGCTTCGGCTACTCCAGCGCCCGCGTGGTCGCGGACGGACCCGACGCCTGGACCGTGCTGCTGGACATGCAGCTCATGGAGAGCTTCCGGGGCCAGCCCGTCAAGGATGCGTTCATCCGCTACCCGCTGCGCATCGTCCGCTACGACGTGGACCGCGAGAAGAATCCCTGGCGCATGGCCATCGACTGCTATGGCGCGAACCGCCCGGCGCGCCTGGAGATGAGCGAGGTGCAGGCGGTGCGCAGCGGCCAGGCCGCGCCCCGGCTGCCCACCACCCTCACCCCCGCGGCCCTGCCGCGCACGGCCGACCAGCGCGTGGACCCCAACAGTCCCCAAGCCACTCCCCTGCAGGCCCAGGGCGCTGTCGGGTCTGCGCCTGCCAGCACCTCGTCCAGCGCGCCCAGCAACTCCTCCTCCTCCTCCTCCTCCGCTTCCCAATGAAGTTTCAACGCACCATGCACCGATTCACTTACCGACTCACTGCGCTGGCCGCGGTTCTGGCGGGTTCGATGTTGCCCTCCCTGTCGCATGCGCAGGAGGTCAGACAACTCTCCCTGGCCAACGTCCCGCCAGACATGATCGACGCCAGTCCGCAAGGCAGTGCGCAAGGGGGCGGCAAGCCAGCTGGCAGGAACGACGTCGATCTGGGTCAGGATCTGTCTCCCGAGGCTGCCGGCGCGCAGTCCGGCTCATTCGGAACCGCAGCGGGTTCGCCCGCACGGGCAGCCGCCCAGGCCGCGCGCACATCGTCGTCCGCGTCCCGCACGCGCCGCCCACCCGCCACGGGCGCTGCCGCCCGCGCCGGCGTGGAGCGCGCCGTCTTCGAGCGCGCGCCCATCGCCGTGCCCCTGCCCGTGGGCCGTGAGCGGCTCATCACGCTGCCGGCGCCCGCTGCCCTGCATGTCCCGCGCGACATGGAGTCGGTGGCCCGCCTGGAGGTGATCGACCGCACGCTGTATGCGACCGCCCTGGTCCCCTTCACCACCTTGCGCATCGTCGCGGAACTGGTGGACAGCGGGCAGCAGATTCCGATGGATCTGGTTGCGGGCGAGAGTACCGCCTCGGCCACGTCCGAGCTGGAGGTGTTCGTGGTCGAAGCGGGCAAGGCTTCCGGCCCTGCGGCAACCGCCACCGGTGCCGCGGCAGGGGGCGCAGCCGTCGCCAAGGAGGCCGAGCCGGAGCAGCCCGCGGCCGACATGGTGCAGCTCACCCGCTACGCAGCCCGGATGCTCTATGCCCCACGCCGCCTGGCCTACGACCTGCCCGGCGTGCGCCAGGTGGAGGTGGGCACGCAGCCCGTCACCGGCCTGCTGCGTGGCGCCCAGGTGGAGGCCGCGCCCCTGGGCCAATGGCGCTCGGGCAATCTGTACGTGACGGCCGTGCGCGTGACCAACCGCGCCAGGACTCCGCTGGAACTGCCGCTGGAGGACATCCGGGGGCGCTGGATCTCAGCGACCGCGCAGCACGGGCGCATCGGCCCGGCCGGCAGCGACTGGGACACCACCGCCCTGTACCTGGTGTGCGAGCGCGCCTTCGAGGCCTGCCTGTAACAGGAGAGCGAGCCCATGGCCACCACCAGCAACAAACTCATCCCCCTCCTGGGCACCTTCGGTGCCGTCGTGATCGTCGGCGTGCTGTATCAGCAGTTCTCCGGTCCGTCCCAGCCCAAAGCCGACGCGCCGATGAAGTCCGTGCCCGATCCCGCCAAGGCCAAGGCCGGCCTGCCCAAGGCGGCCGGCGCCGACAACGACACGCCGGCCGAGACGCTCGCCACCGTGGTGGCCAGCAACACGCAGCTGCGCCAGGACGTGGCCAAGATCATCGAGACGAACAACCGACTGACCGAGGAGAACCGGCGCCTGGGCGGTACCGGGGGCGCGGGCACCCAGGGATCGTCCAACAACCCGAGTGCCGCGTCCGTGCCGGCACCACAAGCCACGGGCAATTCCAGCACGTCCGCCACCGCCATCGATCCCCCCGCCGCCGACAAGTCCGCCCTGGGCAACGCGATCGACACCGCCGCCGAGGCCGCGGACACGCTCATGAAGGGCCTGCCTGGTGCGCCAAGTTCGTCCGGTTCGTCGACCACGCGCGGCCCGTCCACGGGATCGCAGGCCGTGCCAGGCTCGCGTGCCGGCGCCGCGGGCTGGTCGGATGCCGGTGCCGCCGCGCAGGCTGATTCGGCCGCCGGTGTGGTCCAGTACAAGCTCATGACCCCCATGGGCTACGTCGCGCACGTGGACCCGGCGCGGGGATCGGGCGCCGTGGCCACGACGCGGTTCGTGCGGACCACGCAACCGAGCGGCGACGCCGGCGCCGCAGGCACTGCGGGGCCTGCCACGCAGGCCGCGAGAGCGGCTGCGCAGAAGGCCGAGGACATCCCCTTCTTCACGCTCCCCGAGAACTCCACGCTGGCAGGCGTCACCGCCATGACCAGCCTCATCGGCCGGGTGCCCATCGATGGCCGGGTGACGGACCCCATGCAGTTCAAGGCCATGGTCGGGCGCGACAACCTCGCCGCCAGCGGCTGGGAGCTGCCGCCCGACATCGCCGGCATGATCGTGACGGGCGTTGCCATCGGGGACATGGCGCTGTCTTGCTCCGAAGGCAAAGTGCGCTCGATCACCTTCGTCTTCAACGACGGCACCGTGCGCACCGTGTCTTCGCGCAACCGGGGCGGCGGGATTTCCACGGGTAGTGGATCGGGCGGTTCATCGGGTGGCGACATCGGCTTCATCTCTGACCTGCACGGCAACCCGTGCATCCCGGGCAAGTTCGTGACCAACGCGGTGAGCTACCTCACCGACATCAGCATGCTGCGCGGCCTCGGTGTGGCCGGCCAGGCCTTCGCTGATGCGCAGCGCACGCAGCGCAACAACAACGACGGATCGACGTCCTCCTCGATCACGGGCGACCGAGGGCGCTTCGCCATGGGCCAGGCCGTGAGCGGCGCCACCGACGAAGTGACCCAGTGGATGCTCCAGCGCCTTCGCAACAGCTTCGACGCGGTGATCGTGCCCTCGGGTGCGCAGCTCGTCATCCACCTGGACCAGGAGATCCGCCTGGACAAAGCCGTCAACGCCCGCCGCCTGGTGCATCGCCAGCAGGGCGGCACCCAAATCGCACGAGGAGAACGCCATGGTCTCGAATGACCCCATCCCGATGACATCACGTCTGATCCCTGCAGCCTTACTGTCCCTGGCCCTGCTGGGCTCCGGCTGTTCTGTCACCGGAAGCCGCGAGTCGCCCATCAACGAGGTCACGCGCGGCAGTCCGACTGTGCTGGACCTCTACCGCGGCAAGGCCTCACCCAAGGATGACGAGGGCGCCCAAACCGCCCGCACACTCACCGCCCGCACGCAGACCGCGCAGGACCGCCTGCGCGGGGCATCGACCGCGCGGCCCATCGCTGCGGGCGATGCCGACACCCAGCGCTACTGGTCCGCCCTGGAGCCCATGCGCCAGCGCTTCGTCCGCGTGCCCAATCCCGATCTCGTCATGGTGGTCTATCCGCATCTGGCGCGCGGCACCTACCCGGTGCCGGGTTATGTGACCACGTTCCCGATGTATGAGCAGACGTTCTACGCGCTGCCGGGAGAGGTCGAGCAGGACCTGCAGGTGGGTCGTGCCCTGCGTCCGGACGCGGGCGCGACTACAGCCAAGAGCACTCGCTGATTGCATAAAGGCCGTTTTCAGCGAGCCCACCACGAAGAACCTCCGATCCATGCTCCTCGATCTGATCCGACCCAAGCGCGCGCCCGGCTCCCCTGCCGAGGGCGCAGCCGCGACCACCACCGCCTCATCCTCCTCCAATGGCCAGACTGTGGCGCAGCGCGGGCGCATGGCCCTGCGCCCGCCCTCCTTCACCGACATGCTGCCCTATGTCGCCTACGAGAGCGAGGACAAGGTGTTCGTGCTCAAGGACGGCGCCACACTCGGCGCGATGTTCGAGCTGTCCGCCATTCCCACCGAGGCGCAGGCCGCGCACGTGCTCGCAGAACATGCTCTCAAGGTGCAGGAAGCCCTGCAGGCGCTCCCCGAGTCGGACGCCTCCCCCTGGATCGTCCAGTTCTTCGCCAGCGACGACCGCAATCTCGGCCCTTTGGCGGGGGTGCTGCGTGACTACATCGCCGAGCAGCACAAGGACTACCCCGAGCGCTGCCGCGCCATCCTGGATTCGCGCTTCACCCAGTCGGTACTGTCGGAGATGTCCCGGCACCTGGATCTGGTATCCCGCCCGCAAGGCCTGTTCACCGACACCCTGGTGACGGGCCAGGTCTGGCGCGGCCAGATGCGGCGCGTGCGCTGCTGCATCTACAAGCGCTTCGCCGGGCTGGCCGACGACCCGGCACCGCCCACCGCTCAGATCGAGTCGGTGGCCATCACCCTCATGTCCACGTTCGGGGAGGCCGGCGTGGCCGCGCGCCGGTGCACCGGCCGCGACCTTTACGAGTGGTTGCTGCCATTCTTCAACCGGGCCGTGCCCTGGGCCAGCACGCCCACCGACCTGCTGCGCCAGGCGCCCTACCCCGCCAGCGATGGCACCGGCAACGCAGGTGCCCATGCCGGCCTGGTGCCGGGGCAGGCGCCCCTGTTCGGCTGCGACCTGTCGGACCTGCTCAATCTCTCGCCCCCTAGATCCGACCTCGCCGCTGGCACTTTCGAGTTCGACGGCGTGCCCGTGAAGGCCCTGGCCCTGCAGAGCATGCGCAGCCAGCCGCAGACCGGCCACTTCTCGGCCGAGTTGCAAAGCGGCAACGAGAGCTTCGCACGCCTGGATCGTCTGCCCGCCGGCGCCATGCTCTCCATCTCCCTCACCGTGCAGCCGCAGCACCAGCTGGAACGCCACATCGAGCGCATCCGGGACGCCTCCCGCGCCAAGTCCGCCGCGGCCATGGAAACGCACCGCGAGTGCGAGCAGGTCCTCGCCCGGATGGTGCAAGGGGACAAGCTCTACCCGATGATGATGACGCTCTACGTGAGCGGACATGACACCGCTGACCTGGAGCAGCAGATCTCCCAGGTCAATGCGCTGCTCGTGCCCTCGGGCCTGCGGTTCATCGATTCCAGGCACGACCTGGTGCCCCTGGACACCTTCATGCGTGGGCTGCCCTTCAACTTCGATCCGGCCTTCGACAACCGGGCGTTGCGCCGCTCACGCCTGACCTTCGCCTCCCACGCCGCCGCGCTGCTGCCCGTGTATGGGCGCGCCCGCGGGACGCCCCACCCCGGAATGTGGTTCTGGAACCGCGGCGGCGAACCGCTCTGGGTCGATCCGCTGAACCGGCGGGACCGCAAGAAGAACGCGCACATGCTCGTGCTGGGTCCCACGGGCGCCGGCAAGTCCGCCACGTTGAACTACCTGGCCATGATGACCATGGCCATCCACAAGCCGCGCCTGGTGATCGTGGACGCGGGCCGGTCCTTTGAGCTGCTGCTCGCGTATTTCAAGGGCATGGGCCTGTCCACCCACCATGTCACGCTCACGAGCGAAGCGGACGTGTCGCTGCCGCCCTTCGTGCATGCCCTTCGGCTGCTGGACGATCCCGATGTCATGTCCTCCTACAACGCCGCCGAGCAGCAGGCCCGGGTCAACGCCGGCGTGCCGGACGACGAAGGCATCGACATCCTGATCGGTGAAGCGCACGAGAGTCCGGTCGGCGCGCAGGCGGGCAAGCAGGCCGAGGCCTCGCCCGACGACGACCAGGATGACGACGGGACGGAGCGCCGCGATCTGCTGGGGGAGATGCTGATCGCCGCCATCATGATGATCACCGGCGGCGAGGAGCAGGAGGTCGCCCGCATGGGCCGCGCCGACCGCTACCTCGTCTCGCGGGCGATCATCCGCGCGTCCGTGCGCTGCAAAAGGGAAGGCCGCACCCACCCGCTGACCCAGGACGTGGCCATCGAACTCATGGGCATGCACCGCGACGAGACCCTCTCCGGTCCTCGCCAGATGCGCGCGGAAGAAATGGGCCAGTCCATGATGACCTTCACGCAGGCGCTGCGCGGCAAGCTCTTCAATCGCGAGGGCCAGGACTGGCCGGACGCGGACGTGACCCTCATCGAGATGGGAACGCTGACGCAGGACGGCTATGGCGACGCCCTGGCGGTCGCCTACACCAGCCTCATCGACTCGGTGCAGTCGCGCGGCGAGCGCACGCAGGCCGAGGGGCGCCCCATCGTCTTTCTGACTGACGAGGGCCACTTGATCACCACCAACGAGCTGCTGGGCCCGAAGATCGCCAAAGGCACCAAGATGTGGCGAAAGCTGAACATCTGGTTCTGGCTGGCCACGCAGAATTTACAGGATTTCCCGGACTCCATGGAGCGGGTGCTCTCCATGTGCGAGTACTGGATGCTGCTCACCATGGATCGCTCGGAGATCGCCGAGGTCGCACGGTTTCGCAGCCTCACGCCCGAGCAACGCCATCTGATGGAATCCGCCCGCAAGGAGCCGCCCAAGTACACCGAGGGCGTGATCATCTCGGCGCTCGGCCAGATGCTGTTTCGCAACGTGCCGCCTGCGCTGCCGATCGCCCTCGCCATGACCGAAGGCCATGAGAAGGCGCACCGGCGCCGTCTCATGGACCAGCACGGGTGCACCGAACTGGAGGCGGCCATGCTTGTGGCCGAGGAACTCGTGAAGGCACGCGGGTGAGCGCCATGCAAGCGATCCGCTCCAAAGCATGTTCCTGCGCGCTGGCCTTTCCGCTGCTCATGGGGGCCACCCTGTCCCCAGCACAAACCATCCATGAGAACCAGGTCCTCCTGGGCGATGCCCTGTACCGCGGCGTCATCCAGGTGGAGGTCTTCGCCAACTCGGCCATGCTGGTGACCCCGCAGCGCTCGGACCGATTCAAGCTCGACATCTACCGCCTGGACGCCATGGCGCGCGTGCAGCAGTCCATCAACCAGGGATTGCCTCAGAACGAGGCCGATGCCCGCGCGTGGCTCGCTGCGAACGAAGCGCGCATCCGCAGGCAGGTGCAGCCCGTGGTCGCCAACGCGGCCAATGGCATCACCCTGGCCATGCACTACCGCATCGACCGGCTCCCGGCCATCGTCGTGAACCGCAAGACCGTGGTGTTCGGGATGACGGACGTGAATGCCGCGCTAGCCGCGTTCCAGCGTGCTCGGGCATCCTCTGGGTCGGCCGCTGGTTCGAGGGGCGCGCAATGACGAAGCTCTCGAGGCCATGCAAGCGCTCACCCGCGTCCTGGTGCCGCGCGCCACGCATCCTGGCCGCTGTGCGATCCGCCACCCTTGGAGCCGCCCTATGTAGCGCATTCGCTCTGGCGCCCCCCGCGGCTCTCGCGCAGACCACCAACACCGTGGCGATCCTGACCGCCACCTTGCAATCGTTCCCCAGCTGCCTGTCCTACCAGGTCAAGGGGATGTGCTTCTTCCTGCGCTGCAACATCAAGGGCTGTACGGTCCTCTACTCGATCCGCATGAGCCACTACCTGCCCGATGCGATCGTGAGTACCTACAACGATCCGCTGATGCATCCCTGGCTGGAGGTGGGAAAGCCGATCGCCGCCACCATGGCCGGCCTCGGCTCGGCGATGGCCGGCATGCCGCTGGATTCCGCGGCCGATACCGCCCGCGACGACACCGAGATCACCACCTTCAAGGGGGCGGACGCCATCGGCAACCCCGTGGGCATGGTGGCGAGCGCGCTCTCCACCGGGACGCTGCCGAACGTGCCATCCGTGTTCGGCATCCCAGGCATCTCGGAACTAATGGAGTTCCCCACCGAAGAACTGCCCAATATCCAGCGCGAATGGATGTCCGTGCCCATGGATGCGGCCAATTCGGTCCTGCAGGGTGCGGCGAATCTTTCCAAGGCCCCCATGGACATCATCGGCAATATCACGAGCCTGCCCGGGCGCCTGTCGCAACTGCAGTCCGCGGCCGGCAACGTCGGCAGCTTCCTGGGCTCCAGCAGCGGTCTGGCTACCCTGGGCATGGATGCGGCCGCGCTTGCGGGCATCGACCTGGGGCCCTTGCAGCAGGTCGTGTCGATCGCATCGCTTGCCGGCGGCAGCATGGACCTGGGGCCGGGCGGTCTTTTTTGCCCGGGCGGCGCCTCCGCGTTCGGACTGCACTACCAGTCGGAACTTGATGCGCTGTTCTGGCGCGGCATCCTGCCGGTGGAGATGCTGTACGCATCCTCCTGGGTGCCCACCCGCAATGAGGTGAGCCACTCGGCAATAGCCAGCACCTGGGGCAGCATCTACCCGCGCACGGGCGAGGTGGTCCAGCAGCACCCGGTCAAGGCCTCGGCCGTGCTGGCCGAGCGCGTGGCCAGCATCATCAAGAAGCGCGCCCAACCGCACATCTACAAGCGCCTGGAAACCAGCGGCAACTTCAAGTATTTCTCCTCCATCGAGGACTCCGACACCCGCTGGTCCATGGTCTATCCCCGCACCACCACGAGCTGCGTGCGGTTCGGCGAGAACGACTCCCTGTCGCTGCTGTCCTTCGGCGATGGCCGCACCAGCGCCGTCAATGGCTACGTCTGGAACCTCTGGAACAAGTACGACTGCTGCCAGCGCCGCGGCATCTACCTGTTCTCGGTTCCCTGATCCATCGCTAGAACGCCCTCCGCACATTTTTCAGCACTCTCATGCGATTCATCTCGATCTCGAAATTTCCATTGCGCCCACACGCGCTGGCCGTTGCGCTTGCCCTGGCCAGCATGGGCACCACATCGGACTTGCATGCACAGCCGGTTTCTAACTCCACCCTGTACTACCGCATGGGCGGCGGCACGCCGGGCGGCGCGGCCAACAACCGCGGGCAGACCTCCCAGGCCCTGGGCCTGCAGGCTAACCTGCGCCTCAATTACTCCTGCGGCAAGTTCGATGTGGGCATGTCCTGGGGCAACATCATGAACAACATCTCGCGGCTGGGTCAGCAGGTGACCAATGCCGTGCAGGCGGGGATCGCCTCGCTGCCGCTGTACGTCCTGCAGCGTGCCCAGCCGGGCCTGTACCAGCTCTTTCAGAACTACAGCCAGAAGGCGGATCTGCTGGTCGCCTCCTCGCTCAAGACCTGTGAGGAAACCGAGGCCATGATCCGGGCCGGCCAGAATCCCTACGAGGACTGGATCAAGATGGCCAAGGGCGATGCCTGGAAGGTCAAGGCCAATACGTCCGGCGACATCGTGCAGGCCAAGATCGACATCAACAAGAACGAGGAAGCGCAGCGCACGGGCGTCAACTGGGTGTTCGGCCAGAAGGCTGGCGGCATCAACTCGCTCCCCCTTCGTCCCATCCGGGATCTCTCGGTGGCGGGCTACAACGCGACGCTGAACAAGTCTGTCACCGCCTCCTCCAGCACCAGCTATACCGGCTCGACCGACAAGTCCACGCGACTGGTGCAGGCCTTCGCCTCGCCGGACGACCTGGCCCGGTTCACCACCGAGGTGCTGGGCGACAAGCGCGTCTATACCTGTTCGCAAAGCGCGGACTGTCCCGTCGCGACGGCGGTGACCACGGCGTCGGGCCTGGGCCCGAAGTACGAAGCGGAGGTGGACCAGGTGCTGCCGAAGCTGCAGGCCATGGCGGGCGCCCCCTCGGGCAGTCCCTACGCCGATCTGAACACGATCGCCGCGCCCGGCATGGCCATCAGCCCGCAGCTGCTGGACGCGCTGCGCAAGCTGCCGCCCGACACGCGCGGCATTGCTGTGACCCGGCTTGGGCAGGAGCTGGCGATGCACCGGGTCATCGACAAGGCGCTGGTGGCGCGCGCCGTGCTGCTCACGGGCCTGAGCCTGCCCGAGGTGACGGCTGCGGGCGACGCGATGCGGGACACGCAGTCGCAGATCGACCGCCTGACGCAATTCATCAACGACCTGATGTTCGAGGCCAGGATTCGCAAGGAACTGACCTCCGACACGGCCTTGGCCATCATGGGCAGCCAGTTCCAGGCCGACTCGCGCTCGATGCGCGTGCCCGATGGGCGGGCAGCCGATCCCCAGCCGATGGAAAACGGTCGCGTGAAGGTGACGCCATGAGCACGCAGCCTCGTGAAACCGAAACGGGAGAGCCAGTGGGTGGAGCAGAGATTGAGCGTCCGGGGTCATCCCGGCGCCGGCGGCTGCTGCGCCTGGCGTTCATCGGCCTGACCTGGTTGGCCGGCGCCAGCGCCATGGGGTTCGTCCTGGTCGCGCTGCTGTCGCACCTGCAGGTGCAGCCCGAGACCCTGGCCACGCTCCAGGTCTGGGCGACCCAGATTCGGCACTACGGTGCGCTGGTGCAGTGCATGGTCGTTGCCGGCATCGGGATCTGGTGGCAGGCCATCGTGGCCTGGGGTGCGCGCTGCGGCATCGTGCGGCCGCAGGAGCATGCACAGGTCATTGCCCTGCGGCCGAAGGTGATGGCTTCCTTGATCGCCTACCTGCTGCTCATCCCGGTCGGGCCGGCCGCGTTGCTGCGTTGGCTGCGGGCGTGAGATTCGACGATCTAGAAGCAGAAGAACCGATGTCCAAAACCCACTTCAAACCGGCCTTGATCTCATTGAGCGAGTCTACGCCCTTGCCCTGTGCTTGCCCTTGTGCGGCGAGGCTGCGCCATGTCCACCGCCTGCTCGTGCAACTCGTGAATGCCCTGCAGGAGCCGGGTCGCCCGGCCCTGCCCGCAGCCCTCCTGGCCACGCTGCAGGAGCCGACGCTTGAAGACTCGCTCGCCGACCCCGGCCAGCTGCCCGGCACGCCCCGCAGATTGCACTGATCCGAACTCACCTTTCGCCACCACCATGCAGCTCGACAGCTACCTCGAAATCTTCACCACCATGTACGGGTGGGCCTTCGGCAACATCATCGGCGAGGTGATCACCGGCACCGGCCTGATTATCGTGCCCTTCGCGGTCATCCTCTTCAACGCCTGGCGCGAGGCCAAGGAGCAGGGCCTAGAGAGCGCCGGCGTGTTGCCGCTGCTGGAGAGCGTGGGCACGCAGATCATCGTCGCCCTGTTCGTGATGTCGCTGTGCTTCGCGACGACACCCATCACCTCGCTCAGCTCCGTCAACCTGAGCTACATGCCGAGCGCGACTCCCCAGGAGCCCAACCCCACCATGGTCTCGCGCAACGGCGGCACGGGCTCGGGCTACGACGCGGCGATGAAGGATGCGTCGGACGGCACCATGAGCACGGCAGGCAACCTCTCCCAGGTGCCGGCCTGGTGGTTCTCCACCATGGCCATCTCATCCGGTATTAACAGCGCCGTGCGCGCCGGCATCCGCAGCGGGGACTCGCAGATCCGCATGGTCGAGGACATGGCACGTACCGCCACCATCCAGGACCCGCATGTCCTCAACGCCGTCCAGCGTTTTTATTCCGAGTGCTTCGTACCCGCTCGCAGCAAATACCTGGCCTCCAACCGCGCAACTCTGACGGCAAATGGTCAGTCGCTGATCGCATTGAGCAACAGGGAATACGGGCCTACCGACGTGGACTGGATCGGGAGCCAGCTGTTTCGCACGGAGCCGGGCTACTACGCCGACATGCGCTCCTACAACCCGGTGCCGGGATTCCAGGTGGATTTCTCCCGCGACATCGACTACTACAACCCCGCCAGCGGCATCGCCCCGCCTCACTCTGGTGTGGTGAATCCCGATTGGGGCCGGCCTACGTGTAAGCAGTGGTGGGAAGACAGCGCGCAAGGTGTGCGCGAGCAGATGGTGGGCCACGCCGGCAGCTTCGGCAAACTGGTGGAGGTGGCCACCAGCGCGATGAACTGGAGCAGCCCGGATCAAGCCAGGGATGCCTTTGCAAAGCTTGCTCAGACGAAGGCCAATCCGCACTTCGTGGATTCGGATCGCATCATGGGGAGCGACTATGACGTGATGACGACCGTGGGACGGTCATTGACAGGCGCTGCCAGCACATTGGGTGTGGGCTGGGAGGCGGGATTGGCGAGCATGTCGATGCTGCCTTTGATGACGGGTCTACCGATGATCCAGGCGCTGGTGCTGATGGCGATCTACATGTTCCTGCCGCTGATCACATTCCTGAGTGGCTACGACCTGCGCGTGCTTTTTTACGGTGGCGTGGCGATCTTCACCGTGAAGCTCTGGGGTGCAATGTGGTTCATCGCGCAGTGGATCGATGCGAGGATCATCAATGCCATGTACCCTGGAGGACAGGGTTGGGTCATTACTCAGGAAATTACCCAGATCGCAAGCGGCTCAGTGCCTGCAGGATACAAGCGCATGATTTTGAACATTCTGCTAATGGCGCTCTTTATTGGATTGCCGTTGGTATGGACAGCGATGATGGGATGGGTGGGATTACGTATTGGCGCTCAAATTGAGAGCCTGATGAAAACCCCTGCAGACAACGCATCAGCAGCAGCCGGAAAGACTGGAAAAGTGGCTGGCCTCAAATGAATAATTACTTACTACTTCCATAATAAGACTGCCACTCTTGATGCGTCACGTTGGAATCCAACGGCGCACCACAGGAGTAAACACCATATTCGGTGCTTTTTACATGAGGTTCTCCCGACGACATCCTCTGAGGCGCTTTACGTAGCGCCTGGACTAAAGAGTAAGCCACAACAGGGACCAAAATCATAAAAACGCGCAGCAGGAATTTGCCGCCATGAAAAAGCAGTTGCCAGAAATAGTGGTTCGTTCGCATGGCCTGAAGGCTCCCTTGTTATTGGTGCCCGCGATCATCGACAGGCGCTGTTTGTGTGTCAATGCTTTGCGCGCGCACGGCTTGTAACTTTCTGCTGAAAGCCACATCCGTGCTGGTCTCGGCTAATGGGCGATCAGCCGCACGTCGATGCCGGAGGCAGTCACCAGGAATTCGCTCGCTGTCGCATCGACGGTAATTGCCACTCCCAGAATCCCGTCGACCGGCCGCTCGGCATGCCCAGTTCCCTGCAACCGGCGGCATGCTTGGCCAGCAAATGCCGCATCTGCACCGGATTCAGGACCAACCGGACAGGCGGTGATTGCCCTGCCCGGGTTTGTCGGTAGATGGCGCTGACGATGGTCTCGAACAGCTATCCGATGCCTTCGTTTTTTCAGGATACTTCGACACGATTCAAGCTCTTCGGGAACCTCTCAAAACCCATCCGGTCCCTTGTTGATCGAGAACGCGTGCTCCATCCTTTGCCATGATCACTCCCCGTAGCGCCCTGAAGTTCGACCTGTTCGCTGAGGCCTCGCGCCAACACAA
>NZ_BQXI01000044.1:0-29091 GCF_030158955.1 Acidovorax sp. SUPP1855 | reverse complement strand
ACAAGGAAATGGTCATGCCCGGCGACAACGTGTCGATCACCGTCAAGCTGATCAACCCCATCGCCATGGAAGAAGGCCTGCGCTTCGCCATCCGTGAAGGCGGTCGCACCGTCGGCGCCGGCGTCGTCGCCAAGATCATTGCTTAAAGCGTGAATGTAGGGGTATAGCTCAATTGGCAGAGCGTCGGTCTCCAAAACCGAAGGTTGTAGGTTCGATTCCTACTGCCCCTGCCACTTGATCGTGGCAATTACAAGCCCGCCAGGCCCTGGCGGGCTTCGGTGTCTTGTGGATGCCGAAACTTAAAGTAAGAAACCAGTTAAGTATGGCCACGTCTCAAGTTGAAACTGTTAGTACGGGCGCTGATAAAGCCAAGCTCGCTGCGGTGGTGGCAATTGTTCTTGCAGCGATTGCCGGATTCTATTTGCTGGGAAAGCAGGGGCCGATCGTTCAGTGGGCTGCGCTGCTTGTCGGGCTTGCAATTGCGGTGGCTGTGTTCTTGGTGTCCGAGCCTGGGCGTCAATTTGTGGGCTTCGCGCAGGATGCTTGGCGTGAAGTCAAGAAGGTTGTCTGGCCCACGCGGAAAGAGACACTTCAAATGACGGCATACGTTTTTGCGTTTGTCGTCATCATGGCGCTCTTTCTCTGGTTCACCGACAAGACTTTGGAATGGGTTTTGTATGATTTGATTCTGGGGTGGAGAAAGTAATGACGGACGCTATCGAAGTCAGCGGCACTGACGCTGCCAGCCCGGCCACTCCTGTGAATCCTGATTTGCGGTGGTACATCGTTCACGCTTACTCCGGCATGGAAAAGGCGGTTGAGCGCAACATCGTGGAGCGCATCGGTCGCGCTGGCATGCAACAGAAGTTCGGCCGCATTCTCGTTCCGACCGAAGAGGTCGTTGAAATGAAGAATGGTCAGCGCAAGACCACTGAACGTCGACTCTTTCCCGGCTATGTGTTCGTGGAAATGGTCATGGACGATGACACCTGGCACTTGGTCAAGCACACGAACAAGGTGACGGGTTTTGTTGGTGGTGCCAAGAATCGCCCGGCTCCTATTTCTGAAGAAGAAGTTCAGAAGATTGTCAGCCAAATGCAGGAAGGCACAGACAAGCCTCGGCACAAGATTGAATTCATGGTGGGTGAACTGGTTCGGGTTAAAGAAGGTCCGTTCACTGATTTCAATGGCTCTGTCGAAGAAGTCAATTACGAAAAAAGCCGGGTACGCGTGTCCGTGATGATCTTCGGCCGTTCTACCCCCGTAGAGTTGGAATTTGGTCAGGTCGAAAAAACCTGATTGTTTGGATTCGCATTTTTCGACTCGGTGCGAATTGTTTGATGAGTCGTAAACCCCGGGGAGCTGAGGCCGTGGCCTAAGCGCTAATACCCGCAAGGAGTAAACCATGGCGAAAAAAATCGTCGGTTTTATCAAGCTGCAAGTTCCAGCTGGTAAGGCCAATCCATCCCCACCAATCGGTCCTGCTCTGGGTCAACGTGGCCTTAACATCATGGAGTTCTGCAAGGCGTTCAACGCGCAGACTCAAGGTGTCGAGCCAGGCCTGCCCCTGCCAGTGGTCATCACGGCATTTGCAGACAAGAGCTTTACTTTCATCATCAAGACGCCGCCTGCGACGACCTTGATCAAGAAGGCCATCAAGCTTGAAAAGGGCTCTGCCAACGCATTGAGCACCAAGGTCGGCAAGATCACGCGCGCGCAGCTCGAAGAGATCGCCAAGACCAAGATGAAGGACATGAACGCTGCCAATGTCGACGCCGCTGTGCGCACGCTGGCTGGTTCTGCTCGCTCGATGGGCGTGACGGTGGAGGGTTTATAAAATGGCCAAGCTGACCAAGAAGCAAAAAGCCCTGCAAGGCAAAGTCGATAGCAACAAGCTGTACGCGTTCGCTGACGCCGTCGTGATCGTGAAGGAAGCCGCTACGGCCAAGTTCGACGAATCCATCGATGTGGCCGTTCAGCTTGGCATTGATGCCAAGAAGTCTGACCAAGTGGTTCGCGGCGCCGTGGTGCTGCCAAACGGTACTGGCAAGACGACCCGTGTGGCGGTGTTTGCCCAAGGCGCCAAGGCTGAAGAAGCCAAGGCTGCTGGCGCTGACATCGTTGGCATGGACGACCTGGCCGCGATGGTCAAGGCCGGTGACATGCCTTTCGACGTGGTGATCGCCGCCCCAGACGCCATGCGCGTTGTCGGTACGCTGGGTCAAATCCTCGGTCCACGCGGTCTGATGCCCAACCCCAAGGTGGGCACCGTGACGCCTGACGTCGCCACGGCCGTGAAGAACGCCAAGGCAGGTCAAGTGCAATTCCGCGTCGACAAGGCTGGTATCGTGCACAGCACGATTGGTCGCCGCTCGTTCGACAACGACAAGCTGCAAGGCAACTTGGCTGCGTTGATCGAAGCGCTGACCAAGGCCAAGCCTGCAACCAGCAAGGGCGTGTACCTGCGCAAGGTGGCGGTGTCTTCCACGATGGGCCTGGGTGTCCGCGTGGATACGCAATCCATCGCAGCGTAATTGCAAGAAATCTTCGAATTCGTCCTTGGATGGGTTCGATGTGGTGGGCTGCGGCTGCTTCGGTCGCCGCAGGCCATCCAAGACCGTTGGTGCGCGAACCCGTCGCGCTTAAATCCACAGTGATGCCAACGCAGATGGCGATCCCGCTGCAGATGGAAAATTTTCCTGAACAGTTGGTCGCTGCAACAAGAGCGTGTACGAGGCCTGTGCCGAGTGCGCATTTTAAGGAGTAGACCTTGAGTCTTAATCGCAGTGAGAAAGAAGCGGTCATCAGTGAAGTGACCAGCCTCGCCGCTAAAGCTCAAACGCTTGTGATCGCGGAGTACCGTGGCATCACGGTCGCCGACATGACCAAACTGCGTGTTGATGCTCGCAGCAAGGGCGTGACCCTGAGTGTTCTGAAGAACACCCTGGCTCGCCGTGCTGTGGCTGGCAGCGCGTTTGACGTGGTGGCAGACCAGATGACCGGTCCGCTGATCTATGGCTTCTCCGAAGACGCTGTGGCCGCCGCTAAGGTGGTGGCCGATTTCGCGAAGACCAACGACAAGTTGGTGATTCGCGGTGGCGCTTTCGGTGGCAAAGCCCTGGATATCAACGGCGTTAAGCAACTGGCTAACATTCCTCCCAAGGAAGTTCTGTTGGCTCAGATTTGCGGCTTGCTTATGTCCCCCATTTCGCGTACGGCCGTTGTGCTGGGCGCGTTGGCGGCCAAAAAAGGCGAAGGCGCTGCCGAAACGGCCGCCGAACCTGTCGCGGCTTGATTGCCCGGCAGACAACCAACCAATTGTTAGGAAATAAAAATGGCATTCGATAAAGACGCATTTTTGACCGCGCTGGACAGCATGACGGTTCTGGAACTCAATGACCTGGTGAAGGCCATTGAAGAAAAGTTTGGCGTGAGCGCAGCCGCTATGGCCGCTCCTGCTGCTGGCGGTGGCGGCGGTGCTGCTGCAGCTGCAGAAGAGCAAACGGAATTCAACGTTGTGCTGACCGAAGCCGGCGCCAACAAGGTGTCCGTGATCAAGGCCGTGCGCGAAATCACCGGCCTGGGCCTCAAGGAGGCCAAGGATCTGGTGGACGGCGCTCCGAAGAACGTCAAGGAAGGCATTGCCAAGGCCGACGCCGAAGCTGCCGTCAAGAAGCTGGTGGAAGCTGGCGCCAAGGCTGAACTCAAGTAATTCGCCTGGATTCCAGGGCTGGGGGCTCCGCAAGGGCTCCCAGCCTTTGGTGCTTATGGGGTTCACGCCCAGAGCGCACCAGAAAGCAGTGCCCACGCCACTGCTTTCTAGTGTCTTCTGACCATCCCGACAGCAGAAGATACCTTGGTTCGGGTGATGTGCAACGCATCGCCGTCCGCCATGGTTGGTAGTGGCCAACCGCCAAGCCTGCAAGGAAGCGCCCTTGCAGGTCAGTCGTCGAAGACCCAGGACTCATGTCTTTGCCCGGAGATCTCATGGCCTATTCCTATACCGAACGCAAGCGAATTCGCAAAAGTTTCGGCAGCCGCGACAGCGTGCTGGAAGTCCCTTACCTGCTGCAGATGCAGAAGGACGCATACACTGCGTTCCTGCAAGCTGACAAAGCCCCCCAGAAAAGAACCGTAGAAGGCTTGCAGGCCGCGTTCGACGCTGCTTTCCCGATCGTCTCGCACAATGGGTTTGTCGAGATGAAGTTCATCGAGTACAACCTCGCCAAGCCGGCATTCGATGTGCGTGAATGCCAGACCCGTGGTTTGACTTTTGCCTCGGCCGTGCGGGCCAAGGTGCAGTTGATCATCTATGACCGCGAGTCCTCCACGTCGCAGTCCAAGGTCGTCAAGGAAGTGAAGGAGCAAGAGGTCTACATGGGCGAGGTGCCTTTGATGACCGACAAGGGCTCGTTCATCATCAACGGCACGGAACGTGTGATCGTTTCGCAGCTGCACCGCTCGCCCGGTGTGTTCTTCGAGCACGACAAGGGCAAGACCCACAGCTCGGGCAAGCTGCTGTTTTCGGCGCGCATCATTCCCTACCGCGGTTCGTGGCTGGACTTCGAGTTCGATCCGAAGGACATCCTGTATTTCCGCGTGGACCGCCGCCGCAAGATGCCGGTCACGATCCTGCTGAAGGCCATCGGCCTGAACCCCGAATCGATCCTGGCGAACTTCTTCGTCAACGACAACTTCCGCCTGATGGACAGCGGCGCGCAGATGGAGTTCGTCTCCGACCGCCTGCGTGGCGAAGTGGCGCGTTTCGACATCACCGACAAGTCGGGCAAGGTGGTCGTGGCCAAGGACAAGCGCGTCACGGCCCGCCACACCCGCGAACTGGAGCAGTCCGGCACCACGCACATCAGCGTGCCCGAAGACTTCCTGATCGGCCGCGTGGTGGCGCGCAACATCGTCGACGGCGACACCGGCGAAATCATTGCCAAGGCCAACGAAGAGCTGACCGAAGCGCTGCTCAAGAAGCTGCGCTCCGCCGGCGTGCAGGACCTGCAGGTCATCTACACGAACGAACTCGACCAGGGCGCCTACATTTCGCAGACGCTGCGCATCGACGAAACGGTGGACGAATTCGCTGCGCGCGTGGCGATCTACCGCATGATGCGCCCCGGCGAGCCGCCGACGGAAGACGCGGTGCAGGCCTTGTTCCAGCGCCTCTTCTACAACCCCGACACGTACGACCTGTCGCGCGTGGGGCGCATGAAGTTCAACGCCAAGATCGGCCGCGACGAATCCACCGGCCCGATGGTGCTCTCCAACGAAGACATCCTGGCCGTGGTCAAGATCCTCGTGGACCTGCGCAACGGCAACGGCGAAGTCGATGACATCGATCACCTGGGCAACCGCCGCGTGCGTTGCGTGGGCGAGCTGGCCGAGAACCAGTACCGCACCGGTCTGGCGCGCATCGAGAAGGCCGTGAAGGAGCGTCTGGGCCAGGCCGAGCAAGAGCCGCTGATGCCGCACGACCTGATCAACTCCAAGCCGATTTCCGCGGCGCTCAAGGAGTTCTTCGGTGCGTCCCAGCTGTCGCAGTTCATGGACCAGACCAACCCGCTGGCCGAAATCACCCACAAGCGCCGCGTATCGGCCCTTGGCCCGGGTGGTCTGACCCGCGAGCGTGCCGGTTTCGAAGTGCGCGACGTGCACGTGACCCACTATGGCCGCGTGTGCCCGATCGAAACGCCGGAAGGCCCGAACATCGGGCTGATCAACTCGCTGGCCCTGTACGCCCGCCTGAACGAGTACGGTTTCATTGAAACCCCGTACCGCCGCGTGGTGGATGGCAAGGTGACCGACCAGATCGATTACCTCTCCGCCATCGAAGAAGGCAAGTACGTGATCGCCCAGGCGAATGCCACGCTCGACAAGGAAGGCCGCCTCACGGGCGACCTGGTGTCGGCACGTGAAAAGGGCGAGTCGACCTTGCTGAGCGCCGAGCGCGTGCAGTACATGGACGTGTCGCCTGCGCAGATCGTATCGGTGGCCGCCTCGCTCGTGCCGTTCCTCGAACACGACGACGCGAACCGCGCACTGATGGGCGCCAACATGTCCCGCCAGGCCGTGCCTGTGCTGCGTCCGGAAAAGCCCATGGTGGGCACCGGTATCGAGCGCGTGGCCGCCGTGGACTCGGGCACCGTGGTGACCGCCAACCGCGGTGGCGTGGTGGATTATGTGGATGCGACCCGCATCGTGGTCCGCGTGAACGACGCGGAAGCGGTGGCCGGTGAAGTGGGTGTGGACATCTACAACCTCATCAAGTACCAGCGTTCCAACCAGAACACCAACATCCACCAGCGCCCCATCGTCCAGAAGGGCGATGTGCTGGCCAAGGGGGATGTGATCGCCGACGGCGCATCGACGGACTTCGGTGAGATCGCCATCGGCCAGAACATGCTGATCGCGTTCATGCCCTGGAACGGCTACAACTTCGAAGATTCGATCCTGATCTCCGAACGCGTCGTGGCAGAAGACCGCTACACCTCGATCCACATCGAGGAACTGGTGGTCATGGCGCGCGACACGAAGCTGGGCGCCGAAGAAATCACGCGCGACATTCCGAACCTGTCGGAACAGCAGCTGAACCGCCTGGACGAGTCCGGCATCATCTACGTGGGTGCCGAAGTGCAGCCCGGCGATACGCTGGTGGGCAAGGTCACGCCGAAGGGCGAGACCACGCTGACGCCAGAAGAGAAGCTGCTGCGCGCCATCTTCGGCGAGAAGGCCTCCGACGTGAAGGACACCTCGCTGCGCGTGGACCAGGGCTCGCAAGGCACTGTGATCGACGTGCAGGTGTTCACCCGCGAAGGCATCCAGCGCGACAAGCGCGCCCAGCAGATCATCGACGACGAACTCAAGCGCTTCCGCCTGGACCTGAACGACCAGTTGCGCATCGTGGAAGCCGACGCGTTCGACCGGATCGAAAAGCTGCTGAACGGCCGCGTGGCCAACGGCGGCCCGCAAAAGCTGGCCAAGGGCACGAAGATCGACAAGGCCTACCTGGCCTCCGTCGAGAAGTTCCACTGGTTCGACATCCGCCCGGCGGAAGACGAAGTGGCCACGCAGCTGGAGTCGATCAAGAACTCGCTGGAGCAGACGCGCCACAGCTTCGATCTGGCTTTCGAGGAAAAGCGCAAGAAGCTCACGCAAGGCGACGAGCTGCCCGCGGGCGTGCTGAAGATGGTCAAGGTGTACCTGGCCGTCAAGCGCCGCCTGCAGCCTGGCGACAAGATGGCCGGCCGCCACGGCAACAAGGGTGTAGTGTCCAAGATCGTTCCGGTCGAAGACATGCCCTACATGGCCGACGGCACCCCTGCCGACATCGTGCTGAACCCGCTGGGCGTGCCATCGCGCATGAACATCGGACAGGTGCTCGAGGTGCACTTGGGCTGGGCTGGCAAGGGCATCGGCCAGCGCATCGGCAACATGCTGCAGGAGCAGGCCAAGGCGGCCGACATGCGCAAGTTCCTCGAAGAGGTGTACAACTCGCGCGGACGCAAGGAAGACCTGTCGCAGTTCAACGACGATGAGCTGATGGCCATGGCCGGTCACCTCACCAACGGCGTGCCGTATGCCACCCCGGTGTTCGACGGCGCTTCGGAAGAAGAGATCAAGGACATGCTCAAGATCGCCTATCCGGACGACATCGCCGAGCGCAAGGGCCTGACCTCCGCACGCACGCAGGCGTACCTGTTCGATGGCCGCACCGGCGAGCGCTTCGAGCGCCCGACCACCATTGGCTACATGCACTACCTGAAGCTGCACCATTTGGTGGACGACAAGATGCATGCCCGTTCCACGGGGCCTTACTCGCTCGTCACGCAGCAGCCTCTGGGCGGCAAGGCCCAGTTCGGTGGCCAGCGTTTCGGGGAAATGGAAGTGTGGGCGCTGGAAGCCTATGGCGCCGCTTACGTGCTGCAGGAAATGCTGACCGTGAAGTCCGACGACGTGCAGGGCCGTACCAAGGTGTACGAGAGCATCGTCAAGGGCGAACACGCCATCGAGGCCGGCATGCCGGAATCGTTCAATGTGCTGGTCAAGGAAATCCGTTCCCTGGGCCTGGACATCGAACTCGAACGTTCTTAATCGAAGGGACTAGGTTTATGAAGTCACTACTCGACCTGTTCAAGCAATTCACCCCGGACGAGCATTTCGATGCCATCCGCATCGGCATGGCGTCGCCCGAGAAGATCCGTTCGTGGTCTTTCGGCGAAGTGAAGAAGCCCGAGACCATCAACTACCGCACGTTCAAGCCCGAGCGCGACGGTCTGTTCTGCGCCAAGATTTTTGGTCCCATCAAGGACTACGAATGCCTGTGCGGCAAGTACAAGCGCCTCAAGCACCGCGGTGTGATCTGCGAGAAGTGCGGCGTTGAAGTCACGCAGACCAAGGTGCGCCGCGAGCGCATGGGCCACATCGATCTGGCCGCGCCTTGCGCCCACATCTGGTTCCTGAAGTCGCTGCCATCGCGTCTGGGCCTGGTGCTGGACATGACGCTGCGCGACATCGAGCGCGTGCTGTACTTCGAAGCGTATGTGGTGACCGACCCCGGCATGACCCCGCTTAAGAAGTTCAGCATCATGTCCGAGGACGACTACGACGCCAAGCGCAAGGAATACGGTGACGAGTTCATCGCCAAGATGGGCGCGGAAGGCATCAAGGACCTGCTCGAAGCCATCGATATCGACCTCGAAATCGAAAAGCTGCGCGGCGATCTGACCGGCTCCGAAGTCAAGGTCAAGAAGAACGCCAAGCGCCTGAAGGTGCTGGAAGCCTTCAAGAAGTCCGGCATCAAGCCCGAGTGGATGGTTCTCGACGTGCTGCCCGTGCTGCCGCCGGACCTGCGTCCGCTGGTGCCGCTGGACGGCGGCCGCTTCGCGACCTCCGACCTGAACGACCTGTATCGCCGCGTCATCAACCGCAACTCGCGTCTGCGCCGCCTGCTGGAGCTGAAGGCGCCGGAAATCATCGCGCGCAACGAAAAGCGCATGCTGCAGGAAGCCGTCGATTCGCTGCTGGACAACGGCCGCCGTGGCAAGGCCATGACGGGCGCCAACAAGCGCGCCCTCAAGTCGCTGGCCGACATGATCAAGGGCAAGAGCGGTCGCTTCCGCCAGAACTTGCTGGGCAAGCGCGTGGACTACTCCGGTCGTTCCGTGATCACCGTGGGCCCGACGCTCAAGCTGCACCAGTGCGGTCTGCCCAAGCTGATGGCGCTGGAGCTGTTCAAGCCTTTCATCTTCTCGCGCCTGGAAGCCATGGGCATCGCGACGACGATCAAGGCCGCCAAGAAGGAAGTCGAATCCGGCACGCCGGTGGTGTGGGACATCCTGGAAGAGGTCATCAAGGAACACCCGGTCATGTTGAACCGTGCGCCCACGCTGCACCGTTTGGGCATCCAGGCGTTCGAGCCCATCCTGATCGAAGGCAAGGCCATCCAGCTGCACCCGCTCGTCTGCGCGGCCTTCAACGCCGACTTCGACGGTGACCAGATGGCCGTTCACGTGCCGCTGTCCGTGGAAGCGCAGATGGAAGCCCGCACGCTGATGCTGGCCTCCAACAACGTGCTGTTCCCGGCCTCCGGCGAGCCCTCCATCGTCCCGTCGCAAGACGTGGTGCTGGGCCTGTACTACGCCACCCGCGATCGCATCAACGGCAAGGGCGAAGGCCTGGTGTTCGCCGACACCGGCGAAGTGCAGCGCGCGCTCGATGCCAACGAGGTCGAACTGGCCGCGCGCATCACGGTGCGCCTGACCGAGTGGACCAAGGACAAGGAAACGCGTGAATTCGTGCCTTCCACGTCGCTGGTGGAAACGACGGCCGGCCGTGCGCTGCTGTCCGAGATCCTGCCCAAGGGCCTGCCCTTCAGCAACATCAACAAGGCGCTGAAGAAAAAGGAAATCTCCAAGCTCATCAACGTGAGCTTCCGCAAGTGCGGCCTGAAGGAGACGGTGGTTTTCGCCGACAAGCTGCTGCAGAACGGTTTCCGCCTCGCCACGCGCGCTGGTATTTCCATCTGCGTGGACGACATGCTGGTGCCGCCGCAAAAGGCCGGGATCATCGAGCGTTCCGAGAAGGAAGTGAAGGAGATCGAACAGCAGTACGTGTCCGGTCTGGTGACGGCTGGCGAACGCTACAACAAGGTGGTGGACATCTGGGGCAAGGCCGGCGACGAAGTGTCGAAGGTCATGATGGCCCAGCTGGCCAAGCAAAAGACCACCGACCGCCACGGCAACGAGGTGGACCAGGAGTCGTTCAACTCCATCTACATGATGGCCGACTCCGGCGCCCGCGGCTCTGCAGCGCAGATTCGCCAGCTGGCCGGCATGCGCGGCCTGATGGCCAAGCCGGACGGCTCCATCATCGAGACCCCCATCACGGCCAATTTCCGTGAAGGCCTGAACGTGTTGCAGTACTTCATCTCCACCCACGGTGCCCGTAAGGGCCTGGCGGATACAGCGCTGAAGACGGCCAACTCGGGCTACCTCACGCGCCGTCTGGTGGACGTGACGCAGGATCTCGTGGTGACCGAAGAAGACTGCGGCACCTCCAATGGCTCGCTGATGCGCGCCATCGTCGAGGGCGGTGAAGTCATCGAATCGCTGCGCGACCGTATCCTGGGCCGCACCACGGCCGACGAAGTGATGCACCCCGAAACGCGCGCTGTGCTGGCCCCTGCCGGCCAGATGCTCGACGAAGACCTCATCGAGGAACTCGAAGTCGCCGGCGTGGACGAGGTGAAGGTGCGCACGGCGCTGACCTGTGAAACCCGCTATGGCCTGTGCGCCAAGTGCTACGGACGCGATCTGGGCCGCGGCGGCCTGATCAACCTCGGCGAAGCCGTGGGTGTGATCGCCGCCCAGTCCATCGGCGAACCCGGCACGCAGCTGACCATGCGCACGTTCCACATCGGTGGCGCCGCTTCGCGCGCCGCCATCGCATCGAGCGTGGAGGCCAAGTCCAACGGCGTGATCGGCTTCAACGCCACGATGCGCTACGTGAGCAACACCAAGGGCGAGCTGGTGGTGATCGCCCGTTCCGGCGAGATCGTCATCCATGACGAACATGGCCGCGAGCGCGAGCGCCACAAGGTGCCGTACGGTGCGACGCTGGCGGTCAAGGCCGACCAGACGGTCAAGGCCGGCACCATCCTCGCCAACTGGGACCCGCTGACCCGCCCGATCATCACGGAGTTCGCCGGTCAGGTGAAGTTCGAGAACGTCGAGGAAGGCCTCACGGTCGCCAAGCAGGTGGACGATGTGACGGGTCTGTCCACGCTGGTCGTGATCGATCCGAAGCGCCGCGGCTCCGCCAAGGTGGTGCGCCCGCAGGTCAAGCTGATCGACGCGCAAGGCCAGGAAGTGAAGATCCCCGGCACCGACCACTCGGTGACCATCGGCTTCCAGATCGGCTCGCTGATCCAGGTGCGCGATGGTCAGGACGTGGGCCCCGGCGAAGTGCTGGCGCGGATTCCGGTCGAAGGCCAGAAGACCCGCGACATTACCGGCGGTCTGCCCCGCGTGGCCGAACTGTTCGAAGCGCGCTCGCCCAAGGACAAGGGCATGCTGGCCGAGATCACCGGCACGGTGTCCTTCGGCAAGGAAACCAAGGGCAAGGTGCGCCTGCAGATCACCGATCCGGACGGCAAGGTCTGGGATGAACTGATCCCCAAGGAAAAGAACATCCTGGTGCACGAAGGCCAGGTCGTGAACAAGGGCGAGTCCGTGGTGGACGGCCCGGCCGATCCGCAGGACATCCTGCGCCTCCTGGGCATCGAAGAGCTGTCGCGCTACATCGTCGATGAAGTGCAGGACGTGTACCGCTTGCAGGGCGTGAAGATCAACGACAAGCACATCGAGGTGATCGTTCGCCAGATGCTGCGCCGCGTCGTGGTCGAGGCCCCGGGCGAGTCCAACTACATCGCCGGCGAGCAGGTCGAGCGTTCGGAGATCCTGAACACGAACGAGGCGCTGCAGGCCGCAGGCAAGATCCCTTCGACGTACAGCAACGTGCTGCTGGGGATCACCAAGGCTTCGCTGTCGACCGACTCCTTCATCTCGGCCGCTTCCTTCCAGGAAACGACCCGCGTGCTCACCGAGGCTGCCATCATGGGCAAGCGCGACGAGCTGCGTGGCCTGAAGGAAAACGTCATCGTGGGTCGCCTGATCCCTGCCGGTACCGGCCTGGCCTACCACCAGGCGCGCAAGGCCAAGGAAGCCATGGACGACGCCGAGCGCCGCGCCATCGCCGATGCCGAAGCCGCTGAAATGGCTGCCACGACCGAAGACTCGTCCGACGTCGAAAGCACCACCAGCCTGGGCGACGCCACGGCCCAATAAGCCACGGTACGCTCCCTGAAACGCTCCCGCTCTGCGCTTTGGCAGACCGGGAGCGTTTTCTTATCCGTTTTTTCTTTTTTTGCGCCGAGCCCGCGGACCCCTGCGGGCTCGGCAGACGCAATGCTGTCCTCCTGGATTTTTCTTGCCCTGCTGCTGTTCTGGGCCGTGGGTGCCTACAACCGGATCGTGCGATTGCGCTCGGCCGCCATCCAGGCCTTCGGGGGCCTGGACGCACACCTCATGCGCATGATGGCCATGCTGGGTGAATACGAGGCTGCGCAGGGTCCCGCGCCCGCGGCACATGCCGATGCGCGGGCGGCGCTGTGGGCCGCCACCACCCAGTTCGGTGCGTCGCTGGCCGTCGCACGGGCCCGCCCGCTGGACGCCGGCGCCGCGGCCGCGCTGCTGACGGGGCGCGAGGTGTTGGAGGCCGCCTGGCTGGCCATGGTGCGCGTGGCTGAGGTTCCGCACGCGCCCGGCGAAGGCGCGGCGCTGCCCCTGTGGGCCCAGCGATGGCAGGAGCTGGTGGCCCAGAATGCGCTGGCCACCCGGCAGTTCAACGATGCGGCGCTGCAGTACAACCAGGCCATCGGCCAGTTCCCGGCGCGCCTGCTGGCGTGGCTGTTCGGGTTCAAGGCGGCCAGAACGCTGTAGGCTGCGTGACCATCCCCGCATCCCGGGAGGGGCGTGGGTGGTTTGACATTGATTCAAGGCGTGGCCGCGACGGCGTCCGCAACCGCAACCGCAACCGGTTTTTTCCTATTCAAGACAGGCTCAGACAGAACATGACCGATCCGCAGCCGCGCCCGCCCTCCCGTTTCTTTCCGCCCCCGGCGGAGGGCGAACGCCGCATGGAGCCCGCGCTGTGGCGCCAACTGGATGCGGTGGTGACAGCGCTGCAGGCCGTGCGCGGCGGGCAGTCGGGCACGGCGGCCCTGGCCGCTGTCGAGCCGGGCTTGCGGCCCGGGGTGCAGGCGCTGTTGTTCCAGGTGCTGCGCAACCTGGGCCGGGCGCAGGCGCTGCGCAAGCAACTGGCGCCCCGCAACCCACCGCCGCGGGCCGACGCCCTGCTGTGCACGGCCCTGGCGCTGGCCTGGTCGCCCGACGAGGCGCCTTACGAGGCGTTCACCCTCGTCAACCAGGCGGTGGAAGCGGCCAAGCGCAACCCGGCATCGCAAGCGCAGGCGCCGTTCCTGAACGCCTGCCTGCGCCGCTTCCTGCGCGAACGCGATGCGCTGGTGGCCGCCACCGACGGCGATCCGGTCGCCCAGTGGAACCACCCGGCCTGGTGGATCGCCCGGCTGCGCAAGGACCACCCGCAGCACTGGCAGCAGATCCTGCAGGCCAACAATGCCCATGCGCCGATGGCGCTCCGGATCAATGTGCAAAAAACGACTCCAGCACAATATTTACTAGGGCTATCTGCTATTAATTTGGAAGCATCTCCTGCGGGGCCGTTCGGCATCGTCCTGGACCGCCCGGTGGCCGTGCAGCAGCTGCCGGCCTTTGCAGAAGGCCACGTCTCGGTGCAGGACACCGCGGCGCAGCTGGCGGCGCCGCTGCTGCTGGAGGGGCTGGACCTGTCGCAGCCGCTGCGCGTGCTGGACGCGTGCGCCGCGCCCGGCGGCAAGACCGCGCACTTGCTCGAATATGCGGGTGCCGCCTCGCCGATGCAGGTCGTGGCGCTGGAAATCGACGCCGACCGCGCCACCCGCATCCACGAAACGCTGGACCGGGTGGGGGTTCGGGCCCAGGTCCTCGTGGCCGACGCGGCACGGCCGCAGGACGGGTGGCTGGACGCCAGTGGGGGCGGAGGGTTCGATGCCATCTTGCTGGATGCGCCGTGCACGGCCTCGGGCATCGTCCGCCGCCACCCCGACGTGCGCTGGCTGCGGCGCGAGTCCGACATCGAGCAACTGGCTCAGCAGCAGGCCCGCCTGCTTGCCACGCTCTGGCCGCTACTGCAGCCCGGCGGGCGGCTGCTCTACTGCACCTGCTCCGTGTTTCGTGCCGAGGGCGAAGCACAGGTGCAAACGTTTCTTGCGCGCAACACCGACGCCCGTTTGCTGCCGTCTCCCGGCCATTTAATACCCGGCAAACCGGACGAAAGCGGCGGCGTCTCGGAGAATCGTCCGGGTGACCATGACGGATTATTTTACGCCCTGTTGCAAAAACATGCGGCCTGAACAGCCCGCTTCGCGCCCTGCCGCGTGGCTTGCGGTGGCCATGGCCGCGCTGCTGTGCATGTGCCTGGCGCTGTGGTCCCCGGCGGTGCTGGCGCAGCCTGACGCGGGCGACCTGCGCGTCGAAGCCAACGACGAGGGCCTGTACCTGTCGACCACGCTGCACTTCGACCTGCCCGAACTGGCGGAAGACGCCCTCTACAAGGGCATCTCGATGTACTTCGTGGCCGAGGCCGACGTGGTCCGCGAGCGCTGGTACTGGTATGACAAGGCGGTGGCCCACTCGGTGCGCTACCTGCGGCTGAGCTACCAGCCGCTCACGCGCCGGTGGCGCCTCAATCAGTCCGCCACGCCGTTCGCCAACACCGGGCTGGGGGTCGCGCTGGGCCAGAACTTCGACGAACTGGGCGACGCGCTTTCCGCCATGCAGCGCATCAGCCGCTGGAAGATCGCCGACGCGGACGAGGTCTCCGGCGGGCCCTATACCGTGCATTTCCAGTTCCGCCTCGACATGTCCCAGTTGCCCCGCCCGTTCCAGATCGGCGCGGTGGGGCGCTCGGGCTGGGACCTGATGCTGTCGCGCAGCGTGCGCGCCGTGGCCGAGCGCGCGCCATGACCGACGACCACAGCGTTCCCCGCACGCCGCAGCAGGCCCGTGCCTCCCGCTGGGCCCTGGGCGTGGGCGTGGCGATCATGTGCGCGATCGGGCTGGTGCTGCTTTTCCTGCTCACCGTCGCCACCAACAACCGCGCGCTGTACGAGCGCAACTACGCCTGGCTGTTCGGCCTGAACGTCCTGGTGGCCGTGCTGCTGCTCGCCGTGCTGGTGTGGGTCGTCGTGCGCCTGGCGGTGCGGCTGCGGCGGGGGCGCTTCGGCAGCCGCCTGCTGGTCAAGCTGGCAGGCATTTTTGCGGTCGTGGGGCTGCTGCCCGGCCTGCTGATCTACGTGGTCTCCTACCAGTTCGTTTCGCGCTCCATCGAAAGCTGGTTCGACGTGAAGGTGGAGGGCGCCCTGTCCGCCGGCGTCAGCCTGGCCCGGGTCACGCTGGACACGATCGCCAGCGACATGGCCATGCAAACACGCACCGCCAGCAGCCAACTGGCGCAGGTGCCCGACGCAGCGGCCGGCGTGGTGCTCGAACGCATCCGCGACCAGCTGGGGGCCAGCGACGTGGTGCTGTTCAGCACAACGGGTCAGCCGGTGGCCAGTGCCGGGCAATCCCGGTTCGATCTCAGCCCCGAGCGGCCCAGCGCCCAGTTGCTGCGCAACGCGCGCCAGCAGCGCGCCACCTTCCAGATCGAGGGGCTGGATGACATCGCCGATCCCGCTGCCGTGCAGAACGCCCGGGTCAAGACCCTCGTGGCCGTCGGCAACGCCAGCGTGGGGCTCCTGGTGGAGCCACGCTACCTGCAGGCCACGCTGCGGCTGCCGCAGGTGCTGGTGTCCAACGCCATCGCCGTGCAGGAGGCCAACCGGGAGTACCAGGAGCGCGCCCTGGCCCGCGAGGGGCTGCGGCGCATGTACATCGGCACGCTCACCCTGAGCCTGTTCCTGGCCGTTTTCGGGGCCGTGCTGCTCGCGGTGCTGCTGGGCCGCCAACTGGCACGCCCCCTGCTGGTGCTGGCCGAGGGCGTGCGCGAGGTCGCATCGGGCAACCTGAGCCCCAAGGCCGTGCTGCAGGGCAACGACGAATTGGGCGGGCTGACCCGCTCCTTCGCCGTCATGACCCAGCAGTTGTCCGACGCCCGCACCGCCGTCGAGCACAGCATGGGCGAGGTCGATGCGGCGCGGGCCCACCTGCAGACCATTCTGGACAACCTCACCGCGGGCGTGATCGTGCTGGACGCCGAGGGGCGCATCCGCTCCACCAACCCCGGCGCCACCCGCATCCTGCGGGCCCCGATGGCCGCCTTCGAAGGCCGGCCGCTGGCCGACGTGCCCGGGCTGGCCGAATTCGCCAGTGCCGTGCAGGGCCACTTCGAGGCCTTCCTGGGCGACCGCGAGCAGCATGGGCTGGACCACTGGCAGCATTCCTTCGACCTTTACGGCTCGCCCGCCTCGGGCGTGGCCGCCAACGGCACCAGCCTGGTGGCCCGGGGGGCGGAACTGCCCAACGCGTTGCGCCTTTTGGTGTTCGACGACATCTCCGAAATCGTCTCGGCCCAGCGTGCACAGGCCTGGGGCGAAGTCGCCCGGCGCCTGGCCCATGAAATCAAGAACCCGCTCACGCCGATCCAGCTGTCCGCCGAGCGCCTGGAGATGAAGCTCTCCGGCAAGCTGCAGGATGCCGAGCAAGCCGTGCTGACCAAATCCGTGCGCACCATCGTCGATCAGGTGGATGCGATGAAGCGGCTGGTCAACGAGTTTCGCGACTATGCCCGCCTGCCCGCTGCGGAGCTGCATGCGCTCGACCTGAACGCCCTCGTCACCGACGTGCTGCAGCTCTACGGTGCCGAGAACGCGACCGTGCCCGTGGAGGCCGAACTCGATCCCCGCTGCCCCGAGATCGCGGGCGATGCGCAGCAACTGCGCCAGGTCATTCACAACCTGCTGCAGAACGCGCAGGACGCCAGCGAGCCCACCCGCGAGCAGGGCGGGGCTGCCGGCGCACCCGTGCGCATCACCACGCGCTGGAGCCAGTCGTCGCGGCGCGTGCGGCTGACGGTGACCGACAGCGGAACGGGATTTCCCAACCACATCCTTCAGCGCGCCTTCGAACCGTATGTAACCACCAAACCGCGGGGCACTGGCCTGGGACTTGCTGTGGTGAAAAAGATCGCCGACGAGCATGGTGCCCGTGTCGATCTTGTCAATCGGGTGGAAGAAGGGGTGGTGCTCGGCGCGCAAGTGTCGCTATCATTCGCCCCTGGCCACGTGGTGGCACATTAACAACACTTGGAAACGTATCGCGAGGCTGATCAAAACCCATGGCAAACATTCTGGTGGTCGACGACGAACTGGGCATCCGTGACCTGTTGTCGGAAATTCTGAACGATGAAGGGCACAGCGTGGACCTCGCAGAGAACGCCACGCAGGCCCGCGCCGCCCGTGCCGCCAATGCGTACGACCTCGTGCTCCTCGATATCTGGATGCCCGATACCGATGGCGTCTCGCTCCTCAAGGAGTGGGCCATGGCCGGCACGCTGACCATGCCCGTCATCATGATGAGCGGCCACGCCACCATCGACACCGCGGTCGAAGCCACCCGCATCGGCGCCTTTTCCTTCCTGGAAAAGCCCATCACGATGCAGAAGCTGCTCAAGGCGGTCGAACAGGGCCTGGCGCGCAGCGCCGCCCAGCCGGCGGCCTCGTCGGCCGCCACTACGGCAGCCGCCACGCCACCACCCGCCGCAGTCACCCCTGCCGCCCCCGAGGCCCAGGGCGCTCCGGTGGCGGCCTTGCCCGTGGTGACGAAGGATCCCGGCCCGCATGCGCACCAGGGCTTCGATCTAGACCGGCCGCTGCGTGAAGCCCGCGACGGTTTCGAGAAGGCGTACTTCGAATTCCACCTGGCGCGCGAAGGCGGCTCCATGACGCGCGTGGCCGAAAAAACGGGCCTGGAGCGCACCCACCTGTACCGCAAGCTGCGCCAGCTCGGCGTGGACCTGGGCCGCGGCAAACGCAATTAAGTCGTCAGAGTTTCAGAACGCCTCTTTTTTCTGGTTATAATTTGAGGCTTAGGCCCGGTAGCTCAGTCGGTAGAGCAGAGGATTGAAAATCCTTGTGTCGGTGGTTCGATTCCGCCCCAGGCCACCAAATACAGTTCTTCGCTTGTCCGAGAACGTCTAAAAAGCCCTAAGTTTCAACAGCTTAGGGCTTTTTTCATGTCCATCGAAATACGGGAACTTCCACGGACATCCACACGATTGTGCAGCAACTTTTGCAGGAACTACGCAGGACCCGCGAGAGCCACGAAAGTTACTGCCTAGAACGTTATGGCAAGGTAGCCCAACTCGCCAGAAAGAAAAATGTGGTCAGGCTCTCCTCCACCTGAAACACGCTCAGCAAACACCTTCATCGAAGGCAAGGCGCGTCCAATCGAAGTAGCCGGAGTAGGCGCTAGCAAGTCGCTAGTACCGAACATGTCCCACTCCTGGACGACATCAGGACCTATCCCGCCCTTGAGCGCCTTCTCGGCTTTTCGGTAAGCTCATGGAGCTGCTGAGCGAAATCGCAGAACCCCATCCCCAGGGCAATACACCATTGCCGAAGCTCGACGACATCTAGTCGACGCTCCCCGCGTTCGCACTTACTGACAAAGGTTTGTGTCGATTCCAGCAACTCGGCCAAGCGGTTCTGCGTAACTCCACGATCTTTGCGAACTTGACGCAGTAGGCGGAGAAACACGGCGTACTCACGCGTATGAATTGACTTGTCCATCTCGGGTCCGGAACTGAAACCCCTAGATCGTCTAGTCCATCTTGGAATAGTCCAAAATAGACTATTTTCGGTAATCTAACCAGTGCACCCTTAACTCAAGAAAAAAGGAAACGCCTCGATGGTCAACCCTTCCCTGGACGCGACCGGTGTACATTTGGAATATCTCTTTGCCAAGGCTGCCGAATTCGAAATGCTTGGATCACCAAGCGGGCCGTTTGCACTCCGGTGGAACGACGAGGGAATTGAGCAGATCGCGGTGTTTGGTGGTCAACTACCACCGACGCACTCGTCTTTTCATTCTGACTATGCCCATGTGCCGCTCAAAATGGCTCAGGAATTAGGCGCAACATTGAGCGTAGCGGACGGTATGGCAGTTTGTGAAATCGGCTCAACCCGCTGTGTCGGCACGAACTACGCCGAGGCAGTAATGAGAGCGTTGATTGCGCATATTGAGGCCTCCAGCGCTGAGAGTGAGAGCGCATGGCCGACGGCGAGGTCCGTCAGTCGATGCTGAGGGCGTTCGTCGTTGCTGGTGAATTCGTCAGCAGACTCGGTCCCGAGCAGCGTCAAGGGCTGCCGAGCGTACGCTGCTGCCGCGGGTCTGTAGGCTTAGCTTGCAGATGCTAGGAAGTCAGCCAATACGTCCATCTTGTGCCACCAGAACACAAACACGTTCTGCGACTGGGCAGTGGCAACGTTGTCCGCCTTGAAGACGCCTCGAATTGCCGCAGCAGCCACCACGCTCGAGCGTCCAAACTCCCTGTGCCAGTCGCCGGCGTCCACGACGACTTCCTTGTTCAACCTTTTGAAACCATTGACGGCCGAGTTGGACGCCTTGCATTCCAACGCAAGGAGCCTTCCGTCGAACAGCCTGACCACGTAATCGGCGTTGTGGCCGCCAAGCGCTGTCTGCCGCATGTACGTGCCAGCCTCGGGGAAATGCGAAATTCGCTTGATCCCGGTGAGCAGCTTCGTCACCTGTGTGTAGCCAGCGGCGTCGAGAATCTCAGCGACCTTGCCCTCAAGAGCCTTGCTCTCTTCGCCCCTGCGGCCGGCCTGCACCGCGCTCACAGCGGTGATGAGTGCGGTCGCCAGTTGGGCGCTCTCCAGCTCTTCTGGAGTAGCAGCCCGTCCCGCTTCGACCCAAGGGAAGCGCTTCGGGTCGAGACTGGATGTCAGGAGCTGACCGAGCTTGTCCGCAAGTTCCTGGCTCCTCTTCAGCGCTGTCCGATTCAACGATGCATCCAAAAGCGTGTCTAGGTCGTCTTCGGAGATGGGAACCGCCGCCAAGCTGCGCAACGCTGCGAACTGGTGCTTGTTGCCTACGATTCCGGCTGCGAGTTCCTTGTTGACCGGCCGAGTCAACAAAAGGTGCATCTGGCTTACGACGACATCGGCGGCTGCCTTGGCTGCGGGAAACTTCTCAAGGTAGTCCCTCAACGGCTCGTCGAGCCGACGGCTGCGAAACTCAGCTCGGGCGGCGGCCGCGTCTTCTCTGATCTGCTCGGTGGTCCACACCGATGGCATTGCTTGGTCGTCAGGAGCTGGCATAGATTTTTGTCAGAGGGCAAGCTCCCCTGGAACAAGAATACGCATTGCTTCAGAGGGCTCGAATTTGGTCAATCCGCCGGCGTACACCCGGCCATCGGCTTGTTGAACGTTTTCGTTGAGCCAGGCGACCAAGCGGCCAAAGTGCGACTCGTCAAGGTCCCGTCGCGGGTAGAGTCCGTGCGCGACGTTGATGAGCTGTGCATTCGCCTTGTTCAGCGCAAACGCAGGTGGGCGCCGACCCATATAGGTCATCACGATAGGCGCAGGCTCCTTGGTACTCACAGACCACCAAGGGTTACGGTGTCGGGCGATGTACGTCTCATGAGCGCCTTGCCGGCGAGCCCACTCCAAAAATCGGTCCACCGCATCGCGCTCGGCTCGCGGTAGCTCCTGAAGGTTGCGAGGTAGGCACACCAGGCGCCGTAGCTCCTTGCTGCTCTCGATGACGCCACGCATGGCTCTAGTAATGTCCGTGGAGTCTGTGATCGCGGGCACCAAGAATCGGCTGGGCAGCTCTGGCGCGCCCGGGCTCGCGACCCATACCCGGTTCAGGCCGGTCACTTGACCGCGGGACACCTTGAACATCTCGCCCAGCTCGACATAGCCCTCGGGCTTGGCTGCACGACCCCCTTTGACCAAGAAAGACCACTTGGGCTCGGCCTTCGCCGCAGCCACCCCGATGGGAGCTCCAGCGGTAAGCTTGCGCAGTTGGGCTTCGCTGCCCACTTCGGCGAATCGGAGCTCCTTGCGGGTGGAGCCATGTGAGAACCCGGTGATGGCGGCTGAGACCAGTGCATCACCAAAAATCTGGACCTCTGGGTCAACGACGAACACGTCCTTGCCGCCCAGACCGTTGGTGAGTAGCTGGCGCAGCGCTTGGCCGTACTTGACATCAAGCCATTCAGCCGCAGTTACGTAGCATCCTAGGTCTCCCGGGTTGCCAAGCTCGAGCGTCTTCAGGAAAAAGTGCAGGTGAAGACCGGCAAGTTGGCTACCCTCGTGTCCGAAGCGCCGGAGCGTCCTGGAATACCACTCCTTCCACGCGCCCCCGATGTCATGGTGTCGCACGTACGGAGGATTCCCGATGAAAAGGGTGGTTCCCTTCACCGCCTGGAGTTCGAGGTCGCGGAAATCTCCCACACGCACCTCCGTGCGATCAGTGAACCCTGCAGCAGCCAGGTTGGCGCGAAGAATGACCGCTACAACGGGGTCCATCTCCGCTGCGACCGCCTCTGCCTTCGGGAACGCCCGCAGGCCAGCGAGCGTGAAACGCCCAGAGCCCGCGCCAGGGTCAACCAGCCTTACGATGGACTTCCGTTGTCTGCGGACCCAAGTGAGCATCCCCTCGATGACGAAGTCCGGGGTGAACGTCTGTCCCCGGCCGCGGCGAGCCTCGGGGCCGTTGATGTCGCAGTAGGCTTTCCCAAGAGGGTCCTCTCCGGCCTGCACGGCTGCAACCACGGCGGCCAACAGCGCCTTGTCTTTGGTGGGCTTATACCCGTCGAGGACTGCTCGCTCGGGAGCCGTCACCCCTCGTTTTGACACAAGCGCAGCAACGACGCCCATGGCGGCTGACATTGTGTCGAGCCGGTAGGCGAGGCGCCGGTCAGATGTGGTCACGAGGGATATTTCTGTGAATTGATTACACCTGTAGTTTATTCCAGCACTCGCTGTAACTGAGGCAGCCGCGCAATCTCAATCAGGTTTGTTCGGCTTCTCCGCGACAGTCATCAGCAAGCAGCCATTCGCTGTCGGCCAGGCGCTTGATCCAGAGGTCCCTCCAGGCATTGCGGCTCGTGCCCGAGATGGTGTTGGCGAGTCGGCCAGGGGTAATGGCCTCGCCCTCATACATAAGCTTGTCTCCCTCAACCTTGGCGTAGTACCAGTTACCCTTGTATTGCATGCGCACCTCGGTGCCATCGGGCAAGAAGAGGCTCTTCCACTGGTAGCCCAAGGTGGATGACACCTTAAGCAACTCGGGCTTCCAGTCGGCGTTGGACATCCAATAGTCGATGGCGTCGCTCACCGCGAGCACTGGGTCCCGCGAGTCGCCCTTCGACTCAAGGAACTCAGCGAGGTCCAGAAAGCGACGCGTTTGGACGGGGATAGAGATTTGCGTTTCCATGCTCAAAATTCCTTTTTTAGACTCTTTCTTACTTTAAAGAAAAATAACGAAGAGTCAAGCAAGAAAGAGTTCATTTAAGCGCATGGAGAAACGTTTGCGTCAAATGCGGCAGTGCCGTACATTTGTACGTTAATCCGGCAATTCGCCGGAGCTCCGGGGATTTATACATGGTACGCACTGAACGATTGGAATTGCGGCTGGATGAAGAACTCGCCCAGCGCGTGGATGAATGGATGGAGAGCACGGGCGCCAGCTCGCGCTCAGATGCGGTTCGTCAACTGCTTAGCCTGGGGCTGGACAACGTGACGGGCAAGAGCATTCACCTGACCGCCGGCGACAAACTCAATTTCATGGTGCTCCGTGACATCGCCAAACATTTGAAGGTACAAGGCGAAACAGACTTGGACTTTGTGGCTGAGGCGGTCTACGGAGGCCATACCTGGGCGCCGGCGTGGGAGATGAACGGCCTCTTCCACAACCACGTAGACCGGCCAGCCGATCTGAGCCTGGTGGTCGACATCTTGGACATGTGGGACTTCATAGAGGCCCGCATCGAAAAGCTGACGCCAGAGGAGACCGAGAAGCTCAAGGCAGCCAACCACGGCTACCTGCCGAAGTTCTCCGGATTCGATGGCAACAATGAGAGTTCCCTGATGAGCATCGCCCGATTCTTGGTGGAGAAGATGAACCGCTTCTCGCGCTTCAACAAGCGGGACTTCAACTCGCACGCGCCGACCGCAGCGCGCTATCGGCGCATGACCACGGCATTCGAGCCGATCCGAGCGACCCTCGATTTCGGCCGAGACCTGGGCGTGGATCAGATCATCGAGTTGCTCAAGGTCGAGCGGTAGGCCGCGCTAATCCGTGGAGATTAGCCTGCGACTGCAGGCCTTTTACGCTACCCGAGGCTGGTTAAACAGGAAATCCAGCGCGTCAGGCCCGAATCCATTGAGGAAGAACCTCGAACGGTCAGCGCCGGCGAATTTGTACCGCTCCCTGTAAGCGTCTTGGTCGGCTTGTTCTGGCTTGTAGTCGACGAAGCGTGCATAGTCCTTGAGAACCCCGAGCATCGGGGAGTCCCACCAAGAAGCATAGTTCTTCAGCATCTGATGCAATCCGATGCGGATGTATTCGTCGTACGTCGGTAGGGAAAAGCCGACGACCGAGACGCCAAGGTTATACCCGCCGGCACGCCCAAGGCCGTTCCACAAGCTCATCACGGGCGAAGCGTAGACGAACTTGACGTGTGAAGGCGAAAGGATGAATGGTGCATTAAAGCCCCGATCCTGGCTGTAGTAGCGGGAAACATCCTGGATCGTATGAAGGTGTATCAGAGGATCGTTAGGCGGCAGCATGCCGACCACCAAAGGCTTGACGCCATAGCGTTTGGGGTCGTCGAACACGCTGTGCAGCCCTATCTTCCCGACGCCCTTGGCTTTAAGCGATTCCCGTGAATCCGAGAATTGGCTATCGTCGAACCAATCCACCGACCCGTGGAGCTTCAGCAGCACCACCTCCTCGGTGTCGGAATCCAGCGTTCCACCGTACTCGTTTACTGAGGTGAAGCGGTATGGGTAACGCCGGAATCGCCTCCCGACTTGCGTTAGCGCCGCCTCCAGTACGAGGTCATAGTTGAACGTCAGAACGATGTCCCTGGGGGACAGCATCTCAGCGAACCTGTAGTAATAATCGGGCAACTTGTCGGCCGCAGGCGTGCCTTCGTGGATTACCTGGCCGATGACCCTGCGAATCATTAGCTGAGACTCATTGCCCTCTCGGCTCCAGGTGTCGCTGCCTCGAAGTTCAAGGTAGTGCTCAATGTCGAGGTAGGACATGAACAGCTCCAGGTCGAGTGCATCTTTGGTTTGACCGGTGACGCCGCAGTCATCGCAGTAACCCAGGTAGTAGTTCAAGTCCCGGTCGAACTTCGTATCTGTCCCGTACTGACCCTCGATCAGGGGTTTCACGGCGGGGTAGAGTTGACTCGCAAGCGGCAGTCCCGCCGGGCGGGAAAAGCCCGCTCCAAGAATGAAAATTCGAAAGCCTGGATGAGTCGTTGTTGTCATCGGTGTCCCGCGTTCTGAGTGCAATTGTCTGCGTTTCAAGCGCCACGTAGCTATACCGGTTGCAGGCGCGATGCCCTGCTCACTGAGGAAACACTCTGTTCGACACCACCACCCATGTCGCCGGTAGGCCAGAGCAGCCCCAACCTAACAGTCCATCGAGTGCGGGCTTTTCTACGTCATGCGCCCGCCAGAGGCGCCGTAGGCCTCGCTTTTGACTCGCCCGCCGCAGGAGCCACGGAACTGGCTCTGATTGCGGATGTCACACTTCGGCGAAGCCATGACTCCGCCCGCCGATAGGCGGACGCCCCAAGTCATACGGTGGCTGGCCCGCCGCTAAGCGCCACCGGCGGTACTGACTCTCGAATCTACAAAAACAACGGCAACTGTCGCTGATGCAACGATGTACGCACACTTGTGCTCGGTAGATAGCCGGCGCAGGAGCAGGCCTAGTGAGGCTCGAGGTGAAGGGCAATTGCCCTATCGCAAACGGCGATTCGCCGTTAACGTCCCGTACATCCAGATTGAGCGCACTGGCAATTCAGGGGGGAGCAGAAAAGATGAAAACGTCCGACGCACAAGGACCGGGAGTCGATGCATGGTTGCTTCAACGGCTGCATCGTTGGGGGATCGAATGGCTGACCGATGTCCAACAACGCGCTCTCGCCGCTGGGGCCGCAGCCGGGCACAGCCTTGTGGTGAGTGCTCCGACATCGTCCGGCAAGACTCTGGTGGGCGAAATTGCCGTGCTGTGTGCTCTCCGCGCCGGGGTCCGCGCGATCTATCTGGTTTCCCACAAAGCGCTTGCCGACCAAAAGTATCTCGATTTCGTGGCCCGTTTCGGCGAAGGGGCAGCCGATCCCATCGGCTCGGTCGGCCTAAACACTGGAGACCGGGCCGAAGGTGATGTCGATGCTCAGCTGATGGTGGCGACCTATGAGAAGGCGCTGGGCCTCTTCCTGAGCGGCCAGCTTAGACCCAACAATGCGCTGGTCGTCGCCGACGAGTTGCAGATTCTCGGCGAGCCCGGGCGAGGACCGGACATTGAAGCGCTCTGCTCGGCACTAAGGCAGCGCGGCATCAAGCAGTTCGTAGCATTAACGGCAACCGTCGAGAACCCCGACGACATCGCTGGATGGATGTCGTGCGACCTTGTGCGCAGCACGCATCGGGACGTGCCCCTTTATCAGGAAATCTGGTTCGCCGGTCGCGCTCAAAGGACGAAGTTCGGCGACGACAGCGGTCAGGACGTAAGCGGTGGCGCCGCGGCGACAAACGACATTGGCACTGTCGTGGACCATCTGCTGCGGCTCGACCGCGGCCCCGTGCTGGTGTTCACGGAAAGCCGCCGCGAGGCCGTCAATTTCGCGACCGCGTTTGGGCAGAGCAGGCCTCGCGTCGAAATCGGCATCGACCTTGCGCAACGGCTCGACTTGTTCTCCGAACCGACCGAGTCGTCGGATCAGCTCCGTGAGAACGCCGAGCGCCGCGTCGCCTTCCACACGGCCGACCTGTCGCCGCAAGAGCGTCAGGTCATCGAAGGCGGCTTCACTGACGGCAAGTTCGAGGTGTGCTTTGCCACTTCGACGCTCGCGGCCGGGGTGAACTTCCCATTCCGGACGATTGTCTTTTCCAAACTGACCTATCGTTGGGGTGATAGAGCCGGGAGCCACATCGTTAGGTCAGACTACCGCAACATGTCCGGACGGGCAGGCAGGCTCGGCATGCACCCCGAAGGCTTCGCCGTGCTGTTACCGCAGAACAATGTCGAACTGGCGCACGCGAACATTCTCGTGCTGCCCGACAACGACCGACTTAACTCGCAGTTGGTAAACCTTAGCATCCGCAAGACGATCCTGACGCTGGTCGCGTCGGGGCTGGCAAGCAGTTTGGCCGAGGTGATGGCGTTCTTCGAAAATACGCTGTACTGGTATCAAACGCTGAACAGGAATCCCGCCAAGCTGGCCACGCTCACAGCCGAGAGCCGCACCGCTGTGCACTGGCTTGCCGCCAACGGGCTTATCCGGGAACAGGCCGACGCCCTGCTCATCACGCCGATGGGAAACGCGGCAGCCATGTCAGGGCTGCTTCCAGCCACGGCCGTGCAACTCGCTGCTATGTTGCGCGCCATCGGACCGACCCTGGCAGGTAGCTTCGACGAGTGGATTCCAGGACTGATCTACGCGTGCTGCGCCAGCGAGGAGTTCAGAGCCGAACGGCCATCTCGGTTCTTTCCTTTCCCGTCGCAGACTTCCTACGAGTCTGTAACATTTTGGGGAACAAAGCCGTTACCCGTCGAGCTCGACCGCAACGATGTCAAGTTGGCGCAGTGTGCCCACGCGATTGCGCTCTATGCCGAAGGGCTGGCGGACCGCAAGATCGCGTACATCGTTCGTGTGCCCGGTGCGGCAATACATCGCCTTGCGCTCGACGTTGCCTGGGTACTCGATGGCCTCCACAAGCTCTCGACGACTCCGGAACTCGGTTGCCCGCAACCGGTAAGCAACCAAATCGCTATGCTGGCTCGCCGAGTTCGTTGGGGAGCCCCGCCTGAGGCGCTGGACGTGCTGCGAGTTGCCGAACGGCACAGCGTCCCTGGCTTTGGACGGCAGCGCGCTATGGGCCTCGTCGCGCAGGGGATTGCATCCCTGCATGACATATTGGCAATGGCAAAGGACAAGCTCGTGCAGTTGCTGCGAAGCGAGCCACGAGCGCAGGCGTTGATCGACGCGGTGTCCAGCACCGTAGGACTGGGGCCTAGCAGGCTGGCTTCCGCGCATCGGAAAACCGGACTGGAACTAGGCATCGAACATCTGGTCAAGGCCTGCGACGACACCCTCGGCACTGAGTATGAAGAGGCAATCGCAACGCTCCTGCGGGTCGAAGCAGCCTGGGCCGTAACCGTGCTGGACGACGGGATGCGCCAGAACGTGCCGGACCTACTTATCGTGCTAGGGACACAGCAAGTCTTGCTGGAATGCAAGACCTGCAGCAAGTCCCCACCCCTCATCAAGAAGGAAGAGGCCTGGGCGGTCATGCAGAAGGCAGCGGACTTTGACTCTTCGATGCGGCGGGTGACATTGGGAAAGCCCACATTCGACGAGACCTCGAAGAAAAAGGCGGCGGCATCCAAGGACATCACGCTTATCGAGCACGGCGCGTTCATGGAAGGACTGCTGCGCGTGCATGGCGGCACGCTGGCTGCAGCCGACTTCATGATCTGGCTCGGCAATCCGGGCGTCGCCGAACTCGAACGCCTCGGAGGGAATCCGACCTATGTGGGCAAGTAGCGCTTACTGCCTCGAGTCAACGCTGGACTGGCTGGGCGGTCCGTTGCCAGACCGAGTGGCCGGGTAACCAACCGCTGCAACATCTGAGTCTCCCGTTATCAAAGACACTGAAGACGCATGTGCGGCGATCACTGGTGTCGCAAACACTGGCCACCCAGGGATGGGGCGAAAGCTGCCTCCCGCACGACGACGCCCGAGCCCCGTCCATTCCACAGGTTCGAAACAGGTCCCGAGACATGAGCCGACAACAGGTTGACTGCGCATTCAGACCCCCCGGCCCCCCAGTTGCGTATTTCGGTCTCCGCTGAACAGTGGTGGGCGAATTGGGTTTGGAGAGCGGGAACGGCGAGAACTGAGCACACAGGTCCCGCCTTTTCAAACGCATCACGCGCTTCAGGTGGTAGGCGAGCCCCTGAAAACTCATCGCAGTGAGGTTTCGCCGCATCAGCCTCCCTCACCTGGTCGTTTTCAATCCGGGGAACACGCTCATGGTCTCCTTACAACGAGATAGACAGCATTGAACGGTATCCAGTCGCAATGTCTGAAACCGGCCGCCAGGACGTAATAGAACAACTCGCTAATGACCGGGGCTCCATCGCTCCAGCCACCATGCAAGGCGTTCCCAGGAATCACCGGGCGATTCAGAGTCCCTGGTAAAACTCCGCCATATTCTCTTCGTGTGCCCGGAATGCTGATTCCGTTTTGCCGTGAGCGTAGGTCTTGAGTACCGTCGCTAGGGTGTCGTGCAGCAACCCTGCCAAGAGGGTGTACTTTCCAGGATTCCGCAGCAAAAAGTCGGTTGCGACAATATGGCGCAAAGCATGAAGGCGGAGTCGACGAACCTCAGGTATGTAGCTCTTGGCAATCCGGTTCACGATCTCGCCAATATCTCGAATCTGATCTCCCAGCCGTGACGGAAATAGGCACGAAGAGTCCGGCCGCGCGCGAACCAAGGTGGGCCTGTAAATGTTGATGTACTCATCGATGCGATGTGTCAGACCTTTCGTGATCGGGGACCTATAGGGGAACCTCTCAAAACCCATCCGGTCCCTTGTTGATCGAGAACGCGTGCTCCATCCTTTGCCATGATCACTCCCCGTAGCGCCCTGAAGTTCGACCTGTTCGCTGAGGCCTCGCGCCAACACA
>NZ_BQXI01000043.1:0-30862 GCF_030158955.1 Acidovorax sp. SUPP1855 | reverse complement strand
GAGCAGCGGCCCCACCTGTCCCTAGAATACAAAACGCCCGATGCGGTGCACCGGGCGTCTCTTGCAAGCCAATTACGGCTAGGGTTCAGTCCCGCATAGGTGTCAACCTATTCCAGGACGGGTCACCCATTTCGTGCGTCACGCAGACCATGGTCATGCCGCCCTGGGCCAGATCGCGCATGGCCACCAGCACCTCGCCCACCATCTCGGGGTCCAGCGCGCTGGTGGGCTCGTCGAACAGCATAAGCGGCGGCTCCATGGCCAGGGCGCGGGCGATGGCCACGCGCTGCTGCTGGCCGCCCGAGAGTTCGCTGGGCCATGCCTGCGCCTTGTGCGCCAGGCCCACGCGGTCCAGCAGGGCCAGGGCCCGCTGCTCGGCCGCCTGGCGCGACAGGCCACGCAACTGGATAGGGGCCAGCGTGCAGTTGTGCAGCACCGACAGGTGCGGAAACAGGTTGAACTGCTGGAACACGAAGCCGATGCGCGAGCGCAGCGCGTTCACGTCCACGCCCGGCCCGTGGATGGGCTGCCCGCCGATCAGGATGTGCCCGCCCTGGATGGGTTCGAGCCGGTTGAGCGTGCGGATCAGCGTGGACTTGCCCGAGCCCGAGGGCCCGCACACCACGACCACCTCGCCCTGGGCGATGGTTTCGGTCAAGTCCACCAGGGCGTGGTAGCTGCCGTACCACTTGTTCACGCCGTGCAGTTCGATCATGTCGCTCGGAGTCCGGAAGAAGAGGAGGGGGCCGCGCGCCGCGCCAGCCGGCGCTCCAGCGCGTAGGCCAGGCGCGACAGGCCGAAGCACAGCACGAAATAGGTCAGGCCCAGGATGCCGAACACTTCGGCCGGGCGGATGAAGACCTGGGTGTTGATCTGCGTGGCGATGAAGGCCACCTCCGTGAGCCCGATGATGTAGCCCAGCGAGGTCTCCTTGATGGTGACGACGAACTGGTTCACCAGCGAAGGCAGCATGTTGCGCAGCGCCTGCGGCAGCACCACCCGACGCATGGCGCGGGGGTACGATAGGCCCAGGGCGCGGGCGCATTCCATCTGCCCGCGCGGCAGGCCCCGGATGCCGGCGCGCACGATCTCGGCCAGGTAGGCCGCGTTGAACACCACGAGCGCGACCAGCATGGTGGTGAACTGGTCGGTCTTCACCCCCGTCACGCTGGGCAGGAAGAAATAGGCCCAGAACACCACCATCAGCAGCGGCGTGCCGCGCACCACGAAGACGATGGCCGTGACCGGCCAGCGCACCGAGCGCCACGGGCTCACGCGCGCCAGGCCGAACAGCACGCCCAGCGGCAGCGCCAGCAACAGGGCGCCCGCCGCCAGCAGCAGCGTGAGCGCCAGGCCGCCCAGCGGGCCATTGGGGTACTGGCCGACGAGAAAGTACAGCCAGTAGGTATCGATCAGTTCCAGCATGTGTGCCTATCCGTTGTTCACTGCGCTGCGCATTACCTGCGGCGCATCAAACTGGCGCTGCCAAAGCCAGTGCCCCCGTGCAAGGGCCGCCCCGCCGCACTGGGGGCGTCCCCCTCCCGACTCGCGCAGCGAGACGAGAGAGGGGGAAGGCGCGAAGCGACTCAGGGGGTGTTTCATCCAACCATCCGCACGGGGTAGCGATGGTGGTACCAGCTCGCCAGGCCCGTGATGAGCAGCGACACCGTGAGGTAAGCGGCGCTCGCGAAGGCGAACGCCTCGATGCTGCGGAACGTGGCGCTTTCCACCTTGGCCGCCTGGTACATGAGTTCGGCCACGCCGATCACGGTGGCGATGGAGGTGTTCTTCCACAGGTTCAGTGCCTGCGAGATGAGGGGCGGCACGGTCACGCGCAGCGCCTGGGGTAGCACCACACGCCGCATGGTGGCGAGGAACCCCAGCCCCAGTGCGCGCCCCGCCTCCATCTGCACCGTGGGCACCGCGCGGATGCCGCTGCGGATGTCCTCGGCCATGAAGGCCGCGGTGTACAGCGACAGCGCGACGACGGCCGCGGCCGCCTCGGCATGGCCGCTGTCGTACAGCCACTGCTTCGCGGCCTCGGGCAGCAGTTCAGGCGCGCCGAAGTACCAGAACAGCAGGTGCGCCAGCAGCGGCACGTTGCGCATGCCCTCCACGAAGGCGAAGCCGGCCCAGCGCAGGGGCGCCACCGGCGCCAGGCGCAGGAGCGCCACGACCAGGGCCAGGGGCAGGGCCAGCACCAGCGAGACGGCCAGCAGCTGCAGCGACAGCAGCAGGCCGCCCACCATCATGAGGTGGTACTTGCCGCTCAGCAGCAAGGAGTAATCAAACAAAGGCATGCATGCCAGTCATTCGGAAAACGCCGCACGCGGGGCATGCGGGCGCGGCAGCCCGCCACCGGGGTGCCTGCCACACGGCGGCCCGCATGCGCCAATGGCATGCCCGCCGCCCGTGCGCTGCCCCCGGCGGCCATGCCGCCATGGGTGCGTCCATCAGCCGTCGATCTTGTCCGATTCGAACTTGAAGGGGCGGGTGGTGAATTGGATCTTGGTGCCGGGGCCGTACCACTTGAAGAAGATCTTCTCGGCCTCGCCAGACTTTTCCAGCTCGCGCAGCGTGTCGTCCACAATGGATTTCACGGCGGTCTCGCCCTTCTTGATGCCCAGCGCCAGCGGCTCCACGCTCAGGTTGGTGGGCAGGATGGCGTAGTCCTTGTTGCGCTCGCCCAGCTTGCCGAAGTCGTCGATCAGCGAGGACTCGTCGTTCACGTAGCCCACGCCCTTGCCTTGCTGCAGTGCGAGGAACGCCTGCTGCGTTGTCTCGAACGTCACCACCTCCACGGTGGGCACGGCCTTGCGCACGTTGGGCTCCTGCGTGCCGCCCTTGACCGTCACCACACGCTTGCCGGCCAGGTCCGCCACGTCTTTGATGCCGCTGGCCTTCTTGACCAGCACCTTCTGGCCGGTGACGAAGGTGGTCAGCGAGAAATCGATCTGCGCCTCGCGTTCCTTGTTGTGGGTGAGCGATGCGGCCAGGATGTCCACGTGGCCCTGCTGCAGTTCGGGAATGCGCGCGGCCACGGCCAGTTGCTTGAACACGGGCTTGACGCCGATCTTCCTGGCGATCACCTTGCCCAGGTCGATGTCGTAGCCGATCAGCTCGCGCGTCTTGGGGTCGATGAAGCTGTTGGGTTCGTCGGTGCCCAGCACGCCGACGACCAACTCGCCCTTCTTTTTGATGTCGGCCAGCTGGTCGGCGTGGGCCACGCCCGATACGGCGAACGCGGCGGCGACCAGGGATGCGATGAAGCGGATGCGCATGGTGTTCGTTCTCTCTCTCCGATGGATGAAGCCCGAAGGCTATGCCTGCCACGGGCAGAGAGGAACGTCGCTTTTTTCATAATCAAACTCGCCGAACGCGCTTGGCTCGGCGGCGGTTTCCGTGCGGCAGCCCGGCGCGCCTGGGGATGCTCGGCGCCCGGAGTCAATCCGGCGTGGGTGCGGGCGCCGCCTGGAACAGCCGCTCGCCGATGAAATCCACGAACGCCCGCACCTTGGGCGACAACTGCCGGCTCGACGGCCACAGGGCCGAGAACTGCCCGGTGTGCACCAGGTGCGTGGCCAGCACCTGCCGCAGTTCGCCCCGCTCGATGGCATCCCGGGCCAGGAAGTCGGGCATGTACGCCACGCCCATGCCGGCGATGGCGGCACCGCGCATGGCCTCCATGTTGTTGCATACCAGCTCGGTGGGCAGCGGCTGCGGCAGGCCGGGCAGCACCCAGTCGTGCAGCTTGCCGCCGCTGGGAAACTTGAACACCAGGCAGGCGTGCTGCGCCAGGTCGGCCGGCACCTGGGGCGTGCCGCGCCGCGCCAGGTACTGCGGCGAGGCCACCAGCACGAAGCGGAACGGCCCCAGGCGGCGCGCGACGAGGCCCGAGTCGGGCAGATCGCCGCTGCGGATGACCACGTCCAGGCCTTCCTCCACCACATCCACCAGGCGGTCGTTGAAGTCCAGCTCCAGTTCCACGTCGGGGTAGAGGGCCTTGAACTCGGGCAGCACCGGCAGCAGAAAGCGGTAGCCGATGACCGGCAGGCTCACCCGCAGACGCCCGCGCGGGGCCTGCACGGCCGCCTGCATCATCGCGCGGGCGTCCTGCAGCTCATCCAGGATGCGGCGGCAGCGCTCGTGAAAGAGCGCGCCCTCCTGGGTGAGGCGCACCTGGCGCGTGGTGCGCTGGAACAGCCGCAGGCCGAGCTGCTGCTCCAGCCGCGCGATGTTCTTGCCCACGGCCGAGGCCGAGATGCCGAGCGCGCGCCCAGCCTGCGCGAAGCTCGACAGATCGGCTGCGCGCACAAACGATTCGAGGCCGCTGAAGCTGTCCATGGTGGTTGGGGGTGGTGTGAATGGGTTCGGATTGCCAACCCAAGGTTGTTTGTCTGGGGATGTGGGGGCCTATTTTCATCGCATTGCATCGCTTTTATCGTTCATGGGCGTTGGTGGCCTGGAGTCGCCGGCGCCCTTGTCCACTGCCTGAAAGCCGCTGTCCCCGCCATGTCCCCGACCCAACATCCTGCCCGCGCCGCGAAGCCGGCATTCCCCGTGTCCCTCCAACTCCTGGCCGTGTGCCTGGCCGCGCTGGCCATGCCCTTGAGCTTCACCGGCCCGGCCGTGGCCCTGCCTGCGTTGCGCGATGCACTGGGCGGCAGCCCGGTGCAACTGGCCTGGGTCACCAACGCCTTCATGCTGAGCTTCGGCGCCACGCTGATGGCCTGCGGCGCGCTGGCCGATGCCTTTGGGCGCAAGCGGGTCTTTCTGTGCGGCGTGGGCGTGGTGGCGCTCAGCGCGGTCGGGCTGGCGTGTGCCGGCGGCATCGTGGCCTTCAACCTGTGGCGGGCGCTGCAGGGCGTGGGCGCCGCAGCCGCGCTGGCCGGGGGCACGTCGGCCCTGGCGCAGGCCGTGCAGGGCCCGGCGCGCACGCGGGCCTTCAGTTGGGTGGGCACCGCCTTCGGCGTGGGGCTGGCCTTCGGGCCGTTGCTGGCCGGGTGGCTGCTGGGGCACGGCGGCTGGCGGGCCGTGGCGCTCAGCGTGGCCGGGGTGGCGCTGGCCGCGGGCGCGGCCGGTGCGCGGTTCCTGCGGGATTCGCGCGACCCGGGCGCGGCCGGCGTGGACTGGCCGGGCGCGGTCCGCTTCACGGCGGCACTGGCCCTGCTGACGCTGGGCGTGCTGCAGGCCCCCGAGAGCGGCTGGGCCAGCCTGCCCGTGGTGGCAGCGCTGGCGGGCGCTGCGGCCATGGCGACGGCCTTCGTGCGCACCGAGCGCCGCGTGCGACACCCCATGCTCGACCTGTCGCTGTTCCGCTACCCGCGCTTCGTGGGCGTGCAACTGCTGGCGGCGGCGCCGGCCTATGCCTATGTGGTGCTGCTGGTGCTGCTGCCGGTGCGCTTCATCGGCATCGAGGGCCTGAGCGTGATGGCGGCAGGGCAGTTGATGCTGGCCCTGTCGGCGGCCATGCTGTGCGTGCCCCTGATGGCGGGGTGGCTCGCGCGATGGTGGTCGGCGGCGGCGTTGTCCTCCGGGGGCCTCGCCGTGTGCGCGGTGGGGTTGTGGTGGCTGAGTGATTGCGCGCCGGGCTCGCCGACGGCGGTGCTGGCCGGGCCCCTGCTGCTGATCGGCGTGGGCATCGGCCTGCCGTGGGGGTTGATGGACGGGCTGGCCGTGAGCGTGGTGCCGCCCGAGCGCGCGGGCATGGCCACCGGCCTCTTCAACACCGTTCGCGTGGCCGGCGAGGGACTCGCGCTGGCCCTGGTGGGCGCCGGGCTGGTGGCGCTGCTGGCCCTGCAGTGGCCGCAAGTGCCGGGGGGCGATGCGGCGCGCGCCGCCCAATCCCTCGTGGCGGGGGACCTGTCCCGCGCCCGGGCGCTGCTGCCCCAACTCTCGCAGGCCGAACTGCTGCAGGGCTACGGCCGCGCCTTCGCCGCCTTGCTGCGCGTGCTGGCCGGGGTGACCGTGTTCACGGCGGTGGCGGTGTTCGCCTGCCTGCGGGTGGGCGGTGCACGCGGGGCGGCGCTTTCTACAATCGAGGGCTAGCCGTCTTCCCCCCGCCCGCCTCCATGTCCACACCCGAATCCCCGCCCGCGCCTGCCCCGGCCACCACGCCTTTCGAATGGATCGGCGGCGAAGAGAAAGTCCGCGCGCTGGTGGACCGCTTCTACGACCTCATGGACCTGGAGCCCGGCTATGCCGAGCTGCGCGCCGCGCACGGCAGCACCCTGGCGGACGCGCGCGACAAGCTGTTCTGGTTCCTGTGCGGCTGGCTCGGCGGGCCGGACCATTACCAGAGCCGCTTCGGCCACCCGCGCCTGCGCGCGCGGCACCTGCCGTTCTTGATCGGCATCAAGGAACGCGACCAGTGGGTTGCGTGCATGGACCAGGCCATGGGCGAGACCGGTGTGCCCGCTGAGCTGCGCACCCGGCTGCGCGAGAGCTTCATGGGCACGGCCGACTGGATGCGCAACCGCGGCGGATGACGCGGCACCCCATGGATCGTTTGCTATTCATTTAATAGCACTATGCCCTAGTACCCATTGTGCTGGGGGCACTTTTTTTTCAACTCCCTCCACCGTTCCACACCCGAGGAAATATTCCATGTCCTGCGATGCACGGTTCGAAGAACAGGCGCTGGCCCTGGGCCACCGCTTCGATGGCGAGATCAAGATCGGCGGCAACTACGTGCCGCTGGTGCGCGACGGCCGGCAGATCTACCTGAGCGGCCAGATCCCGCGCGTGGGCGACACCGTGGTGGTCACCGGCGCCGTGGGCGCGCAGGTGCCGCTGGAGCGCGCGCAGCATGCCGCCCAGGTGTGCGTGATGCGCGCCCTGGCGCTGCTGCAGCGCAGCCTGGGCACGCTGGACGCGGTGCGCGCCGTGCCGCGCATCACGGTGTACGTGCAGTCCGCGCCCGGCTTCACGCAGCAAAGCGAGGTGGCCGATGCGGCCTCGCAGGTGCTCTTTCACGTGCTGGGGCCGGTGGCCGGGGCGCACACGCGCACCTCGGTTGGCGTGCTGCAGCTGCCCAAGAACGCCTCGGTGGAGGTGGACCTGATCGCGTCGGCGGACTGACGGCGCGCAGGCCGGCGGGGCGCGGGGCCCGGGCGGGTCGGTGACTGCGGGCGGGCGGGCCACGGCCGCGTCATGCCAGTGTCAAACGGGTTCGTGACACTCTCGCCTTTACCCACCACCCAGGCCATTGCATGCTGGACACCCTCCCACGCCAAGACCTCTCGCCGGCCACCCGCCGGACCGCCCTCACCGCATTCACCGTGATCGCTGCCGCCACCCTGCTGGCCGCCTGCGGCGGCAGCAACGACGACGGCAACAACAACGCCGGCGCCACCGCCACGCTGGCTGTGCTGGAGACCACCGACCTGCACTTCAACGTGCGCAGCTACGACTACTTCAAGCTCGCCGAAGACAAGAGCTACGGCTTCGAGCGCACCGCCACGCTGGTGCGCCAGGCGCGCAAGGAGTTCGCCAACACGCTGCTGGTCGACAACGGCGACACCATCCAGGGCACGGCGCTGGCCGACTACGAGGCCGTGGTCAAGGCCATTCCCTGCACCCAGCAACTGTCCATGTACAAGGCCATGGGCGCTTTGGGCTTCGATGCCGGCACGCTGGGCAACCACGAGTTCAACTACGGCCTGCCGTTCCTCAACCAGGTGCTGGGCGGCGGCATGGAGGTCGATGGCGTCGATGCCGCGCAAAAATGCGCCGGCGCCGGCTACCCCGCCGTGCTGGCCAACGTGTACAGCAGCAAGACCAAGAAGCCGCTGGTGCAGCCCTACACCATCCTGGAGCGCACGCTGGTCTCCAAGGGCGCGGACGGCAAGGAGGTCAAGCTGCCCATCAAGGTGGGCGTGATCGGCTTCACCACCCCCGGCATCATGAACTGGGACAAGCGCTACCTCGAAGGCAAGGTCTACACCGAAGGCGCGGTCGAAGCCGCGCAGAAATACGTGCCCGAGCTGCGCGCCAAGGGCGCCGACATCGTCGTGGCCCTGCTGCACGGCGGGCTCGATGCGGGTGCCTACTCGGCCACCATGGAGAACCCGGGCCTGTACCTTTCCAAGGTCGCCGGCATCGACGCCATGGTCATGGGCCACCAGCACAGCGTGTTCCCCGACACCGCGGCCGCGCCGGCCTATTCGCAAACCGGCGTGGACAACAAGGCCGGCACCATCAACGGCGTGCCCGCCGTGATGGCCAGCTCGTGGGGCAAGGCGCTGGGCGTGATCCAGCTCGCGCTGAAGTGGGACGGCAAAGCCTGGGCGGTGGACAAGACCGCCACCAAGAGCGAGCTGCGCAACATCCAGGGCAAGAACGCCGCGGGCGCCACGGTGTATGTGGATGCCGACCCCACCGTCGCCCCCCTGATCGAGACGCAGCACCAGGCCGCCATCGCCTACGTGAAGACGCCCATCGGCAGCACCGACTTCCGCATGAGCACGCTGTTCGCCGACGTGGGCGACCCCGGCGCGATCCAGATCGTGAACCAGGCCCAGCGCGACTACGTGGCCGCCTACGTGGCCGCCAACCTGCCGCAGTACGCGCAACTGCCCGTGCTGTCGGTGAGTGCGCCGTTCAAGTCGGGCTTCCAGGGCGGGGCCGACTACACCGACGTGGCCACCGGGCCGCTGGCGATCTACAACGCCGCCGACCTGTACCTGTACCCCAACACCGTGTACGCGGTGAAGGTGAACGGCGCCGACATCCAGGGCTGGCTGGAGGCCGCTGCCAAGCGCTTCAACCAGATCGACCCGGCCAAGACCGCCGAGCAGCAGCTCATCAGCACCTTCCCCGGCTACAACTTCGACATGTTCACCACGGCCGACGTGCAGTACGAGATCGACGTGACGCAGCCCACCGGCCGCCGCATCAAGAACCTGACCTACAAGGGCCAGCCCATCAATGCGGCGCAGGAGTTCGTGATCGCCACCAACAACTACCGCGCCACCAGCGGCAAGAGCTTCATCGACAAGCTGGACGGCTCGGGCACCATCTGGGCCTCGCCGGACGCCAACCGCGACGTGGTGATCGACTACATCCGCAAGAACGCCAACGTGACCCGTGCCGCCAACGGCGCGGCCAAGAGCTGGCGCTTCACCAAGGTGGCCACGGCCGGCCCGGTGGTGTTCAGCTCCGGCGCCAACGCGCTGCCCGTGGCCCAGGCCGCGGGCCTGGCCAACGTCACGCTGATGGCGGCGGACGACGGCTCGGGCAAGGGCATGTCCAAGTACCGGCTGGACCTGTCGAAGTAACCGGCCGCCGGCCAGCGGCAATGGCTGGCCAGCAACGCCAAACGACCGGGCCCCGGCATGCACATGCATGCCGGGGCCCGGTGCTTTTTTCAGGGCCGGTGCGGGCGCCTTTAGTCGTCCAGCCGTTCGCTGATCACCTTGCCGGTGGTGGGCTCCACGCGCAGTTCCATGTTCAGACCGGCCATGTTGGTGGCTTCGGCTTCCCAGTAGCCGTCTTCGTACTCGATGCCGCGCACGCGGGTGTAGCCGACCTGCTCCAGGGCCTGGCGCACCTGGTCGGCGCTCAGCACTGGCTGGTTGTTGACCGTGCCGCCGCTGCGGCCCACCTGGCTCAGCACCTCCAGCGTCACCGGGTGCAGCACGAACTCCACCTTCTCGCCCTGGTTGGCGGACTGGCGCGCCTTGGCTTCCCAGAAGCCATCGTCCAATTCCACGTCGTACACGAATTGGTAGCCCTTGGCGCGCAGCGCCTGCGATACCTGGTCCACGCTGGGCAGCGTCTTGCCGATGTCGCTCTTGCGCACGGTGGTGAGGCTGCCGTCCGCGTCATTGACCAGCACGTCGACGCGCAGGCCGTCGAGGGCGACCGCGTCGGCAGACCAGTAGCCGTACCGCTTTTGCAGGTCTTGCGGCGCGACGTACTGGTGCTGGGTGATCACGTTGGCGGCCTCCTGGGCCGTCAGCGCCCAGGCCATGGAAGGCAGGGCGGATGCGGCGGCAGCAGCGGCGGCGACGGCCAGGGTCAGAACGGTCTTTTTCATGGTGCTTTTCCTTTCGGTGTTGCAAGGTGGCGAGAACTGGGAGGCAGTGTGCGCAACCGCTGCTAAACCTTTCGTGAAGCGTCCGTTCATGTGCCGTTTAACGGCGCCGGCAATAATCCCGCGATGAAAAAATGGACCCGGAGCGTGCTTTTGCGTGCCGCCGTCACGGCGGTGGCGCTCGCGTGCGTGCAGGCGCCCGCGGCCGAGCAGGACGCGGCGCGGCGCGGCGTGCTCAACGGCCAGCTCAAGCCCCTGAACAGCATCGTTGCGGACATCAGCCGCCAGTACGCGGGCCGCGTCATCGAGGTGGAAAGCAAGCGCGGGCGCAAGGGAGAGCCGCGCTACGAAATCACCCTCATCGACGCCCGGGGCAACAAGCAGGAAGTGCTGGTGGATGCCGCCACCGGCTCGGTGGTGGCGCAGGAGCGCGAGTGGCCCACGCAGCCCGTCCCGCTGGCGCAGATGGCCCGGTACGTCAAGCAGCTGGAGCAGCGGTACGGCGCGCGCGTCGTGAACGCCGAGTTCGAACGCGATGCGCAGGGCAAGGCGGTCTACGAGGTCAAGCTGTCCGACAAGCCCGCCGTGGAGATGAAACTGCTCATGGATGTGAACACGGGCGAGGTCCTGCATCGGCCGGAGGCGGCCGCTGCACCGGCGCCCCTGAAATCCATGGACGTGGTGCTGGAGTCACTGCGCCCGCGCTTCTCGGGCCTGGTGCTGGAGGTGGAGCTGGAGAGCGACCACCGCAACCGCCCGTACTACAGCGTCGAGCTGCAGCAGCCCAACGGCTTCAAGCTGGAGCTGGAGGTCGATGCCGTGACCCTGGAAGTGACGCGGCGAAAGGCGGGTGACTGATGCGCATCCTGGTCGTGGAAGACGACGTGGCGCTCGCCGCGCAACTGCGCGCCGCCCTGGAGGCCGCGGGCTTTGCCGTGGACGTGGAGCATGACGGCGAAGCCGCCTCCTTCGCCGGCAGCGCCGAAGCCTACAGCGCCGCCGTGCTGGACCTGGGCCTGCCGCGCAAGGACGGCCTGAGCGTGCTGCACGACTGGCGCGGCGCGGGCCGCAACTGGCCGGTGCTGGTGCTCACGGCCCGCAACCGCTGGAGCGACAAGGTCGCGGGCTTCAACGCCGGAGCGGACGACTACCTCACCAAACCGTTCCTGATGGACGAAGTGGTGCTGCGCCTGCGGGCCATGCTGCGCCGCACGGCCGGGTCGGCCGCCGCCGTGCTGCAGGCGGGGCCGCTCGAATACGACGTGGTGCGGGGCCGCTTCTCGCTGCAGGGCCAGAGCCTGCAGCTCACCGCGCAGGAGCACAAGATCCTGGCCTACTTCATGCACCACCCGGGCAAGCTGCTCACGCGCAGCGACATCGGCGAACACGTTTACGCGCGCGACCTCGACCCGGACTCCAACACCATCGACGTGCTGATCGGCCGCATCCGCCGCAAGCTCGGCGGCGCGCCGCAACTGGTCACCGAACGCGGCCAGGGCTTTCGCCTGCTGCTGCCCGAGGTGCCGGGCTGATGGGCCCGCCAGGCCCGGCGATGGCGCCCGGCGGCATCGATCCGCTGCCTGCACCGCCCACGCCGGCCCCGCCGGCGCGAGGTCTGTCCGCATGGGCGCTGGCACTGGCCCAGTGGCCCATGGCCACGCGCATCGCGTTGCTCGCACTGGTCCCCATGCTGCTGTTGGTGGCCTCCGGGGGCCTGTGGCTGCGCGGGCAGATGCACCAGAGCCTGCTGGGGGGCTTCGAGCAGGTGCTGCGCGAGAAGGCCCAGCGCGTGGGCGTGCGGCTGCAGCAGGGCCCCAATGGCGAACTGCGCGAAGCCACCGGGGGCGCGGACGAATTCAGCGCCATCTACGCCGGGTGGTACTGGCGCGCGCAGGCGGGTGCCCAGGTGCTGCGCTCGCGCTCGCTGTGGGACATGGACCGCCTGCCCACCGCCCCCGAGCCCGTGCGGGGCTCGGCCCTGCTGCACCTGGCGACCGGGCCGCTGCAGGAGCCGCTGCTGTCGCTGACGCTGCCGATCCCCCTGGGCCAGCCGCCCACCCCGGTGGCGCTCACGGTCTACGGCCCCGCCGCCCAGTTGCAGACCAGCATGCGCCAGATCGACCACACCCTCGTGGTGGCCGGGCTGGTGCTGATGGTGCTCGCCGGGGGCCTGGCCTGGCTGCAGGTGCGGGTGGGGCTGGCGCCGCTTCGGCGCCTCGAAGCGCTGCTGGCCGCCCTGCGCGCGCCGCAGGGCGACGGGCCCGATGTGGCCGCGCACCTGGCCGCGCCCACGGGGCGCGACCTGCAGCCCCTTCAGAGCGAGCTGGTCGGCCTGCTGGCGCACAACGCGCATGTCGTGGCCCGCGCCCGCGCCCATGCGGTGGACCTCAACCACGCCCTCAAGAAACCCCTGGCCCTGCTCAGTGCCCAGGCCAGCGCGCACCCCCAGGTGCCCAGCGGCGAGGTGCGCCAGCAGGTCGAGGCGATGGCCCAGCTGGTGGACCGCTACCAGGCCCGCACCTTGAGCGATGCGCTGCACGCCCACCCCGGCGCCGCGGGGCAGGCGGTGGACGTGCGCGACTGCCTGTCGCAGGTCGTGCGGATGATGCAACGCCTGCATGCCGCACAGGAGCTGGACTGGGCGCTGGACGACCGCACCGCGGGCCGCCTGCTGTGGCGCGGCGAGCAGGCCGACCTGCAGGAGGTGCTGGGCAACCTGCTGGACAACGCAGGCAAGTGGGCCGCCTCGCGGGTGCGGCTGACCCTGTCGCGGCAGGAGGGCACCGATCGCCCGGGCCTGCGCCTGGACATCGAAGACGATGGCCCCGGCATGACCGCCGAGCAACTGCAGGCCGCCGGACAGCGCGGCGTGCGGTTCGATGAATCCGTGCAGGGCAGCGGGCTGGGCCTGGCCATCGCGAGCCAGATCGCCCAGGCCTACGGCGGGCAGTTGCAACTGGACAAAAGCGAGGCCCTTCGGGGCCTGCGCGTGCGGCTGGAGCTGCGGGGGCTGGTGCGGGCAGAGCACCGTCCGGCGGGTTGACGCGGCCGCTGCGGTGGCGGTGGCAGGCAGTGCACCGTGCCGCCCTTCAAAGCTCAATGCCGCTGCACCGGCTGCAGCAGCACCACGAGTGCCCCCGCGCCGCCCTCGGCCGGGCGGGCCTGCACGAAGGCCAGCACCTCTTTCTTTTGTACCAGCCAGCTTTGCACGCGGCCCTTGAGCACCGGCGTCTTGCCGGGCGAGCCCAGTCCTTTTCCGTGCACCACGCGCACGCAGCGCAGACCGGTGCGGTGCGCCAGTCGGATGAACTCGCCCAGGGCCTCGCGGGCCTCGTCGGTGCGCAGGCCGTGCAGGTCCAGCTGCCGCTGGATGCTCCAGTGGCCCGCGCGCAGGCGGCGCGTCACCTCCGGGCCGATGCCGCTGCGGCGGTAGCTCATCTGGTCATCCACGTCCAGCAAGGTCGTCACGTCGAACTCGTCGCTGATGGACTCCATCAGCACGCGTTCTTCGTCCAGCTCGCGCTGCACGGGTAGCGGCTCCACCGGCTCGGGCAGGTGCCAGCGCCGGTCGTGCTGCCCGCGCAGGGCCTGCACCGGGCCCACCGCGGTCTCGAACAGCATCAGCTCGGCGCGCGCGCGGCGCGCGGCCTCCAGCCGCTCGCGCTGCAGCCGCGCCTCGCGCTCGGCCGCCTCCGCCAGGGCCTGGCGCAGTGGCTGGAGATCCTGGAAGGACTTCACTTTCATGCGCCGGTTGTACCCGAAGTGCGGCCGCCGCCCCGGCGTGGGCGGCAGTGCCCCGGGATCGCCGCGGGCCATGCCGCACCGGCGCCGGGGCCGGCCCCGTTACACCCACCGATCGTTCGGTGCGGTGCGCTCGCCCCCCCTGTCGCCCGTGTTCACCACGCCGCGCTGGCGGTTCTTTGGCGATCAGGGGACCGATGTCACCGCCGCCGGGCCCCGGTACTCCGCCGCGATGAACTGCGTGGCCTGCGCGGGGTTGAAGTTGTCGTCGCTCACGAACACGATCACCCGCCCGCCCCCGGCCAGCGGCGGGCCCCAGGCCATGCCCTCCAGGTTGTCCAGCGGGCCCGCGCCTAGTTGGTCTAGGTCGGCCACCAGCGTCTTCGGCACGGCGGTGTGGTTGCTGTGCGCGCCCTGGGCATCCAGCGCGTCCAGCGCGAGCGTGTCGCTGCCCGCGCGCGTGTCGATGCGGTACAGCCGCGCGGAAAAGCCCGCCCCCGCGCTGTAGCTGCGCTCCAGCACCAGCAGGTGGTGCGGCCCGTCCGCGAGCACCTCGCTCACCCCGTTCAATTGCGGGCCCCACGGGATGCGCCGGGCGTGCGCCACCGCGTCCGGCACATAGGCGATCTGCCGCAGCGGGCGGCCGGTGGCCACGTCCATCGCCGTGATGCGCAGCGGCCCGCCCGGGGCCTCGGGCGTGGGGCGCGTGCCGTCCTGGACCCAGGCCGTTTCCATGGCCAGCCAGGCCGTGCGGCCGTCCGGCGACAGCGCCAGCCCTTCCAGCGTCGCGTTGGCGCGCGGCCCGCGCCGGAAGTCGGGCACCCGCCCGAACGCTGTGGGCAAGGGCAGTTCGCGCACCCACGCGCCATCGGCCCGGTGTTCACGCCACTGCGGGCCGAAGCCGCGCGCGAAGTCGCCCTCGCTGGTCCACAAAAAAGTGTGCCCGCCCGGCAGCCAGCGCACCGCTTCGGCATCGGGCACGTCCACATCGGGCGCGGCGTGCCTCGGCGCAGGGTAGGGCACGCCACTGGCCTGGCGCAGCGGTGCGGTGCCGGTGATCGCGGGGGTCTCCAGATGCGTGGCGGTGTAGCGCAGCGTGGCGGTGTAGATGCGCGCGGGCTGCAGGGCCGAGCGGTCGTCGCTGATGAGCAGCCAGCGGTCCTGCACCGGGTCGTAGTCGATGCCCGAGATGCCGCCGAAGGTCGTGCCCAGCACCTCGGTGCCGGGGGCGATGGCGGCGGTGCCGATCAGACGCAGCGCGGCCGGCGCGGCGGTTTCCGGCTCAAGGCCCTGTCGCGCCCCCGTGCAGGCCACCACCAGCACGGCCGATCCCGCAAGGCCGGCAATCCACCCTCCCAAAGGGCGTTTTCTCGAAGGCGTCAGGCGGGTGTCTGGCATGGCGCGCAGTGTAGGTGCGCCGGGGGCAGGCCCGGCTGCGAGCCTATTCATCGCAGGCACTTGCCGGCAAAAAAAGGGCGCCAAAAAACCACCATTTAAAACAGAACATGATGGTGCGGTTATGGCCGGCGTCTGGCTTTGGCTGGGCCCTAGCGAGCCTTTTCCTTGACTCCACAACCGACCCATTGGCCATGAACACCTCTCTCAAAACCTTGTCTCTCCTTTCCACCCTGCTGGCCGCCGCCGCGCTGTTGTCCGCGTGCGGCGGGGGCAGCGATTCCCTGGACGAACGCGCAGCGTCGCTCACCGTGACCAATGCCTCGGTCAGCGGCCTGGACGGCTCGTACGGCAACGGAAACATCAACGCCAGCGAGGTCACCAAAATTGCCGCCGCCGGCACGGCCCCCGAGCTGTGCAGCTTCACCTTCGACGGCGCCGACCGGGTGGGTGGCGACGGCACCGCCTCCGGCACGGTGCGCTACGCCAACAATGCCGACTCGCTCTACCGGCTGGTCCTGAACGTGCGCGGCCGCGAGTTCGCAACCGCCAGCGGCGACGGCGACGACACCGACGTGCACCACAGCCGCGACTACCTCGAGATCGTCAACAAGCGGCTGACGGCCACGGACGGCACGGGTGACACGCTGCGCGTGACCGGGCTGCTCACCCTGCGTGGAAACCGGCCGGCGGGGTGCTGAGCGGATGCGGCGGTCGCTCGGCCGCAGGTGTGTTCCTTGGCGATCTGGAAGCGCCAGGAGTGACGGCCGAGCGGGCCTGCTCCTTGACCCATTCGATGGTCTGGCCTTTGACGCACCACTGCGTGTCGAGCACCCAGTCGTTGGACCACTTGTTGGGGTTGCCCCGCAGGATGTTGCAGGGGTGGTAGCCCAGGCTGGGCATGAAGAAATGCTGGGCCACCGCCGCGACAGGAACCAGCCACATGACAGCGAAGCCCAAGAGCGAGGCCAGCAACATGGCGTATTCGAAGGGTTTCACGATGCGTTCGCGCAAAGGTATGGCCCGCATGCATCCCACGACGATGCCCAATATCAGCATCGCGGCCAGGAGCGGTGCTACCAGGGCGCCTGGTGTAATTTGCACCGCTGGTGCGTGGTATGCGATGTCCACGACGGTCGAGATCAAAAGTTCGGTCGTCATCCAGTAGCACCCTGCAATCAGTGCAATGAAATAAGGGACGCCCCAGAGCATTGCCCGGCGGACTTTTTTGACATCGAACATCGTTAACTCGGTGGTGCGAACGCTGCGCGTACGCTTTCGGCGTGATCGTGGTTCGAACATGAATCGTTCTCCAGCGCAATCTGCATGCTGGAATGGTGCTATTTAATTAATAGCAATAAGACGAAATCGTGCAGCGATGGCCCGCTATGGCGTGCTGTGAGGAGCGGCAGTACGCGCTTGCTTGTTCACCCACTCCAGGCTCTTGCCTTTGACGCACCAAGCGGGATCGCGCACCCAGTCGGTGAACCACATGGTGGGGTGGCCTTCTAGTTCCGAACATATCGAGTAACCGATGCTGGGCATGTAGAAGCGCTGGACTACAGCGGTGACAGGGATTAGCACCATCGCGGCCATACTCAAAAGCACGGTGACCTTGAAGGCGCACTCGAACGGATGGATCGTTCTGTCACTGACGGGAATGGCGCGCATGCTGCCGATCAACGCCGCCAGCATGCTGAAGACAGCGACAAACGGCGTGACTTGCGAAGCAACCGCAATCCGCACTGCTGGAGCGCGTGAAACGATGGCCTCGAGCGTTGGAATGATGCCGTGCGATACCACCCACAAGCAACTCGCGCCGACCCCGATAAAGAGCGGGAGGCCCCATACCAAAGCTTTCCTAACCTTTTTGACTTCAAACATGATCAATCGATTTTTTTGCTTAGTAGCGGAGGCAACCGATCCGGCAAAGCCAGTTCTTCATACCATGGTTAACTGTCTGGCCTATTTCTGATTTCTTCTGTTCGATGGCAGCAGTCAGATCGTCTTGCCATGACTGGACTTTGGTGTCGATGTAATACACGCCTTGGGCCGTCTGTGTCGGAAGCATCTTGAGGCTGGCAACGACGTTGCTTTTGATCTTGTATTCGCTGTCCGCCATATTCAGTACGATGCCACCGGCAACGGCCACCACTGCCATGGTGAACAGCGGAAAAACAGCGACCGTCGTGACAAATGTTCCCACCCCTGCAGCAAGACCGTAGGCGACCAGCCCAGCCAGGCCGCCCTTAACCGCCTCTACGCCAATCCCGCCCACCAGGTCATACATGGTCTTCTCGTCATTGAACATGAAGTCCATCAACTCGATCCCTGTGGACACCACCACGCCCAGCATGAAGCCGCCTTTGGCGATGCCTTGCAGGCTCTTCATTCCCAAGCCCAACTGAAGCATCTTGGGATTCGTCGCCAGGTAGCGCGTGCCCTGCAACGCACTGCTGCGTTTGGCTGAGTACCCTTTGATGATGATGTACGTGCCTGTTGCCGTGGTCTTGATGTAAGTCCCAATGCCGGCCATACCGATGGCATTCAGCGTTTTGGTGATGGCCAGCATGTCGTTGGCCCCCTGCGCTACCGGCCCGACCCACGGCTCGCTGGCATTCGGGCTGAATTCTTTCTGCCAATACTGCCCGAACGTGGACTGCGACAGCATCTTGCGCAGGTTGAATTCCAGGGCGGCATTGCGCCTGGCCTTGTCCTGCAGGATGATCATGTACTGGCCCTGCGTCAGCACCAGGACGTCCACCTGGTTCTTGTCCATGGACTGGGCCAAGGTCTGTCCGTAGCCGACGTTGAAGAACGTCGCCGCGAGTTCTGCGCTCATTCAATCCCCCTTTGAGATCGTGTTTTTGTTGGGGGCGAATGCTAATCGGACAAAGGTCGGTTTGTGATTTTAAAGTAAATTAATATATTAACAAAATGTTAACATATGGGCGATGCTTCGTTGTGAAATGGCTGGAGTCGGGCAAGCAGGTCGCGACTCCGGCAGCGCGTTACAACATCCCGGATTCGGCCATCGAAAGCGCGTTGCCGGGCGCGACGATCACGTGGTCCAGCACGCGCACCTCCACCAGTTCCAGTGCGTTCATGAGGGTCTTGGTGAGGTTTTCGTCGGCGCGGCTGGGTTTGACGCTGCCGCTGGGGTGGTTGTGGGCCAGCACCACGGCAGCGGCGTTGTGGTGCAGGGCGCGCGTGACGACTTCGCGGGGGTACACGCTGGCATGGGTGAGCGTGCCGCGGAACATTTCGTCCAGGGCGATCATGCGGTTCTGGGCGTCCAGGAACATCACGGCAAAGACTTCGTAGCCTTTTTTTGCCAGGTGCAGCTGCAGGTAGTGCTTCACGGCCGTGGGGGACTCGAACGCCTCACGCTCGCTCAGTTGTTCCGCGAGCGCCCGCCTTGCCAGCTCCAATACGGCCACCAGTTCGGCCCGTTTGGCAGGGCCGAGGCCCTTGATGCGCCGCAGGTCATCGGCGCTGGTGTGCAGCAGCCCGCTGATGCCGCTGAAGCCTCCGGTGGGTTTGCCCGTTGCCGAATCCACGGTGGTGGGTGCCAGCAGTTCGCACGCCATTTCCATCACCCCTTTGCCGGCGATGCCCGTGCGCAGGATGATCGCCAGCAGTTCCGCATCCGACAGCGCGGCAGGGCCTCGCTGCAGCAGCCGTTCACGGGGCCGGGCGTCGGCAGGCATGGTTTTCATGAGCATGGTGCGGCAGGTCCGTTGGGGCGGCGGCATGGCCGCGCGCGGGGCAGGGAATGGGCGGGTTTCTACAATGGCGGCCAGTTTATCGGGACTCTCATGACCACCCTCGCCCCCAACTCCCTCGTTGCCTCTCCCGCCGCCGCTCCCACCGTGCAGGCCGGTTCCTTCCTGACCCTGCACTACCGTCTGGCCGGCCCGGCGGGCGATGTGATCAACACCTTCGGCGACAAGCCGGCCACCCTGTCGCTGGGCGCGGGCGAGTTGTCCCCCGCCATGGAGCAGTGCCTGATCGGCCTGCCCGAGGGCACCCGCACCACGTTCACCCTGCCCGCGGGCGAGGCCTTCGGCGACCGCAACCCCGACATGCAGCAGTGGGTGGCGAGCAAGCTGCTGGCCGAGCTGGGCGATCCCGACGAGCGCTACACGGTGGGCGACGTGGTGCAGTTCCCCACGCCGGACGGTCTGGGCAGCTACGCGGGCGTGGTGCTGGCGGTGCGCGAGGACGGCGCGGTGCGCTTCGACTTCAACCACCCGCTGGCGGGGCAGCCGGTCACCTTCGAGGTGCAGCTCATCGGGGTGCTCTGACGCCATGCAAAAACCCCAGGAAATCGTTCTGGCCGAGCCGCGCGGCTTTTGCGCGGGCGTGGACCGTGCGATCGAGATCGTCGAGCGCGCGCTGCAGAAGTTCGGCGCGCCCATCTACGTGCGCCACGAGATCGTGCACAACACCTACGTGGTGAACGACCTCAAGGCCAAGGGCGCGATCTTCATCGAGGACCTGGCCGATGTGCCGCCGGGCTCCACGCTGGTGTTCTCGGCCCACGGCGTGAGCAAGGCGGTGCAGACCGAGGCGGCCGAGCGCGGCTTCAGCGTGTTCGATGCGACCTGCCCGCTGGTGACCAAGGTGCACGTGGAGGTCGCCAAGCTGGCCAAGGAGGGCTACGAGTTCATCATGATCGGCCACAAGGGCCATCCCGAGGTGGAGGGCACCATGGGCCAGCTGGACCATGGCATCCACCTGGTGGAGGACGTGCAGGACGTGGCCCGCGTGCAGCCCGGGCAGACGGCCAAGCTGGCGGTGGTGACGCAGACCACGCTGTCGGTGGACGACGCGGCCGAGATCAGCGCGGCGGTGCGCGCGCGGTTTCCGAGCGTGCGCGAGCCCAAGCAGCAGGACATCTGCTACGCCACGCAGAACCGGCAGGACGCGGTCAAGGTGCTGAGCCCGCAGGTGGACCTGGTGATCGTGGTGGGCAGCCCCACCAGCTCCAACAGCAACCGGCTGCGCGAGCTGGCGGCGCGCCTGGGCACGCGGGCCTACATGGTGGACAGCGCCGAGGAACTGCGCGCCGAATGGTTCGAGGGCGTGGCCCGCGTGGGGCTGACGGCCGGGGCCTCGGCCCCCGAGATCCTGGTGCGCCAGGTGATCGACCGCATCAAGGCGCTGGGCGCCGTGTCGGTGCGCAAGATGGACGGCATCGAGGAGACGGTGAAATTCCCGCTGCCCAAGGGCCTGCGCATCGATGCGGCCACGGGGCTGGCGATCACCGAGCGCACGCCGGAGACGGGCCCCGCAGGGCATTGAAATCGCTTGGCCGCCAATATGCTATTAATTGATAGCTATATGCCCTAGTAATTATTGTGCTGGAGGCCATTTCGATGCCTGGTCTCTGGCGCCTGCCGCAGGCCCTGTCCCGGCAGCGACAGGGCGCAAATACCACGCTGGCGCCCCAATGTCCCTACGCGGGCGGCCCTTATGACCCCACGGCGGGTGTGACTTCTTACAATTTGCGGTTGATTCACTCTGAGGGAACCCATCCGTTCCCTGTCTATGGAAATAGCAATACTGTTCGCCCTCATCCTGCTCAATGGCCTGTTCGCCATGTCGGAACTGGCGCTGGTCACGGCGCGCAAGACCCGGCTCCAGAAGCTGATCGATGAGGGCGATAGCGGCGCGGTCGCTGCCGTCAAGCTGGGCGAAGACCCGACCCGATTCCTCTCCACCATCCAGATCGGCATCACCTCCATCGGTGTGCTGAACGGTATCGTCGGCGAAGCCGCGCTGGCCCAGCCCCTGGGCGAATGGCTGCGCACGCTGGGGCTGGAGGCCAAATACGCCAGCTACCTGGCCACCGGCCTGGTGGTGATGCTCATCACCTACTTCTCCATCGTCGTGGGCGAACTCGTGCCCAAGCGCCTGGGCCAGAGCCATCCGGAAGTCATCGCCCGCCTGGTGGCCCGCCCGATCAACTGGCTGGCCATCGCCACCAAGCCGTTCGTGAAGCTGCTGTCCATGTCCACGCAGGGCCTGCTGCGCTTGCTGGGCGTGAAGGAGAACAACGCCAGCGCGGTGACCGAGGCCGAGATCCACGCGGTGCTGGCCGAAGGCACGAGCGCCGGCGTGATCGAGTCGCACGAGCACCAGATGGTGCGCAACGTGTTCCGCCTGGACGACCGGCAGATCGGCTCGCTGATGGTGCCGCGCGCCGATGTGGCGGTGCTGGACGTGGAGGACTCGTTCGAAGAGAACCTCAAATGCATCGAAGAGTCGGACCATGCACGCTTTCCCGTGGTGCGGGGCGGCATGGAGAACGTGCTCGGCGTGCTGAACGCCCGCCAGTGGCTGTCGCGCTCGCTGCGCGAGCAGGCGCGCGACCTGGCCACGCAGCCGCTGCAGACGGCGCTGTACGTGCCCGAGACCATCACCGGCATGGAGCTGCTGGACAACTTCCGCCAATCCGACCTGCACATGGCGTTCGTGATCGATGAATACGGCGAAGTGCAGGGCATCGTCACGCTGCAGGATTTGATCGAGGCCATCACGGGTGAATTCCACGCCCGCGACCCCGAAACCTCCTGGGCGGTGCAGCGCGAGGACGGCAGTTGGCTGCTGGACGGCCACATCCCCGTGCCCGAACTGAAAGACCGCCTGAACCTGGACGCCGTGCCCGAGGAAGACCGCGGCCGCTACCACACGCTCAGCGGCATGGTGATGCTGCTGACCGGCAAGCTGCCGCGCGTGACCGACACGGTGCAGTGGGAGGGCTGGCAGTTCGAGGTGGTGGACATGGACGGCAAGACCATCGACAAGGTGCTGGCGAGCCCGCTGCCCTCGGTGGAGATCGCCGAACCCGAGGCGATTTCAGCCGAGTGATCCGCTGAGCGATTCGCCCAGCGGGGGCGCGGCCCGTGGCGCCAGCTGCGGGCTGACTCGATCCATCAAGAACCCGCGTGGCTGCCAGGCCCCGCGGGTTTTTTCATGCGCGGTGGCGGTGCTGCGCCGCGGCAGCGGCTGGCGCCGCGGGCCGCTTCAGCTCCAGAGGTCCAGGGGCGGGTCGGCCGCGACGGCGCGAAGGATGTCGGTGCGCGAGATGAAGCCGGTCATGGTGCCGGCCTCGTCGGTCACCGGCAGGCCGGGCAGGCCGGTGTCGAGCAGCACGCCCGCCACCCGGCGCAGTTCGGTGTCGGCGGCCACGGTGGGCACCGGGCTCACCATGATCTCGGAGACGGGCCGGCGCGCCAGGTCGATGGCCGCCTTCACGCTGCCGGGCTCGGGCAGCAGATCCAGCGGCGCCATGTCGGCGCGCAGCAGCAGCCCGACCACGTGGCCCGCGGCGTCGACCACGGGCGCCTGGGCGATGCGGTGCTCCGCCAGCGTGGCCCAGGCGTCGTTCACGCGGATGTCGGGCGGCACGGTGAGGGCGCCCACGGTCATCACGTCCTGCACGCGCGACAGCGGCTGGCGGGGCACCTGCGGGCCCTGCTCGGTCTGTGCGTAGGCGCTCACGGCCTCCTGCGCGCGCAGGTTCACCGGGCCGGGGTCGGGGGCCGGCGCGGGAACGGGAGGGAACGGATCCGCCTCGGGGTCAGCGGAGCGGGTGCGCAGTGCCTGGGGCCGCTGCACCCGCCGCACGGGCGCCACCTGCGCCAATTGCTCCGGCCCGCCACGGTACATCTGGCCCGAAGGCCCGAACACATAGAACATCGCCATCTCCTGCCATGCCGCTGCACCGGCGTGCACACCGCCGTGCACGCCGCGATCGGCGGTCCATGGTATCGGCAGATGCTGGGGCCGCGGAAAGCCGGGGCATGGCGGGGGAGGGCGGCGGGCTCCGATGGCCTCACGTGGCGGGTGCGTGGCTGGTGAGTGGTTGGTGCCTGGTGCGCTGCATACACTCGACGGTTTCGTGTGCCGCAAGCCCGTTGCCCGTCGTTCTTCGTGCGGGGCCGTGCGGGCACGGTCTTTCTTTTCGATTCGCCAAAGGCTCCCTCATGATCGATCGCTCCGCCATCTCCACTGCACACCAGCGCCTGGCCGCACAGGCCGGCTTTCTTCGTACCACCCCGCTGCTGCAGTTGAGCGGCAGCGCGCTGGGCGTGGACTGCGCGCAGGTGTGGCTCAAGCTGGAGCATCTGCAGGTGGGCGGCAGCTTCAAGGCCCGGGGCATGCTGTACCGCATGCTGGCCAATCCCGTGCCCGAGAGCGGCGTGATCATCGCCTCGGGCGGCAACGCGGGCATTGCCACGGCGGCCGCGGCGCGCGCGCTGGGCGTGCGCTGCGAGGTGTTCGTGCCCGAGATCTCGCCGGAGGCCAAGCGCGCCCGTCTGCGGGCCCTGGGCGCCGAAGTGGTGGTGACCGGCGCCGCGTATTCCGAAGCGCTGCAGGCCTGCCTGGCGCGCCAGCAGGCCACCGGCGCGCTGCTCAACCATGCGTACGACCAGCCCGAAGTCGTGGCCGGTGCCGGCACGCTGGCGCTGGAGATGGAAAGCCAGGCGGGCGACCGGTTGCCCGACAGCGTGCTGGTGAGCGTGGGCGGCGGCGGGCTGATCGCCGGCGTGGCCGCGTGGTGCGACAGCCGCGCGCATGTGGTGGCGCTGGAGCCCGAGCGCGCGCCCACGCTGCACAGCGCCCGCGCGGCGGGCCGGCCGGTGGATGTGGAGGTGGGTGGCGTCGCCGCCGATTCGCTGGGCGCCCGCCGCATCGGCGACATCGCCTGGGAGGTCTCGCAGCGCCACGTGCATGCCGCGCTGCTGCTGCCCGACGAGGCCATCCGCAGCGCGCAGCAATGGCTGTGGCGGGAACTGAAGCTGGCGGTCGAGCCGGCGGCGGCGCTGGGCCTGGCCGCGCTGCAAAGCGGCGCCTACCGCCCGCGCGCCGACGAGACGGTCGGCCTGATCCTGTGCGGGGCCAATTTCGATCCCGCCACGCTGGCCTGAGCGGCGCCGTGCTGGGGCGCGCCTTGGCCTTCAGGCGGGCGGCTGCGCCCCGTCGCAGTTGACCATCCAGCCCACGCCGAACTTGTCCACCAGCGTGCCGAAGTGCGCGCCCCAGAACGTGACGGTGAAGGGCATGCCCACGTGCCCACCCACGGCCAGGCTGTGGAAGATGCGCTCGCCGCGTTCGGCGCTGCCGGGGCAGTTGACCGACATCGAAAATCCCGCGTGGCCTGCGAACGGCTGGCCCGGCATGCGGTCGCTGGCCATGAACCGGTGGCCGCCGGGCACTTCCAGGGTGGCATGCATGATCTTGTTGCGCCAGTGCGCGGGAAGCTGCTTTTCCAGCGGCGAGCCCTCGTAGCGGTGCACGGCGGTGAGGCGCCCTTCCAGGCACTGGGCGTAGAAATCCAGCGCTTGCTCGCAGTTGCCGTCGAAGAAAAGGTACGGTTCGATGTGCATGGAGTCCTCCCTGGGGCAGTGCGGTCCATCCTAAAACGGAAACTCCGGCGCGCCAACCCGGTAAGACGCCCTACTAAAATCGCGGCCTATGCTAGACATCCTCCTCCTTCGAAAAGACCTCGACTCCGCCATCGCCCGGCTGGAGACCCGCAAAAAACCCCAGGCCTTCCTGGACGTCGAGGCCTTTCAGTCCCTGGAGTCCGAGCGCAAGACCTTGCAGACCCGCACCGAGGAACTGCAGGCGCGCCGCAACACGCTGTCCAAGCAGATCGGCCAGCTCAAGGCCAAGGGCGAGAACGCCGATGCGGTCATGGCCGAAGTGGGCTCGCTCAAATCGGAACTCGAAACCTCGGCTGCCCGGCTGGAGCAGTTGCAGGGTGAACTGCACGCGCTGCTGCTGGCCGTGCCCAACCTGCCGCACGAGAGCGTGCCCGTGGGTTCGGACGAAGCCGGCAACGTCGAGGTGCGCCGCTGGGGCACGCCGCGCGCCTTCGACTTCGCGGCCAAGGACCACGTGGACGTGGGCTCGCCGCTGGGGCTGGACTTCGACATGGGCGTCAAGCTGTCGGGCTCGCGCTTCACCGTGATGAAGGGTCCCATCGCCCGGCTGCACCGTGCGCTGTCGCAGTTCATGCTCGACGTGCAGACCCAGGAGCATGGCTACACCGAGTGCTATGTGCCCTATGCCGTCAATGCCGATTCGCTGCGTGGCACCGGCCAATTGCCGAAGTTCGAGGGCGACCTCTTCGCGGCCAAGAAGGGCGGCCAGGACGGCGAGCCCGTGCCCGACCATGCGGCCCTGTACCTCATTCCCACCAGCGAAGTGCCGCTGACCAACTTCGTGCGCGACGTGGTCGTGCCCGAGTCGGACCTGCCCATCCGGCTCACGGCGCACACGCCGTGCTTTCGTTCCGAGGCCGGCAGCTACGGCCGCGACACGCGCGGCATGATCCGCCAGCACCAGTTCGACAAGGTCGAAATGGTGCAGATCGTGCACCCCGACAAGAGCTACGAAGCCCTGGAGGCCATGACGGGCCACGCCGAAGCCGTGCTGCAGAAGCTGGGGCTGCCTTACCGCGTGATGAGCCTGTGCACGGGCGACATGGGCTTCAGCGCCGCCAAGACCTACGACCTCGAAGTGTGGCTGCCTGCGCAGAACACCTACCGCGAGATCAGCTCGGTGAGCAACTGCGAGGCGTTCCAGTCCCGCCGCCTGCAAGCCCGCTTCAAGAACGCGCAAGGCAAGAACGAGCTGCTGCACACGCTCAATGGCTCGGGCCTGGCCGTGGGCCGAACCCTGGTGGCGGTGCTGGAGAACTACCAGCAGGCCAATGGCAGCGTGGAGATTCCGCAAGCGTTGCGCCCGTACCTGGGCGGGCTCGCTTCCCTGGTCGCGTAGGCCGCGGGCCCGGGCCGCGCAGAATGGCTTTTTTTACGATGTATAGGTAATCAAGCCATGAAGCTCAACGTCGGCTGCGGTCGCAATACCCTCGCAGGGTGGCTGAACCTGGACAGCCAGGCGTTGCCCGGCGTGGACATCGTCGCGGACCTGGACGCCTGTGCGGCCACGCCCTTGCCGCTGGCGGACGGGAGCGTGGAAGAGTTTCTGCTGTCGCATGTCCTGGAGCACATCCCGAAGGTGCTGCCCATGATGCAGGAACTGCACCGCGTGGCCCGGCACGACGCGCGCATGGTCATCCGCGTGCCCCATGGCGCCAGCGACGATGCCTTCGAAGACCCGACCCACGTGCGCCAGCTGTTCCACGGGTCCTTCGGGTATTTCTCCCAGCCCTACTACTGGCGCGCGGATTACGGATACCGCGGCGACTGGATCACCGACCGCGTCGAGCTGACCGTGGCGCAGCGCCTGCGCGGATTGACCCATGAGCAGATCTGGGAATGCATCCAGAGCCAGCGCAACGTGGTGGTCGAGATGGTGGCCCATCTGCGCGCCGTGAAGCCGGCTCGCATGCCTTTGCGCGACTTGCAGAACGTGCCGCAGATCGTCCTGGTCTGAAGCGCCATCGGACTGGGTCTTTCAGGGGTTTTCCCGCTCCGATCGTGCAGCAGCAGCCCATTGCTGGTGTACTTGCGATCCGCCGGCGTTCTGCCGGCCCTCTTTTCAAGGATCGACCCGCGATGACCTCTTTCATGTACAGCGCCAGCGTGCCCGTTTTCAAGCAGATGCTTGGCTCGCTGGGGGATGTAGTCTCCAAGACCGAAGCCCACGCGACCGCACGCAAGATCGACCCGGACGCTTTGCTGCAGGCCCGACTGTTTCCCGACATGTTCCCGATGGCGCGGCAGGTGCTGGTCGCGTGCGACTTCGCCAAGGGCATCGCCGCCAGGCTCGCCGGCATGGACGTGCCATCGCTGCCCGATGCAGAACGGCCGGGTTTTGCGGACCTGCGCACCCGGATCGACGCCGTGCTGGCGTTCATCGAAGGCCTGCCCACCGGGGCTTCCGACGAGGCCGCGGCCCGCCAGATCATCCTGCAGCCCGGCACGCCGCGCGAAAAGCAGTTTGCTGGCCAGCACTACCTGCTGCACTACGGCCTGCCGCAGTTCTTCTTCCACGTGAATGCCACGTACGCGATTGCACGGCACAACGGGGTGGAACTGGGCAAACGCGATTACATGGGGAAGTATTGAGTCGGTCGAAAGGCTGAAACTTCCTGCTAGAATCCCGGCTTCGACACACAGGAGAGGTGGCAGAGTGGTCGAATGTACCTGACTCGAAATCAGGCGTAGTGGCAACACTACCGTGGGTTCGAATCCCACCCTCTCCGCCAGTAAGCCAACAAACGAGCGCCCTTCGGGGCGCTTTTTTGTTGCCTGCAATCTGGCTCGAATCGTCGGTTTCAGCGCGAGACCGGCCGACCGCTCCCAAATGGCATGGAGTGAAGGGCGTTGCGCCAAAAACTGTGGCTCTCTTTACCACATCGAAATGTAATATTTCGCCGCATATGCGCGTAATTCCAAACGCTGTCTCTACAATTGTAAAGTTGTAGTTTGATAAGTGTGAATTTGTAAACGCGTCGGCTGGTCGATGCGCGGAGCGCCTCGTCGCTCCAATGAACTGGTTTCTATGAACGCCGACCTTGCTCTCCGGATGCTGTCCGACCTGTTTTGGACGGGATTGCTCATTTGCTTGCCTGTCCTCGGCTTGACCATGCTGGTGGGCTTGTTGATCAGCGTTTTGCAAGTGGTCACGCAAGTACAGGAAATGTCGCTGACCTTCGTGCCGAAACTGTTCACTGCCGGTGTGGCCATCGTGCTGTTCGGCCCCTGGATGTTGAAGAAGCTGGGGCAATTCGCGTCCCAACTCTGGACGAATATTCCCGCCATGTTCTGAGAGTGTCCGGAAATGGCCGCCCAATCTTCCCAATGGACGTTGTCGTCGTTTCTGGCAGGCGACGCGCAGGCTGCGGCTGTACTGCTCCCTTTCTTTTTGCTGTCGTTGCGCATTGCTGTGGTGCTTGCCATGACGCCTGTGCTCTACGCGATGCCCATTCCCAATCGGGTGCGGGCGCTGGTGGTGCTGTCGCTGGCTGCCGTGCTTTCTCTGGCCCTTCCCATGGATGGCGCGGGGGTGCGCACGGATGCTGGCGGAATCTTGCAAGCCGCGTTCATCGAGATGGCTCTGGGCGCCACCCTGGCGCTGGGTGTGCTGGTGGCCTTTGCCGCGTTCTCCGTGGCCGGCAACCTGCTGGACGTGCAGATCGGCTTCGGCATCGCACAGGTTTTCGATCCAGTGAGCAACAGGGCCTCTCCACTGTTGGTGTCCGCCTTCAACTATGCGGCGGTGGTGGTGTTCTTTCTGGTGGATGGGCACCACGCGCTGCTGCGAGCGCTGGCCTATAGCCTGGAGGTTTTCCCGTTGGGAGCCCCCTGGTCTCTGGCGAGTGCCGCCGGCCCGGTGTTCAAGCATGTCAGCGCCCTTTTCATGTTGGGTTTCGCGCTGGCAGCTCCGGTGGTGTTTTGCATCTTGCTGGTGGAACTGGCTCTGGGCGTGGTGTCCCGCAATCTGCCCCAGATCAACATGCTGGTGCTGGGCATTCCCACCAAGATTGTGGTGGGTCTGGCGGTGCTGTCGCTCTGGTTTGCCGGAATGGGAGGCGCGATGAACCGTGTCTACGCCAGCATCTATGGCATGTGGGAAGGCGTCTTCCTGACGGCTTCGCCGGCTGCACGCTTCGATGCAAAACCGGCAGCGCCTTTGCGTTCGGAGGGCGTGCGCTGATGTCGGAGCAAGATCTCGATCGCAACGAAGCGGCCACGCCGTACAAGCTGCAAAAAGCGAAGGAAAAAGGCCAGGTCTCCAAGAGTGCGGACGTGGTCTCGGCGGTGGTGTTCGTGGTCGCGGTGGTGTACCTCACCTGGCAGGGCTGGGAGTCGGTGCGCGACCAGTTTCGCTTCGATCAGATGTTGCTGCTACAGATCGAAAACATCGACCCGGGTGGGGGCAGCCTCTGGCCTGTGGTTGCTGCGATGGTCAAGGCAACCCTCGTCTGGATTGCCCCTTTTCTCGTTTGCGTCATGCTGGCTGCGGTGGCGGGGAATGTCTTGCAGACAGGCCTGATTCTTTCGTTGGATCCGGTGACCGCCGATTTCAATCGACTGAATCCGGTGAATGGATTCAAGAAGATTTTCTCCCTGCGTGCCCTGTTCGATACCGCTCGCGCCTGCATCAAGCTGGCCTTGCTGAGCAGCACTGCGTACTACGCGCTGGTCGATCTTGCGCCGCAGTTTTACAACCTCTCAGGACTTTCGCCCCTCGGATACGTGCATACGCTGCTGGCTGACATGGGCAGCCTTGGGCTCAAGATGGCCATGCTGCTGGGCGCCATTGCACTGGTCGACCTCATGTTCACCAAGCGCGAGTTCGCAAAGAAGATGCGCATGAGCAAGCGTGAGCTCAAAGATGAGCACAAGCAGCGCGACGGTGACCCGCGTGTGCGTGCCCGCATGCGAGAGCTGCGCCGCGAGGCGCGCAAGCGCAGCCAGGCGCTGCGGCAGACCAAGAACGCCGATGTGCTGCTGACCAATCCCACCCATGTCGCGGTTGCGTTGCGCTACGTCCATGGCCAGATGGACTCGCCGCAGGTGGTGGCCAAGGGGGCTGGGCACGTGGCAGCGGTGATGCGGCAGATCGCCGCTCGGCACCACATTCCCATCGTTCAAAGCCCTTCTCTTGCACGCAAGCTCTTCAAGGAGCTTGATGTCGAGCACCATGTGCCGCCGCAGATGTTCGCCGAGGTCGCTCGCATCATCGTCTGGGTGTTTGCCATGCGGGAACGCCAGCGCCAGGGTGCGCGCACGGGGGCGATGGCATGAAGGCGCTTCAGCGTTTCTTCGGCAGACACAGCGACATCGCCATGGTGCTTTTGGTGCTGGGGGTTCTGGTGGTGCTGTTTGCGCCCATTCCCAGTCCGCTGCTGGACTTTCTGATCCTCACGAATTTCAGCTTCGCGTTTCTGATCTTGCTGCTGACGTTCTACATGGCGAGACCGGTGGAGTTTTCCACCTTTCCATCGCTGCTGCTGATCGCCACCTTGTTTCGCCTGTCGCTCAATGTGGCAGCCACGCGCCTGATCCTGTCGGACGGTGACGCTGGCCGGGTGATCGGGGCCATCGGAGCTTATGTGGTGGGCGGCAATTACGTGATCGGTTTGATCGTCTTCCTGATCCTCATCGTTGTGCAGTACGTGGTGGTGACCAATGGCGCACAGCGAATCTCGGAGGTGGCTGCGCGTTTTACGCTGGACAGCATGCCCGGGCAGCAGATGAGCATCGACGCGGACCTGAACATGGGTTTCATCGATCAGGCAGAAGCCCAGCGCCGCCGCAAGAACATCGAAAAGGAAGCGGCTTTCTACGGCGCCATGGACGGTGCCAGCAAGTTCGTGAAGGGCGATGCGATCGCCGGCATCATCATCCTGCTGATCAACATCGTGGGTGGACTGGTGATCGGTGTTATGCAGCACAAGTTGCCCTGGGACCAGGCGCTGAAGACCTATTCGCTCCTGACCATCGGCGATGGCATCGTGACCCAGGTTCCCGCGCTGATCATCGCCGTGGGCACCGGCATCATCGTTACTCGTTCTGCTTCGGACGGCAATCTCAGCCAGGAAGTGCTGCGCCAGATCACGTCGTTTCCCAAGACCCTGACCCGTCCTGGAATAGGTTGACACCTATGCGGGACTGAACCCTAGCCGTAATTGGCTTGCAAGAGACGCCCGGTGCACCGCATCGGGCGTTTTGTATTCTAGGGACAGGTGGGGCCGCTGCT
>NZ_BQXI01000042.1:0-31053 GCF_030158955.1 Acidovorax sp. SUPP1855 | reverse complement strand
GGTTGCTTCACCAGCTTCACCGCTTCCCGTTTGAACTCGTCCGTAAATGCTCTTCTCGTCCTTGGCATGTTTGCCTCCTAAACACATCATGTCATTCGATGTGTCCGGGAAACCGGGGGAAGCCCACTCTGATCCCGGCGTCTGCCAGCATCTGCTGTAAGTGCGGGCTTTAACCGCATCGGAGCTCGAGCCATGAGCGTGGCATAGCTCTCCGCTTCAAGGTCAGCCGTAATCTCATGACATAGACGATCTATCTCTTTATCAACGAAGGTAAGGGTGCTCAAAACAAGGTGCTTAAGGTTTTGCCAAGATCGGGGCTGCAACAGCTCAACACCAACAGCGAGGGCCAAAACCTTTTCAACTTTGTAGGGATGTGTTCCATCGTTCAGAACCGCTCCGACATAGGCTTGCAAAGCTGAATTCTCATCATGAACAACGTGCTTGTTCCTCTCCAATCTAAGTTCTTCATAGACGGTCATCCCGTTTGGCTCATTTGCCAATATGACCGAAGCATCAAGCTGATAGGCTCTTCTTGATTCGTTTTTGCCAAAACACTTGAAGCATCGCGTGAGCGCAGCGACATACAGCCCTTCACGTGCGGTGTCTGGGCCATCTAGAAGGACGTTGATATCCTCAAGGTACTGGTTGCCGCGCACAAGTCAAGGTACTGGTTGGCGCGCACAAGATCAGACTGGTGAAGGATGAGGTCTGCAAGCATTTTTGCCTTAGAACCTCCAACGCTGACCAGCGACACTGCGTTGGGAATGCCGTTGAGTTCGATCCCTGAAGACGTTTGATGCAGTTCCATATCCACCTTTCTCAAAACAGTCCGGCCGGCTCGGTCATACGATCCCAACTGTAGATCACCAACTAACCGCGCTCGGCCCGGTTGACCCCGCCAGCCAGGCGCAGATGGGCGGCTGAGAGGTTTTCTTCGATGCGCAGTGGGTTGATGGCCGGCGTAGTCGTGGCGGTGCCCAAGGTCTGGCCAGTAACCTTGCCTCCGAAACTCTGCTGCTGGAGGTAGAAGAGTCGGGCGGCGCGCTGGACTTCGGCGAGTGCCTTGGGGCAGGTTTCCTGAAGCCACTTGAACACCTGCCTGCTGGTGTGACCTGCCCCCTTTAGACGTAGCAATGTCGAGTTAGCGATTCCAAGATTGAGCGCATGCGCAAACTCATCGTTAGGGTGGAGGCGCGACTCGCCAAATACTCGCGCGAGGATCAGCTGCAGTTGCTCGTCTGGTTCTCGGGGCGGCTTTAATTACATCCATTGCAAGCCGATTGGAGCACCCCGTTTCAGTCCATTCCCCTGCGTTCCTCAAAAGCCCAATTTTCGCGCCGTTGTTGTTGGGTTAGCTCAACTCCTTTCACACCGCAATGCCGCAGTACGGCAAAAATACAACAATAAGAATCATTCCCATTCTCTTTTTATAATCGGCGTTCCATGCCGCACCCCGCCTCGCTTCCTCCGCCGCCCGAGCCCCTGCTGGCCGCCCTGGTGAAGCACTACGAAGACTTGGTGGGATCGCTGCGGCATCGCTTCGGGGACGAATGCTTTCCGCGCGAGATCGTGAACGACCTGTGCGTGCGGCTGCTCGAGCGCCCGGTGCCCGGCGAGATCGCCAATCCGCTGGCGTTCCTGCGCTGCGTGGCGCGGGACCTGGCCATCGACCGCTACCGCGCACAGGCCCGGCGCCGCGAGACGGCGCACGAGCACCCCGAGGCGGACGCCCCCGTCCCTTCGGCCGCGCCGCTCTCGCCGCCGGAACTGGCGCTGGCCGCCCACCAGCGCCAGCGGGCGCTGCTGGCCGCCATCGAGCAGTTGCCGCAGGCCAGCCGCGAGGCGTTCATCCTCACCAAGCTCTACGGCATGCCGCAGGACGAGGCCGCCCGGCGCATGGGCGTCTCGCGCGGGATGGTGGCCCGGCACCTGGCGCGCGCGCTGCGCGACGTGGAGCCGGTGCTGATCGAAGGCACCGGCCATGCCGCCCGCTGAATCCGCCGCGGCGCCGGCCGCCCGTGCAGCCGGCGCCGGCAACCCTTCCGTGCGCGGCGCGGGCCGCCGCGCCCACTTGCCCATCGACGACGCCCTGGCGCCGTTCGCCGACCTGCTGCGCCAGCACCTGCCCACGCCCGAAGACATCGAGCAGGCGGCTGCCCTGCGCCGCGAGCGACGCCGGCGCCCCGCCAAAGCCCGCGCGGCGGGCGCGGCCACGGCATTGGCAGTGGTGGCGGTGGCAGGGGTGCTGTGGGCCGATCCGGTGCTGCACCGCGAATCGCTGGCCAGCGCCGTGGGCGAGCGCCAGGCCCGGCCGCTGCCCGATGGCAGCACGGTGCGCCTGAACAGCGGCACCCGGGTGGAGGTGGCCCTGCACCTGCGCTCGCGCCGCCTGTCGCTGGCGCACGGCGAGGCCGCCTTCGAAGTCGCCCACGCGCCCTGGCACGCCTGGGCGCCCTGGCTGCAGCGCCCGTTCACCGTGCAGGCGGGCGCGGTGGCGGTGGAGGACATCGGCACCGTCTTCAACATCCGCCGCGACGAGACGGCTGCGGCCGGAGACGCAGCCAATGCCGGCGCCGACATCACCGTGCAGCAGGGCAGCGTGCGCGTGCACGCCGGGACTGGCACGGCGCCGGTGGTGCTGCATGCGGGCCAGGCGCTGCACACCCGGCCGGGCACGGCCTGGCCCGCCCCGGTGGAAGCGGACACCGCCCGCGTCGCCGCGTGGCAAGCGGGCCGGCTGCGGCTGGACGCCACGCCGCTGGCCGACGCCGTGGCCGAGATGCAGCGCCACCGCCGCACGCCCATCACGCTGGCCGACGGGCACGCCGCGGCGCTGCGCATCTCGGGGGAGTTCGACCTGGACCGCATCGACCAGCTGATCGACCTGCTGCCGCGTCTGGCCCCGGTGCGGGTGGACCGCCATGCGGACGGCAGCGTGGTGATCGGCCTGCGCACGGCACATCAAAAACCATAGCAGGATGCCGGCGCATTGATTGCGGCGGCGCCCGTTTCGATGCCCAGTTCCCGGTCTCCGGCCAATGGGCCGCCGCTGGCCATTCATTGATTTGGATCGGCGACGTGTACAAACCCGCCCGCCGCATCGGCTCACAGGGGGACGGGCGCGCCCTGCCCGCCCGCCGTCCCTTTTTTTGTGTCTTGACCGATTTCTTTCCAGGAGCCTCCATGCCGATCCCCCAACACCGCCGCCCGCCACACCGCGCCCGCTGGGCCGCGCTGGCCGCCGCGCTGTGCATCGCCGCCACCGCCGCCGCCCAGGCCCAGCCCGTCGCGGTGGACCTGCCCGCCCAGCCCCTGGCGCAGTCGTTGAATGCCCTGGCGCGCCAGAGCGGCGTGCAGATCGTGTTCGTCACCGACATCGCCCAGGGCCAGCAGGCGCCGGCGGTGCGGGGCACGCTGGAGGTGCGCGACGCGCTGCAGCGCCTGGTCGCAGGCACCGGGCTGGTGGTGCGCGCGCAGGATGCCCGCACCTTCACGGTGGAGCGCGCGGGCACCGCCCCCGCCGGTGGCGCTCCGGGGGCCGCAGGCGCGGCGGCTGGCGCCACGATGAGCGAGGTGCGCGTGCAGGCGGCGCGTGGCGAGGACACGGCCTACAACGCCGCTTCGTCCGCCAGCGGCACCAAGACCGAGGCCCCGCTGCGCGACGTGCCGCAGACCATCGATGTGGTGCCGCAGCAGGTGATCCGCGACCAGGGCGCGACCTCGATGCAGGACACCCTGCGCAACGTGGCGGGCGTGGGCCTGTCGCATGGCGACGGCCAGCGCGACCAGGTCAGCATCCGCGGCTTCACCAGCATCGGCGACCAGTTCGTGGACGGTTTTCGCGACGACGCGCTGTATTTCCGCGACTTGTCCAACATCGAGCGGGTGGAGGTGGTGAAGGGCCCCGCCGCCGTGCTGTATGGGCGCGGCTCGTCCGGCGGCCTGGTCAACCGCGTAACGAAAAAGCCCGGCACGGACGTGTCCGACATCGCCCTGAGCGTGGGCAGCTGGGCCGACAAGCGCGCCGAGTTCGACGTGGGCCGTGCGCCCGCGGGCAGCGACTGGTCCTGGCGAGTCACCGGCGCGGCCGAGGACGCCAACAGCTACCGCAGCCAGCAGTTCCTGGAGCGCCAGGCCATCGCCCCTTCGGTGCTGTGGAAGCCCGACGGCGCCACCTCGCTCATGCTGCAGGCCGACTACCTGCACGACAAGCGCGTGACCGACTTCGGCATCCCGGCCTACCAGGGCCGCCCGGTCAACGTGCCCGCGGGCACCTACTTCGGCTCGGCCAATGCGCGCGATGCGGACACGTCCGAATCCACTGTCAGCTCGTTCACCGCCACGTTCAGCCACCGCTTTTCCGACACGCTGCGCGTGCGCAACGCCCTGCGCTACTACCACTACGACCTGGACCGCCAGAACACCCTGCCCGCGGGCACCACGAACGAGGCCGCGGGCACCGTGGCGCTCACGCGCTCGGGCGTGGACCGGCGCGAGCGCGGCGTGTTCAACCAGACCGAGCTGATCCAGAACCTGCGCACCGGCAGCGTCGCGCACGAGGTGCTTTACGGCCTGGAGCTGGGCCAGCAGAACAAGGATGCGGTCTCGCTCACCGGCGGCACGCTGGGCAACGTGAACCTGTGGAACCCGGTGCTGCCGGTGGCGCCGCTCAACGGCGGCGGGGCCGTGTCGGCCAGCGCGCTGAACCGCTACCTGACGCGCGCGCTCTACGTGCAAGACCAGATCACGCTGTCGCCCGAGTGGAAAGTGCTGGCCGGCCTGCGCTACGACCGCTTCGGCCAGGAGACCGACAACCGCCTGGCGGGCCAGAGCGACTTCGAGCGCACGGACACCACCTGGAGCCCGCGCGCGGGCCTGGTGTGGCAGCCCACGGCGGCGCAGTCGTACTACGTGTCGGTGAGCCGTTCCTACCAGCCGTCGGCCGAGATGTTCGCGCTGTCTGCCACCAACACGGCCATCAAGCCCGAGCAGACGACCAACTACGAGGTGGGTGCCAAGCTCGACCTGATGGACGGCCGCGCCACGGCCACGGCCTCGCTGTTCCAGCTGGAGCGCACCGACATCAAGACCACCAACCCGGCACAGCCCACCCGGCTGATCCCCATCGGCACGCAGCGCACGCGCGGGCTGGAGCTGTCGCTGGCGGGCGAACTGGCGGCGGGCCTGCAGGCCACGCTGAGCTACGCGCTGCTGGACACGCGCATCACCCGCTCCACGGCCACCGACGCCGGCCAGGCGGTGCAGGGCAAACGCGCCACGATCACGCCGCGCAACGCGTTCTCGGCCTGGCTCACGCAGCGCCTGGGCGACGACTGGAGCGTGGGCGGCGGCATCAACTACGTGGGCGACCGCTTCGCCAACCCGGGCAACACGGTGACCCTGCCGTCGTACGTGGTGGTGGACGCCATGGCGCAGTACCGCATCGGCAAGGCGACCACGGTGCAGCTGAACCTGCGCAACCTGTTCGACCGCAACTACATCGTCTCGGCCCACGGCAGCAGCCCCAACCTGAACCTGCCGGGTGCCCCGCGCAATGTGACGGTGACGCTGCGACATAGCTTCTGACCGGGCCACCGGCGTTTCAGGAATCTGTCCAAACAGGAAACCTCCCAGATCAAGCAATAGGTTTTTATCGAACATTCCTTCCTGTGGAACAATCCGGCCCGGCGCGCGTTAACGGCCGGTTTTGCGCAGAGATCACAAAGGAAGAGAAGAACAATGTCGCTTGCCTACTGGTTCCGGGAGGGACCTGCGGAGCCCATCGAGAATGGGCGGATTCAATATGGACCGGGGAAAGGCTTGCCCAAGCTGGTGTTCGAGGGGTTGAACAACTCCCAAAAACTCGTCAAGAAGATCGCTACCGTCGATCCAGTGCGAAAGAAGATCATCCTGATCCAGCCTGGGGAGAAAGCCTTGTATGCCTCGGGTTTGGGGGAACGGGGCATCGATGGCTACCTGTATCTGTTCGCGCATGCGAACGCAGATCGCCTCCAGGGAGTGACAAAGATTGTAGGAATTACGAGTGTTATCCACCAAAGCGGCATTTGGCATGGGCAGCCGATCCTGATCGATGCGTGCAATGCCGGAGCCTCGCCCGATGGCGTCGCCAGCGTCCTGGCCAGGGCCCTGGGAACGTACGTCACCGCGCCCACCACGACCACTTGGAACCAGCCTCTCGGCGGCGCAGCCATCGGCCAAGGTGCCTTCGAGAAGCTGCCTGGCGCACTGGAGCGGCTGGCCATCCCCAACTTCCTGCGCCCGGGGCAATGGCGCACCTGGGGCCCCGACGGACAACCCATCGCCACCACGCGCACCTCGCCCCGCGATGGCGGCGAACTCGTCAAGGGTCCGCTGGCCCAGGAACTGCTGAGGAAACGATGATGCTGCTGCGATGGTGGAAGCGCATAGGCTGCGGTTTCCAACTGCTTCTGATCTTCTCGCTCCTGATAGGCGCCTACACAGCTTGGTGGTGGATCGACAGCGCTCGCACCTGCGAGACGCAGGACGAATACAACCTTCGGGGCATCTGCCTCATGCGGATACAGGAGCGCGCCGAGCAAGGCGACAACGCCGCGCAATGGACGTATGGCGCCTACCTCGAAACGGAACGCCGGGAGCAGGAGGCGCGTGTCTGGCAAGTCAGGGCCATGCATGGCGCCCAAGACGGGCTGGATATGCGCGACGAAATGATCGGCTACTGTGATCGCAAACCCGGCTTCGAGGCCCGCACCGTCGAGATCATCATGCTGCGCGTCGTGCAAACCAGCCCCGACGCGCACCTGACCCTGCTTCAACTCTATACCTACCCTGGCTGCGGCGCACTGGACCTCGACAAGGCCAGCGCGCAGATTCCCCTGCTGACACAGTGCGCGCATCTTTCCATCGAGCACTATCTGCGCACGGCTTCGGAAAAGCATTACCGCGTGCCGCTTGCCACCCGCGCAGCCATCCGCTCGAACATATCCCTCTGCGAAAAGGAGCTGGCAGACCCGCCCCCAATGGGCACCACTGTCCGCGAGTTCATGCCTGTGCGGCGACAGAGCCTGGATGCCCTCTCGCGCAGCCTCGCCGCGCTGGAACCCTGAGATGCCCCTTCCGAAGACCAGGGCGCCCACGGCATGGTGGAAGCGTCTCGGCTGCGGCCTTCAACTGCTATTGATCTTCTCTCTCCTGATCGGCGCCTACACCGCGTGGTGGTGGATCGACAGCGCTCGCTGCGACAAGCAGGACGAGTATTCCTATCACGGCATCTGCCTCATGCGCATACAGGAACGCGCCGAGCAGGGCGACAACGCCGCGCAATGGGCCTATGGCGCTTACCTCGAAACAGAACGCCGGGAGCCGGAGGCGCGTGTCTGGCAAATCAGGGCCATGCACGGCGCTCGCGACGGGCTGGACTTACGGGGCGAAATGATCGGCTACTGCGACCGCATCCCCGGCTTCGAGGTGCGCAACGTGGAGGCCGTCATGCTGCGCGTTGCGCAGAACAGCCCCGACGCGCATCTGCGCCTGCTGCACCTCTATACCACCCCCCGCTCCCGTTGCAGCGCCTTCGACCTCGACAAGGCGGGTGCGCAGATTCCCCTGCTGACGCAGTGCGCGCACTTTGGCATTGCCGACTACCTCGAACAGGCCGCCAGTGCGCATCACCGCGTTCCGCCTGCCACCCGTGCGGCCATCCGCTCGAACATGGCTCTCTGCGAAAAGGAACTGGCAGGACAGGCGCCCCCGGATACGACTGCGCAGGAATTCATGCCGGTACGGCGAGAGGACGTGGATGCCCTGTATCGCCGCCTCGCGGCGCTGGAACCCTGAACCGCTCCCCTTACCGCCCCATCTGCTCCAGCCACTGCCCGATGTCCTGCGCGGCCTGGGCCGTGGCGTCGGCCAGGGCGCGGGTGCCGCCGGGCGCATCGGCCGTGGCGGCGGGGCGCTGGACCAGGAACACGCGCTGGGCCAGCAGCTTCTCGCCGGCAGGGGTGGATTCGGCAATGGAGACGCGCAGGCGCACCAGCCCGGCGCTGGTGGCCGGGGCGCTGAACACGTGGCTGAACTCCTCGATCTCCAGGCGCAGCACGGCCGGCAGGGCGCCGCCCTCCAGGATCTGCGCGGCGCCTTCGTCGCCCGTCAGCACGGCGCGGCGCAGGCCCAGTTGGTCGCGCACGGCCTTTTGCACCAGTTGCGCGGGCGGCTGGCTCCAGCGCGCCTGGTTGTAGGGGCGCAGGCGGCGCGCGTCGTCGTAGGCCAGGCGGTACAGCACGGCGGTGCTGCCCTCGACCGGGCCGGTGGTGGTCACGTCGGCCAGGGCCAGGGGCGGCAGCGGCGCGCGGCGGTCCGACGGCGCGGCCTCCATCAGGCCGGGGCCGAAGTCGTACACCTCGGCGCGCACGGGCGGTGCGGGCAGCGCCGAGCAGCCGGCCAGCAGGGCGGCGAATGCCAGGCCAAAAACGGCTCCAGCACAATGAAAACGCCGGCGTTTAGCTATCATTTTAATAGTATCCATGGCAAGCCCTCTCAAGGTTTGGAGACAACAGGCGCCTCGAAGCCGGGCTCGCCCGGCCCGCCGGCGGCGGTGCCCGATCCGTAGATGAGCGACTGCGGGTTGTCGCTGATGGTGCTGGCGGTGCGGCCCAGGCGGCGCACGGCGCGCGAGGTCTCGTCGGCGGCGTGGTTCAGGCGCGGCAGCGTGACGCGGCCGAAGCGGTCGGCAGCGGTGGCCAGCGACTTGGAGCCTTCGGCGATCTGGTCGATGGGGCCGCCCTCGGCGCTCAGCTGCTTGACGGCGGCGCCCACTTCGTTGGCCGCGGCGGAGGCGCTGCTGCCGGCCTGGCGCAGCGCCTGCAGCGTCTCGCGCGCATCGCTGGCCACGCCGGGCACGGCGGCCAGCGCGGGGTCGAGCCGCTGCACCACGGTGGTGTCCAGGCGCTTCATCAGCGCGCTGGCGTTGCCGGCGGCCTGGCCCAGGTTGTCGATGGCGGTGGCGATGCGCTTTTGGTTGTCGTCGCTCAGCAGGTCGTTGATGCGGCCCGTGGCCTCTTCCACCTGCGAGAGGATGGCGGGCCCCTGCTCGGCCAGCTGGCCGAACGGCGAGGTCTTGAGGGGCAGGCGCGGCAGGCCGCTCGATCCCTTGGGCAGCGGCGGCTCGGCCTGCTGGCCGTCGTCCAGCAGCACGTGGGCCAGGCCCGTCACGCCCTGGTAGCCCAGCACGGCGAAGGTGGCCGGGGTGATGGGCGCCTGGTCACTCACGGCGATGCGGATCAGCACGTTGCCGGCCACGTCGGGGTCGAAGCCTATGCGCACCACCTTGCCCACCGCCACGCCCTTGTAGCGCACGGCGGCCTGCGGCTGCAGCCCGCCCACGCTCTGCTTGCTGGACAGTTCGTAGAGCTGGTAACTGGTGTTGTCGCGCGTGAGCCAGAGGCCCAGGCCCGCCAGCAGGGCCGCCACGACGACCACGAAGATGCCCGCAGCGAGGGCGTGGGACTTGTTTTCCATCAGGCGTCCTTGGTCGAGGGCGAAGCCGGTGCGGGCGCCATGGCGCGCCGGCCGCGTTCGCCGAGAAAGAAATGTTGAATGAACGGGTGGTCGAAGTGCACGACCTCCTGCGGGGGACCGGAGACGATGACCTTCTTTTCGGCCAGCACGGCCACGCGCGTGCTGAGCGCAAACAGCGTGTCCAGGTCGTGCGTGACCATCACCACGGTCAGGCCCAGGGCGGCGCGCAGTTCGCGCAGCAGTTCGCAGAAATCGTCGGAGCTGTTGGGATCGAGGCCCGCGGTGGGCTCATCCAGCAGCAGCAGGGGCGGGTCCATGATGAGCGCGCGCGCCAGGGCCACGCGCTTGATCATTCCGCCCGACAGGTCGGCCGGCATGCGCGTGGCGTGTTCAGGCTTCAGCCCCACCATCTGCAGCTTGACCATGGCCGCATCGCACACCAGATCGCCCGGGAGCGTGCCCTGCTCGCGCAGCGCGAAGGCCACGTTGTCGAGCACGTTGAAGGCGGAAAACAGCGCGCCCTGCTGGAACAGCATGCCCACGCGGCTGGCGGCGCCGGCGCGGCCCATCTCGGCGGCGGGGCGGCCCAGCACCGTCACCTCGCCCTTGGCGGGCCGCGTGAGGCCCAGCATCTGGCGCAGCAGCACGGTCTTGCCCGTGCCCGAGCCGCCCACCAGGGCCAGCATTTCGCCGCGGCGCACGGTGAGGTCGAGGTTCTCGTGCACGGCGAATGCCTCCTTGCCCTTGCCGAACACGGTGGACAGCCCCTTGATCTCGACCACCGGCGGCGCGTCGGCGGGCGGGGCCTGCGGCGCCGTGTGGGCGGCGGGGGCGGGGATGAGCGAGGTGTCGTCCATGGCGTCAGATCCCGAGGTTCTTGAACGCGATGGCGAACAGCGCGTCCACGATGATCACCATGGTGATGGAACTGACCACCGAGGCCGTCGTGCCCTCGCCCAGGCTCTGCGTGTTGGGCTTGACGCGCAGACCCCAGTGGCAGCCGATGAGCGCGATGGACACGCCGAACACCACCGACTTCGCCACCGCCATCACGAGGTTGGGAAAGCTCACCGCGTTGGGCAGCGCCTGCACGAAGTAGGCGGGCGACACGCCCAGCGCAAGGTCGGCCGCGAGCATGCCGCCGGCCAGAGCGCACAGCGTGGTCCACACGGCGATCAGCGGCATGGCCACGGCCAGCGCCACGGCGCGCGGCATGACGAGGCGAAAGCCGTGCGGAATGCCCATGACGCGCATGGCGTCGAGTTCCTCGGTGACGCGCATCACGCCGATCTGCGCCGTGATGGCCGAGCCCGAGCGCCCTGCCACGAGGATGGCCGCGAGCATGGGCCCCAGCTCGCGGATCAATGAAATGCCCAGGATGTTGACGATGAACGACTCGGCGCCGAACTGCCGCAGCTGCAGCGACATCAGGTAGGCCAGCACCACGCCGATGAGAAAACCCACGATGGCCGTGATGGGCATCGCCGTGGCGCCCATGCGGTACAGGTGGCCCGACATGTCGCGCCAGGGCGCGCGGCGCGGCGAGCGGGCGGCCCGGAAGATGTCGATGAAGAGCTGCCCCACCAGTTCGAGCAGGTGGCGCATGTGGGACAGGGCGTGCAGCACCTGCACGCCGAGCCGGTCCACCTGCTCGGCCAGCCGCCAGGGTGTGTCGGGCGGGCGGGTGGTGCTGAATTCGGCCACGCGTTCGAGCATGTCGCGCTGTCCGTCGTCGAGCGCCAGCCGCTCGGGCCAGTCGCGGCCCCAGTGGTTCCACAGCAGCTGCGCGCCCACGTGGTCCAGCCATTGCAGGCTGCGCAGGTCCCAGCCGATGGCCGGGCCGCCGCGCGTTTCGGACAGCTGGGCCGACAGCGCGCGCCAGTGGCGGCGCGTGCCCAACTCCGCCGCACCCCAGCGGCCGTGCAACACCGCACAGGGGCCTTCGGGCGTGTCGTCTCGGGTGATGCGGGGCTGGCTGTCGTCTTCGGTCATGGAGGGGGGCGGGAGAAGCTGTGCATGGTAGCGGAGCGGATGGGCGCGGGCACGTCAGCGCAGAACGCGTCCCTGCGCAGGGCACGGGCCGCGTGAATTATGATCAAAACGCCCTCCAGCACAATATCTTCTAGGGCATACAGCTACAAAAATAATAGCAATTGGCTGTTTCCCTATCGACAGCGGCACGGCGCTACGCACAATGGACCGGCACTGCCGCAATGCCCCGGGAACGTGTTCAACGTCCAACAGCCTCCATGAGCGACACCACTTTCGACTACATCATCATCGGCGGCGGCACGGCCGGCGCCCTGCTGTGCAACCGCCTGAGCGCCGGCGGCCGCCACCGCGTGCTGCTCATCGAGGCCGGCCGCAAGGACGACTACCACTGGATCCACATCCCGGTCGGCTACCTGTACTGCATCGGCAACCCGCGCACCGACTGGCTGTACCACACCGAGCCCGACGCGGGCCTGAACGGCCGCAGCCTGCGCTACCCGCGCGGCAAGACGCTGGGCGGCTGCAGCAGCATCAACGGCATGATCTACATGCGCGGCCAGGCGCGCGACTACGACCAGTGGGCCGAGATCACGGGCGACGACGCCTGGCGCTGGGAACACGCCCTGCCCTATTTCCGCCGCCACGAGGACCACTGGCGCCTGGACCAGCCCGCGTCCGCGACCGAGGCCTTCAAGCGCCTGCACGGCAGCAAGACCACCGGCAGCACCGGCGAGTGGCGCGTGGAAAAGCAGCGCCTGCGCTGGGACGTGCTGGACGCCTTCGCCCAGGCCGCGCAGCAGGCCGGCATTCCGGCCACCGAAGACTTCAACGGCGGCGACAACGAAGGCGTGGGCTACTTCGAGGTCAACCAGAAGGCCGGCTGGCGCTGGAACACGGCCAAGGCCTTCCTGCGCCCCACCTGCTACGGGCGGCCCAACTTCGAGATGTGGACCGCCGCGCAGGCCACCAGGCTGTTGATCGACCCCCAGCCCGACGGCTCGCGCCGCTGCACCGGCGTGCAGGTATGGACCGGCGAGGAGATGGTCACCGCCCACGCCACGCGCGAGGTGGTGCTGAGCGCGGGCGCGGTCAACTCGCCGCAGTTGCTGCAGCTGTCGGGCATCGGCCCGGCGGCGCTGCTGCACCAGCACGGCATCGACGTGGTGCACGACCTGCCCGGCGTGGGCGCCAACCTGCAGGACCACCTGCAGATCCGCGCGGTGTTCAAGGTGAACGGCGTGCCCACGCTCAACATGCTGGCCGGCAGCTGGCTGGGCAAGGCGAAGATCGGGCTCGAATACGCCTTCAAGCGCAGCGGGCCCATGAGCATGGCGCCCTCGCAGCTGGGCGCCTTCACGCGCAGCTCGCCCGACCAGGCCCACCCCAACCTCGAATACCACGTGCAGCCGCTGTCGCTGGAAGCCTTCGGCGAGCCGCTGCACGCCTTTCCCGCCTTCACTGCCAGCGTGTGCAACCTGAACCCCACCAGCCGGGGCACCGTGCACATCAAGGGCCCCGACTTCCGCACAGCGCCGGCCATCGCCCCCAACTACCTGAGCACGCCCGAGGACCGCCAGGTCGCCGCCGACAGCCTGCGCGTGACGCGCCGCATCGTCGCCCAGCCGGCGCTGGCGCCCTACCGGCCCGAGGAATGGAAGCCCGGCGTGCAGTTCGAGACCGACGAGGACCTGGCGCGGCTGGCCGGCGACATCGCCACCACCATCTTCCACCCCGTGGGCACGACGCGCATGGGCCGCGACGGCGACCCGATGGCGGTGCTGGATTCGCAGTTGCGCGTGCGCGGCATCGACGGCCTGCGCGTGGTGGATGCGGGCGCCATGCCCACCATCACCAGCGGCAACACCAACTCGCCCACGCTGATGCTGGCCGAGAAGGCCGCCGAATGGATCCGGCAGGCGGCGCGGGCCGAGGCGCCCGGGGCCGAGGCGGTGGCCACGGCCACGCGCTGATCCGCCTTGCGGGGACGCGCTCAGCCGCGCTCGGGATCGGCCTGCGGCTCGCGGTGCTGCTGCGCCGTCTTCGCCCAGACCGCCCCCACCGCCGCGGCCGAGCCCGCGAGCCACAGGGCGGAAGACGCCGTCTGCAGCCGCACGGCCTGGCTGGCATCGCGGGTCGACGCCTGGACGGCCGCCGCGCTCAAGCCGGCGGCGGCCAGGTTGGCGATGCCGCTCACGCCCTGCAGCAGCCCCGTGGCCGCATGGGTGGCCCCCGTGCCCACGGCGCCGAGCGCCATCGCCGCGCCGCTCGCGGCCCAGGCACCGGCGGAGCCGTAGGCGATCGCGCGCTGCACCGGCCCCAGCGTGAAGGGGGCAGCGGCACTCAGCCCACCCGCCACCACGGCGAAGGCGTTCGCCCCGGTGGTCCAGGCGCGGTACGGCACGTTGCCGACCTCGCCCACCATTGCAGCGCCCGCCCACAGGCTGCCGCTGACCGCGGCCGTGGCCTGCGCGGCGCGGGGCACGGCGGCCAGCCGGGCCGACGCCAGGGACAGCGCCGCCGCGGCGGCATCCACCACCGGGGCGCTCCAGGCCGACGCGGTGCGCACCGCGCTCCAGGGCGATCCGGACGGCCGTGGCGCGGCGGGTTCGGTGGGTTCGGTGGGTTCGGTGGGTTCGGCGGCAGCATCTTCCGGGGCGTCGATCCGCTCCACCGCCGGGCCGGCGGGCCGGTCCGTTTCCACCCTCCTGGCGCCCAGCGCCGCCGGTGCCGAGGCGGCCCGGGGCAGCAGCGCAGCGCGGGGCGACAGGCTCGCACCCGGCTGCGGGGCCGGCGGTGCACTGCGGGCCCGCAGGCCGGCCGGGGCGGAGACCGTTCGGCGCAGCGCAGGCGCCTCGGCAGGGAACGCCGGCCACTCGGGGGCGGCCGAGCGGGACGCGGCCAGGGCCGCGGGTGCGGAGAGGGTGCGGCGAAGCGAAAGATCGGTCATGGCGAACAGGCCTTGGAGAGGGAAGCGAAACGACCGCCGATTGAAGCAAACCGCGCATCAATACCGCGTAAAAAGAACCGCCCGCCGCACCCGAGCTTCGCCAATCCCGCAAGCGCTTCGCCAGGGTGCCCCAGAACGGGGTGCGGGAAACCACCAATGCACCAGCAGGGTGCACTCGTTACAGTTCAACCACTCGAAAACGCGCCCGTCGCGTCGAACGAGGGGACCGAGGAGACATCTCGAAGTCGAACAAACCATTCCGATCATCCCCCTATAAGATGCCTTTTTTACAAAGCGCCGGCGACCCCGGCGCTTTTTCTTTGCCCGTTCCCTTGGCCGGTTCGCTGTGCGCCGGCACGCACGAATCGCCCCCCATTCCCCGTTCCGCCCTGCGGCAGCCCCGACAATCGGGGGATGGAATGGATCATTGTTTCTCTGGCGTCGCTGCTGGCCGGCTTCGTGGACGCCATCGTCGGGGGCGGCGGCCTCATCCTCGTGCCCGCCCTGTTCGCCACGTTTCCCAACGCACCGCCCGCCACGCTGCTGGGCACCAACAAAAGCGCCTCCATCTGGGGCACGGGCATCGCCACCTGGCAGTACAGCCGCCGCGTGCAGATGCGCTGGCAGGCGATGCTGCCGGCGGCCGCGGCGGGCTTCATCGGGGCCTTCGCCGGCGCCTGGACGGTGACGGTGATCTCGGCGGATTCGCTGCGCAAGCTGCTGCCGCTGATCCTGCTGGCCGTGCTGCTGTACACGCTGGCCCGCAAGGACTTGGGACGACACCACACCCCGCGCTTCGAGGGCCGGATCGAGACACGCCTGGCCTGCGCCATCGGGCTGGTGGTGGGTTTCTACGACGGCTTCTTCGGGCCGGGCACAGGCAGCTTCTTCGTCTTCCTGTTCGTGCGGCTGCTGGGCTACGACTTCCTGAACGCCTCGGTGTCGGCCAAGCTGCTCAACCTGGCCACCAACGTGGCCGCCATCATCCTGTTCGCGGCCAAGGGGCACGTGTGGTGGCACTTCGCGGTGCCGCTGGCGGTGGCCAACGTGGTGGGCAGCGTCATCGGCACGCACATGGCGCTCAAGCACGGCACGGGCTTCGTGCGCGGCATCTTCATCGTGGTGGTCAGCGCGCTCATTCTCAAGACGGGCTACGACGCCTTCCTGCGCTGAGCCTCAAAAAGTCAAAACGGGCCCGTTTTTTGCGCTCCGGCTCAGGGTTTGCGGGTGGGCATGGCCTCATGCACGCCTTTTATAATGTGGCAATCCCGTGACTGCCCGTCCCGCGGGCGGCCCACTGGCCGCTGGCTCCGGCTTCGCTAACCGCCAAGCCGGATTTTTTGTACCTGAAACCACCCTGCGCAGGAACAACAGAGATGAAGATGTTCAAGACGATCGCCACCGTAGTGGCAATGTGTGCCGCTTTTTCCGTGCAGGCCCGCACGCTGGAGGCCGTCAAGAAGGACGGCAAGATCATCATCGCCACCGAAGGCCAGTTCGCGCCTTTCAACTATTTCCAGGGCACCCAGCTCACGGGCTTCGAGATCGAAGTGGCCAATCTGGTCGCCAAGAAGATGGGCCTGAAGGTCGAATGGAAGACGCTGGGCTTCGATGCCCTGCTGACCGGCCTGGCGCAGGACCGCTGGGATGCCGTCATCGCCTCGCACGGCGTGACCGAAGAGCGCGCCAAGGCCGTCACCTTCGCCACGCCCCACTACTGCTCGGGCGGCATGATCATCGCCACCGACCCCAAGATCCGCACCGCCAAGGACCTCACGGGCAAGATCGTCGCCGTGCAGACCGGCACCAGCTACCTGGAGAACGTGCAGAAGGTCGCCGGCATCAAGGAAATGAAGAACTTCCCCACCGACGTGGACGCCCGCAGCGCGCTCACCTCCAAGCGCGTCGATGCCTGGGTGACCGACAAGTTCGTGGCCAAGGAAGTGGTCGCCAAGAACCCCAAGGCGGGCCTGAAGCTGGGCGACATGCTCTTCATCGAGAAGATCGCACCCGCTGTCTCCAAGGGCAACACCGGCCTGGCCGACGCATGGAACAAGGCCTTTGCCGAAGTGCTGGCCGATGGCAGCTACGCCGCCGTGTCCCAGAAGTACTTCAACGAAGACGTCCGCTGCGCGCAATAAGCCGCGGCGCCGGCTTCGGACCGCCTTCCTTCCATGCTCAATGCTCTGTGGCCACAGCACTGGACGCGCCAGCACCGCAGCAATGCGACGCTGGTCTCCGCCCTGCTGCTGATGGTGTTGGCGCTGGCCCTGCTGGGCCAGCTTCTTTCCTTCCTGCCTGACCCGATCGGACCGAACGCCCAGGCGTTCTCCGACGGCGCGCGCACCACGCTGTGGCTCACCCTGGTGAGCGGCAGCGTGGGCCTGGTGCTGGGCACCAGCGCCGCGCTGGCCCGCACCTCGCGCTGGATCGCGCTGCGCTGGGTCGCCGGGTTCTACATCTGGGTCATCCGCGGCACGCCGCTGCTGGTGCAAATCCTCTTCGTGTACTTCGCGCTGCCGGTGCTGGTGCCGGGGCTGAACCTGCCCGACTTCGCCGCCGCCGTGGTGGCGCTGGGCCTGAACGTGGGCGCCTACAACGCCGAGGCGGTGCGCGCCGGACTGCTGGCCGTGCCGCGCGGGCAGACCGAGGCGGCGCGGGCCCTGGGCCTGTCGCGCCTGCACGTGTTCTTCGACGTGGTGTTTCCGCAGGCCTTCAAGATCTCGCTGCCCCCGCTGGTGAGCAACTTCGTGGCGCTGCTCAAGGACTCGTCCCTGGCCTACGCCATCGGCGTGGTGGAGCTGACCAATGTGGGCAACCGCATCCAGTCGGCGACCTTCCAGCCCATCGCGACGCTCTCCACCGTGGCCGTCACCTACCTGCTGCTGACCACGCTGGTCACGCAGATCTCCAACGCCGTCGAGTACCGCTTCGACGTGGAAGGACGGGCGCAATGAGCCAGGCCACGCCCTACATCTTCGCCGACTGCGTGTGCAAGTCGTTCGGCTCGCACCAGGTGCTCAAGGAGGTGTCCACCACCTTCAACACCGGCGAGGTGACGGTCATCATCGGCGCCTCGGGCTCGGGCAAGAGCACGCTGCTGCGGGCCATCAACCGGCTGGAGCCCCACGACAGCGGCTGCATCACCATCGGCGGCACCGAGGTGACGGACGACCAGCGCACGCTGCAAAAGCAGCGCAGCGAGGTCGGCATGGTGTTCCAGCAGTTCAACCTGTTCGGCCACATGAGCGTGCTGGACAACGTGACGCTGGCGCCCCGCCGCATCCACCGCACCCCGCGCGCCAAGGCCAACGAACAGGCCATGGCGCTGCTCAAGCGCGTGGGCATGCAGGACCATGCGCACAAGTACCCGTGGCAGCTGTCGGGCGGGCAGCAGCAGCGCGTGGCCATCGCCCGCGCGCTGGCGATGGCGCCCAAGGTGATGCTGTTCGACGAACCCACCTCCGCCCTCGACCCCGAGATGGTGCAGGAGGTGCTGGACGTCATGCGCGAGCTGGCCCGTGGCGGCATGACCATGATCGTGGTCACGCACGAGATGGGCTTTGCGCGCGAGGTGGCCGACCGCGTGATGTTCTTCGACCAGGGCCGCATCGCGCACGACGCGCCGCCGGCCGAGTTCTTCGGCAACCCCGCCAGCGACCGCATCCGCGCCTTCATCGGCCGCATGAGCGCCTGAACCGGGGAGGCGCACGCCTCCCCTTCCCGCCAGTCCCTGGCTTTTTCCCGCCCGCGCGCTCATCGGGTGCGCGGGCGCCTTGCCTCCATGAAACCTGAACGCCTGGGCCTGCTGGCCCTGCTGGCCGTGACCCTGGTGTGGGGCACGACCTTCCCCGCGATGAAGCTGCTGTCGGCGCACCTCGATGCGCTGCAACTCATCTGGCTGCGCTTTGCCATCGCGCTGCTGGTGCTCGGCCCGCTGTGGCGCGGCATGCGCCGCGCCGAGCCGCGCTGGGGCCTCGCGCTCGGCCTGCTGCTGTTCCTGGCGTTCTGGCTGCAGATCGAAGGGCTGGCGCGCACCACCAGCAACCGCAATGCCTTCGTGACGGGGCTGAACGTGCTCGTGGTGCCGCTGCTGGCCATGGCCGTGCTGGGGCGGCGCTACGGCTGGCGCCTGTGGGCCGCCTGCGTGATGGCCCTGGCCGGCATGGCACTGATGTTCCATGAGAACGACCCCTGGAACCTGGGCGACACGCTGACCTTCGGCAGCACGCTGTTCTATGCCCTGTACATCCTGGCGCTGGAAGAGTGCGCGCGCCGCACGGCCGCCGAACCCGTGCGCGCCACGCGCATGGCCGCGGCGCAGGCCACCATGATGCTGGCGGCCTCCAGCGTGCTGATCGCCGTGCGCCACGGGGGGCTGGGCAGCACATGGGCATCGCTCGCCACGCTCTCGGTGCCGTCGTGGATCGCCCTGGTGTACCTCGGCCTGCTGGCCAGCGTGGTGGTGGTGACGCTGCAGGCCTGGGGCCAGCAGCGCGTGGATGCCATGCGCAGCGCCATCGTGTTCGGGCTGGAGCCGGTGTTCGCCGCCCTCACCGCCTGGGTGCTGATCGACGAGCGCCTGGGCATCGCCGGGGTGGCCGGCGCAGCGCTGATCGTGGCGGCGCTGATCTTCAGCCAGTGGCAACCCGCACCGCGCATCGCGGGTGCCGGCGGCGCGCAGTCCGGGAACTGACCGCGCCGGGCGGCGTCAGGGCTCGATGAGCGGCACGTCGGCCGCGCGCAGCGGCGTGCCGATGGGGGCTGCCGCCTGGCCCTTGCGCACCGCGGCCATGTCCTGCTCGTTGGGGTAGTCGCCCTGCAGCCAGTAGTCGAACACGCGCCGCGCGATGGGCGCGGCATGCGCGGCGCCGAAGCCGGCGTTCTCCACGATCACGGCCAGCGCCAGGCGCGGGTTTTCGGCCGGGGCGAAGGCGGCGAACAGCGAGTGGTCGCGCTGGTGGTCCTCCAGCGCCTTGGCGTTGTACTTGACGTTCTGCCCCAGGCTCACCGCCTGCGCCGTGCCGGTCTTGCCGGCCGAGGTGTAGGGCGCGCCCGCGAACACGCGCGTGCCGGTGCCGCCCTTGTTCACGGCGACGAGCGCATTGCGCACGATCTCCACGTTCCTGGGTGAAAAGCCCAGGTCCTGCCCCGGGGGCTGCTGCACCTCGGTGATCTGGCCCGTCACCGTGTCCTTGATGGCCTTGATGAGGTGGGGCCGATAGCGCGTGCCGCCGTTGGCCAACGTGGCCTCCGCCAGCGCCAGCTGCAGCATGGTGAAATTGTTGTACCCCTGCCCAATGCCCAGCGACACCGTCTCGCCCGAGTACCAGCGGCGCATCTCGGGGCGCCGGTAGGTGTTGCGCTTCCACTCGGTGCTGGGCAGCACGCCGCGCACCTCGCCGTTGATGTCGATGCCTGTGGCCTGCCCGAAGCCGAGCGGCTTCATGAAGTCGTGGATGGTGTCCACGCCCATGTCCACGGCCAGCGAATAGAAATACGTGTTGCTGGAGAACTGGATGGCGCGGTGCATGTCCACGCCGCCCAGCCCGCCCTCGTGGCTGCGGAAGGTGTGGCCGCCGTAGGTGTAGAAGCCCGGGTCGTTGTACACCTGCGAGGGCGAGCGCTTGTTCAGCTGCAGCGCCCCCAGCGCCATGAAGGGCTTGTAGGTCGAGCCCGGCGGGTAGGTGCCGCGCAGCGCGCGATTGAGCAGCGGCTTGTCGATCGACTCGTTGAGCGCCTGCCAGTTCTCGCTGTCGATGCCCTCCACGAACAGGTTCGGATCGAACGTGGGCTTGCTCACCAGCGCCACGACCTCGCCGTTGCGCGGGTCGATGGCCACCAGCGCGCCGCGCCGCTCGCCGAACATGTCCTCGATCATCTTCTGCAGCTTGATGTCGATGGACAGCATCACCGTGTTGCCAGGCGTGGCCGGGTGGCTGGCCAGCCGGCGCACGGCGTGGCCGCCGGCGGAGGTCTCCATGCGCTCCACGCCGGTCTGGCCGTGCAGGGTGCTCTCGAAGCCCTGCTCCACGCCCAGCTTGCCGATGTGGTCGGTGCCGCGGTAGTTGGCCGCGTCTTCGGAGTCGTCGATGCGCTCCTTCTCGCGCTGGTTGATGCGGCCGATGTAGCCGATCGCGTGGCTGGCCACCTCGCCCATGGGGTAGTTGCGAAACAGCCGGGCCTTGATGTCCACGCCGGGAAAGCGGTAGCGCTGCGCCGTGAAGCGCGCCACTTCCTCATCGGACAGGCGCGTGCGGATGGGCAGCGATTCGAAGTTGCGCGACTCGTCCATGAGCCGCTTGAACCGGCGCCGGTCGCGCGGGTGGATGTCCAGCACCTTCGACAGGGCATCGATGGTGTCGTCCAGCGACTCGACCTTGGAGGGCGTGATCTCCAGCGTATAGGCCGAATAGTTGGTGGCCAGCACCACGCCGTTGCGGTCCATGATGAGGCCGCGGTTGGGCACGATGGGCACCACGGCCGTGCGGTTGCTCTCGGCCTGCTCGGCGAGGTCGTCGTGGCGCACCACCTGCAGGTACACCAGCCGCGCCACCACCAGGCACAGCGCCATCAACACGACCAGCGCCACCACGAACACGCGGGTGCGGAAACGCGACGCATCGGCTTCGGTGTTGCGCAGTTCGGTCATGTCGGCAAAGAAACGGTCAGATCAGGGGGCTGGCGGCGATTCGCGCTCACAGCGGGCGGTTCTCGTCGCGGTCGGGCGGACGGCGCTGCGGCGCCAGCAGTATCCAGCTGGCGAGCGGCCACAGCAAGGCCTCCAGGCACGGTGCCACCAGGCCTTCGAAGCCGGGCAGGATGCCGCCCGACACGATGCGGATCAGCAGCTCGATCGCATGGGCCGCGATGAACAGCGGAAACACCTGCAGCGCCTGCGACGGCACGCTGAACCACAGCAGGCGGCGGTGCATGTACAGGGCGCCGTACATCAGGGCGCAATAGGCCAGGGCATGCTGGCCGAGCAGCGCGGTCTGGTACACGTCCATGCACAGCCCCATGGCAAAGGCCACGCCCATGCCTACGCGCTGGGGCTGGTGCACGCCCCAGAACACGAGCAGCACCATCACGAGGTCGGGCGTCCACACCACGCGCCCGAGCGGCAGCATGTTGAACGCCAGCGCCACCAGCAGGCTGCCGACGATGAACAGGGGACGGACCGGCAGCAGCAGTTGCTGCCCGCGGGGCATGATCATGCGGACCTCCCGGGGCGGGATGCGGCGGCCACGGCAGGCCCGCGGGGGCGCAGGGCAGCGCGGATCATCGGCGCCCCTTGCGCACCGGCGCGGCGGGCGCAGGCGCGGGGCGCTGCGGCAGGTCGGCCGTCAGCGGCTTGAGCACCAGCACGTGGCGCGCGCCGTTCACCTGCGCCAGCGGCGCGCAGTAGATGCGGGCGAAGGCCGAGTCGGCGCGCCGCTCCACCCGCACCACGCGCGCCACGGGCAGCCCCGGCGGGTACAGGCCGTCCACGCCGCTGGTGGTGAGCAGGTCGTTTTCCTGCACGTCGGCATTGCCGGGCATGAAGCGCAGTTCCATCCCGCCGCCGTGGGCGATGACCGGATCGCCATAGGCCACGCTGCGCGCGCCGGTGCGCAGGTTCATCACGGGAATGGCCTGGTCGCGGTCGATGAGCAGGGTCACCTCGCTCAGGAACGGGTGCACGCGGGTGACCTGGCCGAGCATGCCGGACTCGTCCATCACCGGCGAGCCGAGTTCGACGCCGGCCACCTGGCCCTGGTCGATCATCACGCGGCGGGTGTAGGGATCGGCGGCGTCGTAGATCACCTGCGCGGCCTGCGACGGCGTCGTCAGGCGCTCGCGCAACTCCAGCAGCTTGCGCAGCCGTGCGTTCTCCTGCAAGAGCTGCTCGGCCTGGTTGGCGCGCTCGGACATCTGCGCCATGTTGCGGCGGGCCGTGTCGGCATCGGCCTGGGCCACCTGCAGCGACTGGAAGTAGCCCGCCCCCTTGGCGGCGAACTCCACCGGCTGCAGCATGGTCCACTGCAACGGGTAGAGCGCCACGGCCACGGCCTTGCGCAGCGGATCGGTCACCTGGAACCGGGCATCCGCCACCATCAAAAACAGCGCCAGGGCGCTGTAGAGGGCAAGTCGGGAGCGCGGCGAGGGCCCTTGCTTGAAGAAGGGCGGCGCGGACCGTTCGAGCGTACCGAGGGGCATGGGCAGGCAGGCCGTGGGATCAGGCGACAACCGGCCAGGCAGCGGCCGGGGGCCGCGCCAGGAGCGCGGCAGCGTTGGCCCGCCCGCAGCCCTGCACGCCCGGCAGGGGCGGAAGGAGGATGTCCAGCGGTTGATCCATGTCTTTTTCCAGGGCCCCGGCTTCGCGCCAGGGCCGGGCGTGTCACTCGCTCGTGAAGATGCTGCCCTGGCGGTCCATGCGCTCCAGCGCAATGCCGCACCCGCGCACCACGCAGGTCAGGGGGTCTTCGGCGACCAGCACCGGCAGGCCGGTTTCCTCGGCCAGCAGGCGGTCCAGGTCGCGCAGCAACGCGCCGCCGCCGGTGAGCATCATGCCGCGCTCGGCGATGTCGGCACCCAGTTCGGGGGGCGTTTGCTCCAGCGCGTTCTTGACGGCGGAGACGATCTGGTTGAGGGGGTCGGTGAGCGCCTCCAGCACCTCGTTGCTGGAGATGGTGAAGCTGCGCGGCACGCCTTCGCTGAGGTTGCGGCCCTTGACTTCCATCTCGCGCACTTCGGAGCCGGGAAAGGCCGAACCGATGTTCTTCTTGATGGCTTCCGCCGTGGGCTCGCCGATCAGCATGCCGTAGTTGCGGCGGATGTAGCTGATGATGGCCTCGTCGAACTTGTCGCCGCCCACGCGGACGCTGCCCTTGTAGACCATGCCGCCCAGCGAGATCACGCCCACCTCGGTGGTGCCGCCGCCGATGTCGACCACCATGGAGCCGGAGGCTTCGGAGACCGGCAGGCCGGCGCCGATGCCGGCGGCCATGGGCTCTTCGATCAGGTACACCGCGGTGGCACCGGCGGCCTCGGCCGCGTCCTTGATGGCGCGGCGCTCCACCTGGGTGGAGCCGCAGGGCACGCAGATGATGATGCGGGGGCTGGGGGTGAGCAGGGTGCGGGGGTGCACCATCTTGATGAACTGCTTGATCATCTGCTCGGTGATCACGAAATCCGCGATCACCCCGTCCTTCATCGGACGGATGGCTTCGATGTTGCCGGGCACCTTGCCCAGCATGGCCTTGGCTTCGCGGCCGACGGCCTGGATGACTTTCTTTCCGTGGGGGCCGCCTTCGTGGCGGATGGCGACGACCGAGGGTTCATCGAGCACGATGCCCTTGTCGCGGGCAAAAATCAGGGTGTTGGCGGTGCCAAGGTCAATCGCAAGGTCGGTGGAGAAGTACCGACGGAAAGCTCCGAACATTCAAAAATCCTCTCAGGCACGGCATGCACGTCGGCCTGCCATCGCCGGGTGATATTAGGGGGTGTTTATTGGATTTTTTCGCACAATGACCGGCAGTTGGGAGGGTATTGCGGCAAAGCCGGGATAATACCGCATCCCCTGTGAATAACTCCCTCCGGCATGGCCCGGATTTCAGCTTTACATCCGGTTTCCCACCCCCCTTCCCCTATGGCACTGACACCCCAGGACATCGGCCGCATCGCCAATCTGGCGCGGCTCGAATTGAGTTCGGACGACAGTGAGCGCATGCTCACGCAGATCAACGGTTTCTTCGGCATCGTCGAGAAGATGCGGGCTGTGGATACTACCGGCATCGCCCCCCTCGCGCACCCGGTCGCCGCCGTCCAGGCCGTGGCCCTGCGCCTGCGCGAGGACGTCGCCAGCGAACCCGATCAGCGCGAAGCCAACCAGCGCAGCGCGCCGGCCGTGGAGAACGGCCTGTTCCTCGTGCCCAAGGTGATCGAATGAGGGCGCCCCGATGACCACCCACTCCACCACCGCATTGCACGACCTGGGCGTGGCCGCCCTGGCCACCGAACTGCGCGAGCGCCGCGTCTCCGCCGTCGAAGCCGCCCAGTACTTCCTGGCGCGCGCCGCGGCCCACCAGAACCTGGGCGCCTACGTCGCCGTGAACGAAGAAGCCACCCTGGCGCAGGCCCGCGCGCAGGACGCGGCCATCGCGGCCGGCACGGCGGGCCCCTTGGCCGGCGTGCCCATCGCCCACAAGGACATCTTCGTCACGCGCGACTTTCCCAGCACGGCCGGATCGAAGATGCTGACCGGCTACCAGTCGCCCTTCGACGCCACCGTGGTCGGCCAGCTGGCCAACGCCGGTGCCGTCACGCTGGGCAAGCTCAACTGCGACGAGTTCGCCATGGGCTCGGCCAACGAGAACTCCGCCGTGGCCCCGGTGGGCTTCGATGCGCCCGCGCCGGTGCGCAACCCCTGGGACGCCACCCGCGTGCCGGGCGGCTCGTCGGGCGGCAGCGCCGTGGCGGTCGCCGCGCGCCTGGCGCCTGCCGCCACCGGCACCGACACGGGCGGCTCGATCCGCCAGCCCGCCTCGTTCTGCGGCATCACGGGCATCAAGCCGACCTATGGCCGTGCCTCGCGCTACGGGATGATCGCCTTCGCCTCCAGCCTGGACCAGGCCGGCCCCATGGCCCGCTCGGCCGAGGACTGCGCTCTGCTGCTGTCGGCCATCTGCGGCCCGGACCTGGACCGCGACTCCACCTCGCTCGACCTGCCGGCGCAGGACTTCACCCGCCAGCTGAACGACGGCATCGACGGGCTGCGCATCGGCATCCCCGCCGAGTTCTTCGGCGAGGGCCTCGCGCCCGGCGTGCGCGCCGCGGTGGACGCCGCGCTCCAGGAATACGAGAAGCTCGGCGCGAAACTGGTGCCCATCAGCCTGCCGCGCACCGAGCTGTCCATTCCCGTGTACTACGTGATCGCGCCGGCCGAGGCCTCGTCCAACCTCTCGCGGTTCGACGGCGTGAAGTTCGGCCACCGCGCCAGCGACTACACCGATCTGGTGGACATGTACAAGAAGACGCGCGCCGAGGGCTTCGGCGACGAGGTCAAGCGCCGCATCATGATCGGCACCTACGTGCTGTCGCACGGCTACTACGACGCCTACTACCTGCAGGCGCAGAAGATCCGCCGCATGATCGCCGACGACTTCCAGAATGCCTTCCAGTCGTGCGACCTCATCGCCGGCCCGGTGGCACCCACGGTGGCGTGGAAGCTCGGCGAGCACGGCAACGACCCGCTGGCCGACTACCTGGCCGACATCTTCACGCTGCCCGCCTCGCTCGCCGGCCTGCCCGGCATGAGCGTGCCCGCCGGCTTCGGCGAGGACGGCATGCCCGTGGGCCTGCAGCTGATCGGCAACTACTTCCAGGAAGCCCGGCTGCTCAACGCCGCCCACCGCCTGCAGCAAGCCACCGATTTCCACCTCCGCACGCCGGGAGGCCTCTGAACATGACCGCCCCATTGATCCACGGTTACGAAGTCGTCATCGGCTTCGAAACCCACACCCAGCTTGCGACGAAATCCAAGATCTTCAGCCGCGCGCCCACCGCCTTCGGCGCCGCGCCCAACACGCAGGCCTGCGCGGTGGACCTGGCCCTGCCGGGCACCCTGCCCGTGATGAACCGCGAGGCCGTGGCCTGCGCCATCAAATTAGGACTGGCCCTGGGCTCCACCATTGCGCCGGAAAGCGTTTTCGCCCGCAAGAACTACTTCTATCCGGATCTGCCCAAGGGCTACCAGATCAGCCAGTTCGAGATCCCGGTGGTGCAGGGCGGCGAGGTGTCGTTCTTCCTCGGTGACGAGAAGAAGACCGTGAAGCTCGTTCGCGCCCACCTGGAGGAAGACGCGGGCAAGTCGCTGCACGAAGACTTCATCGGCCAGAGCGGCATCGACCTGAACCGCGCCGGCACGCCGCTGCTGGAGATCGTGACCGAGCCCGACATGCGCTCGTCCGAAGAGGCCGTGGCCTACGCCAAGGAACTGCACAAGATCGTGACGTGGATCGGCATCTGCGACGGCAACATGCAGGAGGGCTCGTTCCGCTGCGATGCCAACGTCTCGGTGCGCAAACCCGGCGCCCCGCTGGGCACGCGCCGCGAGATCAAGAACCTGAACAGCTTCAAGTTCATGCAGCAGGCGATCGACTACGAGATCCGCTGGCAGATCGAGCAGATCGAGGACGGCCACGCGATCCAGCAGGCCACGGTGCTGTTCGACCCCGGCACGGGCGAGACCCGTGCCATGCGCACCAAGGAAGACGCGGCCGACTACCGCTACTTCCCCGATCCGGACCTGCCGCCGCTGCAGATTTCGCAGCAATGGGTGGACGAGCAGCGCGCGCTGATGCCCGAGCTGCCCCGCAGCATGGCCGCGCGCTTCGTGGCCGACTACGGCCTGCCGGAGTACGACGCGACCACGCTGACCCAGTCGAAGGCGATGGCTTCGTATTTCGAATCGGCGGCGCAGGCCAGCCAGCAACCCAAGCTGGTCAGCAACTGGATCATGGGCGAGGTGTCGCGGCGGGTGAATGCCGGCGAGAGCGACATCGCCTCGGCCCCCGTGGGCGCCGCCCAACTGGCGCAACTGGTCACCCGCATCGCCGATGGCACGATCTCCAACAACGCCGCCCGGCAGGTGTTCGATGCGCTGTGGAGCGATGCGGCTGCGGGCGACGTGGACGCGATCATCGAGACCAAGGGCCTCAAGCAGATGAACGACTCCGGCGCGCTGGAAAAGATCATCGACGACGTGATCGCCGCCAACCCCGACAACGTGGCCCAGTTTCGCGCGGGCAAGGACAAGGCCTTCAACGCGCTCGTGGGCCAGGCCATGAAGGCCAGCAAGGGCAAGGCCAATCCGCAGCAGGTGAACGATCTGCTGCGCGCCCGGCTCGCGGCGGCGTCTTCCTGACGCCCACCCCGCCCCGGCCACCGGGGAAGGGTGCCTTTACTGTGAAGGCATAGCGGGGCGCTGCCCCGCCCAAAGGCTCTTGAGCTGCACCAGTTCGGCGTCGAACCGCTGGTGCACGCGGCGCTTTTCCTGCTCCTGCCCGGCAATGAACCGCTGCTGCTCGGCCAGGGCGTCTTCCTGCTCGGCGATCTGGCGGCGCAGGAGCATGGGCGCCTTGCTGGGATCGCGGCGGTAGAACTCCATTTCAGTATCGAGCGCCTTGCGCTGGCGCTGCAGGTCGGCCACGCGCTTTTCGGCGACGGCCGTGACCTCGTTGACCTGCTGGATGGCCGCGGCGCGCTCGGCATCGTGCGAGGCCTGGTCGGGGTAGCGGGCCACCAGCACGCGCTCGCGGCGGCGCTCGTCGGCGATGCGGGCGCGCTCCTCGGCCTCCTTGCGGCGCTGGGCCTCCAGGGCGGCGCGCTCCTGGTCGGTGAGGGTGGGGCCCAGGCGCTGGCGCTCGGTGCCCGATGGCCCCAGCACCCGCTGCTCGCGGTCCACACACTCGGCGATGGGCCGATCCGCCGTGAGGCGACGGCCCTGGGCATTCACGCAGGTGTAGATGCCGGCGGTCGGAGAGCCGCTCGGCTGCGCCCCGGCCGGCGTGCCCGCCAGGCCCGAGAGGGCGATCACCCACCAGCCGAATCTCCAGGCCGTCTTGCTCAAACGAACTACCCCCCTTGCACGCCGTAGCGCTGGCGGTATGCCAGCACGTGTTCATGGTGGGTGTGCACACCCGGCTCCCCACTCTGGGCCAAATACTGCAATAAATCTGCCAGCTTGGCGATGGTGCATACCTGCATGCCCAGATGGTCGCGCACGTACTGCACGGCGCTGTGCTCCACGTCCTGACCGTTCTCGGTCGCTTTCTCCTGCCGGTCGAGGGCGATGGCCATGGCATGGGGCTGGGCGACCGCGGCGCGGATCAGCGCGATCGACTCGCGCGCCGCGGTGCCGGCGGACATCACGTCGTCCACGATCAGCACGCGGCCGCGCAGCGGGGCACCCACGAGCGTGCCGCCTTCGCCGTGGTCCTTGGCCTCCTTGCGGTTGTAGGCAAAGGGCACGTTGCGCCCGTGCCGCGCCAGTTCGACCGCCACCGTGGCCGCCAGCGGAATGCCTTTGTACGCCGGCCCGAACACCATGTCGAACTCGATGCCGCTCGCCAGCAGGGCTTTTGCATAGAATTCGGCCAGCCTGCCCATCTTGGCGCCGTCGTCGAACAGACCGGCGTTGAAGAAATACGGGCTCAAGCGGCCTGCCTTGGTCTTGAATTCGCCGAAGCGCAGCACCCCCGCTTCCACGGCGAATTGCACGAAGTCCTGCGCCAGGCGGTCCTGTTCCACCGATTGCGCCTTGTCTGTCACCATGGATTCACCCCTTTTCAAATTAACGAGCCTCAACCTCAACGGCATCCGCTCCGCCGCATCCAAGGGGGTGGAGGCATGGATCGCCGCAACGCGGCCGGATTGTATTTGCGTGCAGGAGATCAAGGCGCAGTCGGCCGACATGCTGGGCCGCTTCGAGCACCTGGCGGGCCTGAAAGGGCACTTTCACTTCGCGGCCAAGAAAGGCTACTCGGGCGTGGGCATCTACCCGCGCCACGAGCCGAGCGACGTGCGCATCGGCTACGGCTCGCAGGAGTTCGATGCCGAGGGCCGCTACGTGGAAGCCCGCTTCGACACGCCCGCGCGCAAGCTGTCGATCATCAGCGCGTACTTTCCGAGCGGCTCCTCGGGCGAAGAGCGCCAGCTGGCCAAGTTCCGGTTCCTGGACGAGTTCCATCCCCACCTCATGCGCACCAAGGGCGAGCGCGAGTTCATCCTCTGCGGCGACATCAACATCGCCCATCAGGCCATCGACCTCAAGAACTGGCGCAGCAACCAGAAGAACAGCGGCTTCCTTCCGCAGGAGCGCGAGTGGATGACAAAGTTGTTGCACATAACTGATGAAGGCGGCGGCCTGATAGACGTTTACCGTCAGTTACAACCAGACGCCACGGACACGGCCTACACGTGGTGGAGCAACCGGGGGCAGGCCTACGCGAACAACGTCGGATGGCGGCTGGACTACCACTTGGCCACGCCGGCCATCGCAGCCCTGGCCCGCACCGAGCACATCTACAAGACCGAGAAGTTTTCGGACCATGCGCCGATCACGATCGGGTACGACATGGTGTTGTAAGGCGATGGCTGGGTCGCCATGGGGCACGGCCCCATCCACGCAACGGCTCTCCGTCATCCATGTGGGGCAACATCCCTCTTTTTCTCTTATCCGGCTTTCACCATGCTCCAATACCACACGCGTCCGGTCACCGCATTTCAGCAGAACTGCTCCATCGTGTGGTGCGATGCCACCAATCGAGCCGCATTGGTCGATCCCGGCGGTGATCTGGACAAGCTTTTGGCGGATGTCGAACAGCGTGGCCTGAAACTGGCGCAGATCTGGCTGACCCACGCGCACATCGACCACGCAGGCGGTGCCGGAGAACTGTCCCGGACTTTGAATCTGCCCATCATCGGACCGCACCCAGGCGATCAGTTCTGGATCGACGGCTTGCCGCAGCAAAGCGCGATGTTCGGATTCCCGCCCGCCGAGCCGTTCACCCCCACGCGGTGGCTGCACGACGGAGACACCGTGCAGATCGGACAGGAAACGCTGACCGTTCGGCACTGCCCCGGGCACACGCCGGGCCATGTGGTGTTCCATGCGCCCCAGATCCAGCGCGCTTTCGTCGGGGATGTTCTGTTTGCGGGCAGTATCGGCCGCACGGACTTTCCGCAGGGCAACCACCAGCACCTCATCGACAGCATCGTCCAGCGCCTGTGGCCCATGGGTGACGAAACCATCTTCATTCCAGGACACGGGCCGGAGAGCAGCTTTGGGCGGGAGCGACAGAGCAATCCGTACGTCGGTGGAACCTGATTGGTCCAACGTGTGAACTGAGCCTTGGCGGGCGCACAGCTGCGCCTGTAGCGAACTGTTTGCTCAGGCAACCGCTCCTTGCCATCGAACTGCCTCGAAGCGGCCTGTGCGCGGCCCGCTGATTCTGCACCTGCACACCCGGCAGGCGATCAGGCTCACGCCGCCCAGGAGGGTGGTAATCGCACCGAACTGGAGGTGTTCTTGCTCCCCGTCGATGGCCGCTTGTGTGCTGGTGATGGCCCCACCTTTGACTACAAGCGCTTCAACTCTTTCTGAGCCACTTTCATCGCCTCCAAGAAATCGGCGAAGGGAAACTTGATTTCTTGATCGTTGTAAAGCACGTCATTGCAATACAGCTTCATTTCCGCCTGATCCTCACCTCGCTCTTTATTGAGCTCGCACAGAATAATATTACCCCAGCGAACTTGAACTAAAAGTTTTTCAAATCCGTCTCGATCTCGAACAAGAATTTCAAAAGCGGTTTTTTTCATTATTTCCACCTTTTGTCTAGGAAGTTAAAGCGGCTACTCGATTCAAAGGCAACTCCATGCCCGTTTGGCTTCCCGTAATCGACACCACCTCCTGATAGGTCATCCCTCGTAGGGAACCTCTCAAAACCCATCCGGTCCCTTGTTGATCGAGAACGCGTGCTCCATCCTTTGCCATGATCACTCCCCGTAGCGCCCTGAAGTTCGACCTGTTCGCTGAGGCCTCGCGCCAACACAAG
>NZ_BQXI01000041.1:0-35069 GCF_030158955.1 Acidovorax sp. SUPP1855 | reverse complement strand
CTTCGGGCGCTGCGTCGATCTGGTCGTATGCCTTGGCTTCGCCACCGAACTTGGAGGACAGCACCGTGGCGATGGCCGCCGTCAGAGTCGTCTTGCCATGGTCCACGTGACCGATGGTGCCCACGTTCACGTGGGGCTTGGTACGTTCGAACTTACCTTTTGCCATTTTGAATCTCCAAAGAGCAATGCCTGTGTCAGGGTTTAACGTCTGCACCCGATTGCTGAGTCGTCCCGCACAGGGCAACAGGACGGCACCGGGTCGCAGATTGCAAGGATCTTGCTGCTATTTTTTTCATAGCTGCCAGCGCTTACTCGATAAGCGCTGGCAGCCAATTCCATAAAACCAACCGAAAGGGACCGCCGAAGCCGCCCCTCCCCTTGCCAATTACTTGGCGCGTGCAGCCATGATGGCTTCCGACACGTTGCGAGGGGCTTCGCTGTAGTGCTTGAATTCCATCGAGTAGGTGGCGCGGCCTTGCGTTGCGGAGCGCAGCGAGGTCGAGTAGCCGAACATTTCCGACAGGGGCACTTCCGCCTTGATGGCCTTGCCGCCGCCGACCATGTCGTCCATGCCCTGCACCATGCCACGGCGGGACGACAAGTCGCCCATCACCGTACCGGCGTAGTCTTCCGGCGTTTCGACTTCCACGGCCATCATGGGCTCGAGAATCACGGGGTTGGCCTTGCGGCAACCTTCCTTGAAACCGAAGATGGCGGCCATCTTGAACGCGAGTTCGTTCGAGTCCACATCGTGGTACGAACCGAAGTGCAGCGTGACCTTGACGTCCACCACCGGGTAGCCGGCCAGCACGCCTTGCGTGACGGCTTCATTGATGCCCTTTTCCACCGCGGGGATGAATTCGCGAGGAACCACACCGCCCTTGATGGCGTCGACGAATTCGATGCCCTTGCCGGCTTCGTTCGGCTCGATCTTGAGCACGACGTGGCCGTACTGGCCCTTACCGCCAGACTGGCGGACGAACTTGCCTTCGGCCTCTTCCACCGTCTTGCGGATGGTTTCGCGGTAGGCCACTTGAGGCTTGCCCACGTTGGCTTCCACGCCGAATTCGCGCTTCATGCGGTCCACGATGATTTCCAGGTGGAGCTCGCCCATGCCGCCGATGATGGTCTGGCCGGATTCTTCGTCGGTGCTGACGCGGAACGAAGGATCTTCGGCAGCCAGACGGCCCAGCGCGATACCCATCTTTTCCTGGTCGGCCTTCGACTTCGGCTCCACGGCCTGACGGATCACAGGCTCAGGGAACACCATGCGCTCCAGCGTCACGATGGCCGAGGGATCGCACAGGGTTTCACCGGTCGTCACGTCTTTCAGGCCCACGCAGGCGGCGATGTCGCCAGCGCGGATTTCATCGACTTCTTCGCGGTTGTTGGCGTGCATCTGCACGATACGGCCAATGCGCTCCTTCTTGCCGCGCACGGGGTTGTACACCGTGTCGCCCTTGGACAGAACACCGGAATACACGCGCACGAACGTCAGCTGACCCACGAACGGGTCGGTCATCAGCTTGAACGCCAGGGCAGAGAACTTTTCCGAGTCGTCGGCCTTGCGGCTCGTCGGTTGCTCGTCGTCGTCGGTACCGCCCACGGGAGGAATGTCCACCGGCGAAGGCATCAGTTCGATCACGGCGTCCAGCATGCGCTGCACACCCTTGTTCTTGAAGGCCGTACCGCACAGCATGGGCTGAATTTCGCAGGCGATGGCACGCGTGCGCAGGCCGAGGGTGATTTCCTCTTCGGAAAGATCACCTTCTTCCAGGTACTTGTTCATCAGGTCTTCGGAGGCTTCAGCAGCCGCCTCGACCATCTTCTCGCGCCATTCCTTGGCCGTTTCCAGCAGGTCGGCGGGGATCTCTTCGAAGGTGAACTTCATGCCTTGCGAGGCTTCGTCCCAGATGATGGCCTTCATCTTGCGCAGGTCGACCACGCCCGTGAAGTTTTCTTCGGCACCGATCGGGATCACGATCGGCACGGGGTTGGCCTTCAGGCGCAGCTTCATCTGCTCGACGACCTTGAAGAAGTTGGCACCGGTACGGTCCATCTTGTTCACGAACGCGAGGCGAGGCACCTTGTACTTGTTCGCCTGGCGCCACACGGTTTCCGACTGTGGCTGCACGCCGCCCACCGCGCAGTACACCATGCAGGCGCCGTCCAGCACGCGCATGGAACGCTCCACTTCGATCGTGAAGTCCACGTGGCCAGGGGTGTCGATGATGTTGATGCGGTGCTCGGGGAACGAACGGTCCATGCCGCTCCAGAAGCAGGTGGTGGCAGCCGACGTGATCGTGATGCCGCGCTCTTGCTCCTGCTCCATCCAGTCCATGGTGGCTGCGCCGTCATGCACTTCACCGATCTTGTGATTCACACCGGTGTAGAAAAGAATCCGCTCGGTCGTCGTGGTCTTGCCAGCGTCGATGTGGGCCGAGATACCGATATTGCGGTAGCGCTCGATGGGGGTCTTGCGAGCCATGGTAAATCCTTGGTTGAACGTTGTGTTCGTTGTGATGGGCCACCCGCTTTTGCGACGCAGCACCACAATTTGCCGGCGACCTGAATCAAGATAAGGCCGCAGGCAGAAAATGCCAGCGGCCTTACGTTTGCACCGGAGAAAGCCTGGAGGCTTAGAAGCGGAAGTGGCTGAATGCCTTGTTGGCTTCGGCCATGCGGTGCACTTCGTCACGGCGCTTCATCGCGCCGCCACGGCCTTCCGTGGCTTCCAGCAGTTCGTTGGCCAGGCGTTGCGCCATCGACTTTTCGCCACGCTTGCGGGCGGCTTCCTTGATCCAGCGCATCGACAGTGCCAGACGGCGCACGGGGCGCACTTCCACAGGCACCTGGTAGTTGGCACCGCCCACGCGGCGGGACTTCACTTCGACCATGGGCTTCACGTTGTTGATGGCAACGGTGAACGCTTCCAGAGGGTCCTTGTCAGGGTGCTTCTTCTCGATCAGTTCCAGAGCGCCGTAAATGATGCGCTCTGCCACTGCCTTTTTGCCGCCTTCCATGATCACGTTCATGAATTTGGACAGCTCTACATTGCCGAACTTGGGATCCGGCAGGATTTCACGTTTGGGGACTTCGCGACGACGTGGCATTTTTTCACCTCATGTTTGCTTCAGTTGGCATCTTTTCAGACACCGCGAGAGCCATTCAGGACTCCCACTTACTCGACCCACGCAAGACAGTTGCGCTTGGGGTCACTACGCTGGATCACCGCGCCACGCGGGAAACAGCACCGGATATCTTTTGCAAAAAAACGCAGGGCTTACTTGGCCTTGGGCTTCTTGGCACCGTACTTGGAGCGCGCTTGCTTGCGGTCTTTCACGCCTTGCAAGTCGAGCGAGCCACGCACGATGTGGTAACGCACACCGGGCAAGTCCTTGACACGACCGCCACGAACCAGCACGACGCTGTGTTCCTGCAGGTTGTGGCCTTCGCCGCCGATGTAGGAAATGACTTCGAAGCCGTTGGTCAGGCGAACCTTGGCGACCTTCCGCAGAGCGGAGTTAGGCTTCTTTGGCGTCGTGGTGTACACACGGGTGCACACGCCGCGGCGCTGAGGAGAGTTTTCCATCGCGGGGCTCTTCGACTTGATCTTTTCGACCTCGCGACCCTGACGGACCAGTTGATTGATGGTTGGCATGAATACGTCCCTAAACGTGAAATGCTTCGTGAAAAACGAAAACGTGAATCCCTTCGGAAATTCCGAAAAGCCTTCTAATGTAGCAGGTTGGCGCTGATGGAGCAATCGCGGGGCGGCCAGCCGGCCGCCGCCGTGTCACTTGATCCACAGTCGGATCGCATCCCAGGCGCGGCCGAAGATGCCGGCCTGCTCCACCGTCTCCAGCGCCACCAGCGGCACTTCGGCGATGGGCTGCTCACCCAGCGACACCTTCAGGGTGCCGATCGACTGACCCTTGGTGAAGGGTGCCACCAGCGGGTCGGTGCGCACGATCTGGGTCGTGACCTTGCCGGCGCTGCCCGACGGCACGGTGACGACGATGGCGTCCGGACGGCCGATCTGGATGGTGTTCTGCTTGCCCTTCCAGACGGCCGGCGTGGCGGCGGGTTGGCCGGCGTCGAACAGCTTGACGGCGTCGAAGGCCGTGTAGCCCCAGTTCAAGAGCTTCTGGCTCTCGTTCGCCCGGGCGTTCTCGCTGGAGGCGCCCAGCACGATGGACAGCAGACGGCGCTGGCCGACGTTCGGAAAGTCGCGCTTGGACGTGGCCACCAGGCAGTAGCCGGCAGCGGCGGTGTGGCCGGTCTTGAGGCCGTCCACCGTGGGATCGCGGAACAGCAGCGAATTGCGGTTGGTGCCGTTGGAGGGCGGCGTGCCCGGGTACGCATAGTGCTTGGTCGCGTAGTAGTGCATGTACTCGGGGAATTCCTGCATCAGGCGGGTGGCCAGCACGCCCAGGTCGCGCGCGGTGGTCGTGTGGCCCGGCTCGGTCAGGCCTTCGGGGTTCTTGTAGGCCGTGTTCTTCATGCCCAGGGCCTTGGCCTGGTCGTTCATGAGCTTGACGAAGTTCTCGGCCGTGCCGCCCACGCCTTCGGCCAGGGCCATGGTGGCGTCGTTGCCCGACTGCACGATCATCCCCTTGATGAGGTCTTCCACCGGCACCTGCATCTTGGGATCGATGAACATGCGCGAGCCGGGCATCTTCCAGGCCAGCACGCTCACGGGCAGCTTCTGCTCCAGCGTGATCTTCTTGGCGCGCAACGCGTCGAAGACCAGGTAGCCCGTCATGAGCTTGGTGAGCGATGCCTGCTCGACCGGCGCGTCGATGTCCTTGGCGGCGAGCACCTGGCCGGCGGTCACGTCGAGCAGCAGGTAGTTGCGCGCAGCGATCTCGGGGGGCTGGGGGGCCTGGCCCTGCGCCCAGAGGGCGGCAGGCGCCAGCACGGCGACAAGAACGAAGGAACGCAGCGTGGAGAGGAAGGGCTTCATGGAAACAGGCATTCGGGGCAAGGAAACAAACCAAACGGTCAAAAACGGCGGCCGGGATGGCGCGCCGTGCGATGCCCGATAGGGATCGTCTGGAGGGCGGTCAGTTCCCCGCCAGCAGGTGGCGGGACACCAGGTTTTTCAGGAGCGGCAATTGTCCGTGAAAGAAATGCCCGCCGCCGGGCACGACTGTGACGGGGAGTATCTGCGGCCGCGCCCAGTCCATGACGGCCGACAGCGGCACGGTGTCGTCCTGCTCGCCGTGCACGACCAGCGTGCGCTCATGCGCCTCGGCCGGCACGGGCGCCACGGTGAAGCGGCTGGCGGCAGTGCCGACCAGGACCACCCGCTCGATGCTGCGCTCGCCCCACAGGCGCTCCAGCGCATGGCTGGTGACGAAGGCGCCGAACGAGAAGCCCGCCAGGGCCAGAGTCCCCTCGGGCGCCGCCTGGCGCACCACCTCCAAGAAGTCTTCCAGTTCGCCATGGCCCGCGTCGTGCGTGCCGGCGCTGGCGCCCACACCCCGGAAATTGAAGCGCACGGCGGTCCAGCCGCCGTGCACGAAGGCGCGCGCCAGGGTCTGCACCACCTTGTTGTCCATGGTGCCGCCGAACAGCGGGTGCGGGTGGGCGATCACCGCCACGCCGCGCGAGGGCGCGCCGTCCGGCGCCTGGGCCGCATCGCGTGCCGCTTCGATGGCACCGGCAGCGCCGGTGAGGGTCAGGCGTTCAGTCTGGGCATTCACGTGATTTGCTATCAAATAAATAGCTGTCAGGGCAATAAAATCTAGGGCAGACAGCCAAAAACACTAAAACCGATCAACGCGTGAATCAGCGCCCGAGTTCCGGCGGCGTGAGCAGGCGCTCGACGACCTGGCCGTTCTTCAGGTGCGATTCCACGATTTCGTCGATGTCGCTGCCATCCACGAAGGTGTACCAGGTGCCCTCGGGATAGACCACGGCGACGGGCCCACCGGCGCAGCGGTCCAGGCAACCGGCCTTGTTCACCCGCACCTTGCCGGGGCCGGACAGGCCGGCCGCCTTGACCTGGGACTTGCAGCGGTCGAACGCGGCCTGCGCACCGTGGTGGGCGCAGCTGTCCTCGCCGTTGGTGCGGTCGTTCAGGCAAAAGAAGATGTGGCGGGCGTAGTAGCCAGGCTGCGCGGCTGGCGGCGTGGGGGTGTCGGTCATCCGGGCATTTTAGGAGCCGATGCGAACAGGGGTATCCGCGTTGCCCTCGGCCGGGTCCCGGTCGCGCCGGGCCACGCGTTGCACCACATAGACCAGGGTGGCGTAGGGCCAGAGCCAGCCGAGCCATTGGCCCAGGCCGTAGAAGCGGATGAAGCGGCCCTGCTCCCAGGCCTGCAGGGTGTCGGCGAAATAGGCGCTGGTGGGCGCCTGGTTGAGGATGTTCAGATGCAGCATCAGCAGCAATAGCAGCACGGCGGCGCTGGCCCGGCGGGGCAGGCCGGCCAGCATCAGCGCGACGGCCATGCCGGCCCACACACCCACGCGGGCCGGGGTGCCGAGCCACTCCCAGGCATGCGCCGGGCCGTAGCTGAGCGCGGAGGACAGCGCGGTCACCGACACGCCCGCCACCACCGTGGCCAGCGAGAACGCCACGCGGCGGCCGATGTGGCGGATCACGCAGTAGCCCAGCAGGCAGGGCACGAGCAGGCCCAGCATCACGGCCAGCAGTTCGGCACTGGGCGACAGGGCTTCCAGCGGCGTTTCGCGCAGCGGCAGCCAGTCCAGGAACGGGGTGTCGGCCAGCAGGTCTTCCAGCGCGATCTCGAGCCGCTCCCACATCTGGCCCAGCCCGAAGGGCACGGCGGCGGGAAACAGCAGTGCCACCGGCCACAGCGCGAGCAAGGCCAGCGCCCCGCTGGCGTCGGCGACGAACCACCGCGCCCGCAGCCGGCTCCAGCGGGCCAGCGCGCCCAGCCGCTCCAGCAGCGCCGCCAGCAGCGCGCCGCCCAGCGTGCCGAGCGCGTTCAGCATCAGGTCCATGTTGGAGGGCACGCGCCGCGGCAGGTAGATCTGCAGGAACTCCATCAGCATCGAGAGCAGCGCGCCCGCCAGCGCGGCCACGGGCACCGCAGAGCGCGGCCAGCCGGTGCGAAGCAGGGCCAGCGCCAGCAGGAAGCCGAATGGCGCATAGCCGGCGATGTTGATGTTGACGTCGAACCACGTCCAGTACGGCGGGGGGATGCGGGCGGTGAGGAACACCCACGGCGAGATGCCCTGCTCGCGCCAGCCGTCGAAGGGGAACAGGCTGGCGAAGACCACGAGGGCCGCGTAGATCAGCGCCAGGGGCCAGGCGGATGTCTTGTGCACGGCGGGGGCGCGCGGCCGGCGCGTCAGAAGGGTTTGACGACGACCAGCACCACCGCGGCCACCAGCAGCAGCACCGGCACTTCGTTGAACCAGCGGAACCAGCGGTGGCTGCGCCGGCTCTGGCCGCTGGCCAGCTTGCGCAGCAGCACGCCGCAGGCATGGTGGTAGCCCACGGCGAGCACCACGACCAGGAGCTTGGCGTGCATCCAGCCGTTGCCCGGCCCGCGGCCGATGCCGTACCCCAGGTAGAGCCACAGCCCCAGCGCGATGGCCGGCACGGCCAGAAAGGTGGTGAAGCGCAGCAGCTTGCGCGCCATGAGCAGGAGCCGGTCGCGCTCGGCGGCCGAGCCTGGTGCCACCATGGCCAGGTTGACGAAGATCCGAGGCAGGTAGAACAGGCCGGCGAACCAGCTGGCCACGAAGACGATGTGAAAGGCTTTGACCCAGAGCATGGGGGCAGTGTACGTGCCGTGCCGGGCCGTCCGGCGGAGTCCGACGCGCAAAAACCACGGCTGCCGGCGTCACGTCGAAGGGCCGGGCGGAGACTGTCCCGCGGCAATGTGGCGCACAATTTCGGGATGCATCTGTCCAGCCCCACCCCCTTCCCCCAGAACCGCCCGCGCCGCCTGCGCCGCGATGCCTTCACCCGCAACCTCGTGCGCGAGCATGCCGTCACGCCGCACGATCTGATCTACCCCGTGTTCGTGCACGAAGGCCAGGGCCGCAGCGAGGCCATCGCGTCGATGCCGGGCGTGGAGCGCCTGAGCCTGGACCTCCTGCTGCCGGTGGCCGAGGATTGCGTGAAGCTGGGCATTCCGGTGCTGGCGCTGTTTCCGGCCATCGACCCCGCGCTCAAGGCGCCGGACGGCAAGGAGGCGCTCAACCCCGAGGGCCTGATTCCCCGCGTGGTGCGGGCGCTCAAGAAAGAATTCCCCGCGCTGGGCGTGATGACCGACGTGGCGCTGGACCCCTACACGAGCCACGGCCAGGACGGCGTGCTCGATACCACCGGCTACATCATCAACGACGAAACGGTGGAGATCCTCACCGGCCAGGCGCTCACGCATGCCGAGGCGGGCGTGGACATCGTGGCGCCCAGCGACATGATGGACGGGCGCATCGGTGCGATCCGCGAGGCGCTCGAAGTGCAGGGCCACATCCACACGCGCATCATGGCCTACAGCGCCAAGTACGCGAGCGCCTTCTACGGCCCGTTCCGCGATGCCGTGGGCACGCGCGGCGCCCTGGGCAAGGCCGACAAGAACGTGTACCAGATGGACCCGGGCAACATCGACGAGGCGCTGCGCGAGGTGGCCCTCGATATCGCCGAAGGCGCCGACATGGTGATGGTCAAGCCCGGCATGCCGTACCTGGACGTGGTGCGCCGCGTGAAGGACGAGTTCCGCGTGCCCACCTTCGCCTACCAGGTGAGCGGCGAGTACGCCATGCTCAAGGCCGCGGCCGCCAACGGCTGGCTCGACCACGACGCGGTGATGATGGAAAGCCTGCTGGCCTTCAAGCGCGCCGGCGCCGACGGCGTGCTGACGTATTTCGCCCGCGACGCGGCGCGGCTGCTGCAAAAGTAAGCGACCGCCCCCCCGGCCGCCTGCCCGCAGGGCCGGCGCCGGCGTCTTCCCCGCCCTGCCCCAGGCCCCCATGCGCATCTTTCACATCCACCAGGGCAACGCCACCGAGCTGGCCGCCCTGCCCTCCCAGCCCCCGGCCGCCGGCTTTTACTGGATCTCGTGCACCCGTGCGGCCTTCGGCGAACAACTGGGCCTGCTGCAGGCCGCGCTGCAAGCCACCACCGGCCTGCAACTGGTGGACCTGCACGTGTCCGACCTGCTGAACGCGCAGCTGCCATCGCACTACGACTACACCTCGCAGTACGACCTGCTGGTGTTCCGCCGCCTGGCGGCCGCAGGTCCGGGCGCGGCACCGGCCAGCGCAGCCGGCGCGGCCACCGCGGCAAGCCCGCAGGCCGCCCCCCCTGCCGCGCCGGGGCGCATGACGGGCCCGCCGGTGCTGCGCCGCATCGACACCAGCCCGGTGGGATTCGCCGTGTTCGACCAGGTGCTGCTGTCGGTGCACCCGGCCGACTGCGCGGTGCGCGATGCCTATGCGGCGCGGCTGCTGGCCACCGCGCGGGGGGAGGCCCGGGGCGATGCGCCGCGCGACCACCGGCCGCCGGGCTCCTCGCCCGTGGCGCGCCTGCCGACCTCGCCCGCCGATCTGATGATGCGCGTGGTCAACCTGATCGTGGACGGCTACCTGGATTTGCGCCGGGAACTGAGCCGGCAGCTCGACCACTGGCAGGCCGAGCTGCTCAAGCCCCGCGCGCGCTTCGCCAACTGGAGCGCACTGCTGGAGGCCCGGCTGGCGCTGCACCAGCTCGACGAAATCTGCGAGGACCAGAACACCGCCGTGCAGGACTGGATCGATGCGGTGGAGACCTGGCCCGAGCCCGAAACCCCGGCGCTGCAGCGCGAGCTGGACCTGCTCAAGGTGCGCAGCCGCGACGTGCTGGAGCACATCGAGCGCGTGGTGCACCACGTGCGCCGGCTGGAGCAGAGCACCGAGACGGCGGTGCAGATGCATTTCAGCGTGCAGAGCAACCGCACCAACGACATCATGCGCACGCTCACGGCGCTCACCGCCGTGTTCCTGCCGCTGAACCTTATCGCGGGCATCTTCGGCATGAACTTCGAGTTCATTCCGCTGGTGCACAAGCAGGACGGCTTCTGGTGGGCGATGGGATCGATGACGGTGATCGCGGTGGCGCTGATCGCGCTGTTCTGGCGCAAGCGCTACCTGGCCCGCACGGGCCACCACTGAGCGGGCACGGGGCGCCGCGCCCTGCGCGCCGATAGAATCGGCGCCCCTTCGCACATCGCTCCCGCCCACGCCCTTGCGGCCCGCCCGCAGCGGCGCCCTGTTTCCCCATGGCCCACATCCTCGTCGATCAGCTCGTCAAGACCTACCGCATCGCCGAGCGCGCGCCGGGCCTGGGCGGCGCGCTGCGCGGGCTGCTGCACCGGCGCACGCGCACGGTGGCGGCGCTGTCGGGGGTGTCCTTCACGCTGGAGCGCGGCGAGCTGCTGGGCTTCATCGGGCCGAACGGCGCAGGCAAATCGACCACCATCAAGATCCTGTCCGGCATCCTGCGGCCCGACGGCGGGCGCGTGGAGATCGACGGACGCCACCCCAGCGACGACCGGGAGCGCCACGTCGCCCGCATCGGCGTGGTGTTCGGCCAGCGCACCCAGCTGTGGTGGGACCTGCCGGTGGGCGAGGGGTTCGACCTTCTGCGCGACATCTACCGCGTGGACGAGCAGCGCTACCGCCGCGCGCGCGACGAGCTGGTCGCGCTGCTGTCGCTGGAGGGCGTGCTGGCCCAGCCCGTGCGCCAGCTCTCGCTGGGCCAGCGCATGCGCGCCGAGATCGCGGCGGCGCTGCTGCACGAGCCCGACATCCTTTTCCTCGACGAGCCGACCATCGGGCTGGATGCGCCGTCCAAGCTCGCGGTGCGGGACTTCGTGCGCCGCGCCAACCGCGAGCGCGGCACCACCGTGCTGCTCACCACCCACGACATGCACGACATCGAGGCGCTGGCCGAGCGCGTGATCGTGATCGGCCATGGCCGCGTGCTGGCCGACAGCCCGGTCGAGGCCCTGCGTGCCCAGGTGATGGCCGAGCGGCGCCTGGTGGTCGATTTCGGGCACGACGCGCCCGTGCTGGCGCCGCAGCCCGGCGTGTCGGTCCATGCGCGCGAAGGCCGCTCGCTGGTGCTGGGGTTCGATCCGGCCGTCACCACGGCGCCCGCGCTCATCGCGCAGCTGGTGGCCGCGCACGCCGTGCAGGACATCCGCCTGGAGGGCCTGGCGATCGAGGAGGTCATCGCCCGCTTCTACGCGCTGCACGGCGCGGCCGAGGCATGAGGCCGCCGCTGGCGCTGCGGCCCTACACCGCCGCGTTCGTCTCGCGCTTTCTGCAGATGCTGCAGTACCGCACGGCGGCGCTCGCCGGCTTCGGCACGCAGTGCTGGTGGGGCGGCATCAAGGTGATGGTGCTGGCCGCGTTCTACGGGGGCGCCGGCGCCTCGGGCGCGCCCATGCCGCTGCAGCAGGCCATCACCTACACCTGGCTGGCCCAGGGGCTGCTGGCGCTGCTGCCGTGGTCGGGCGACCCGGAGGTGGCGCAGGCCGTGCGCACGGGCGCGGTGGCGTACGACCGGCTGCGGCCGGTGGACGCCTATGGCCTGTGGTTCGCGCGCAGCGCCGGCTGGATCGCCGCGCGGGTGCTGCCGCGCGTGGCGCTGATGGTGACCTTCGCCGCCGGGGTGCTGCCGCTGCTGGGCTGGCGCGAATGGGCCTGGCAGCCGCCGGCCAGCGCGGCGGCAGGGCTGGCGTTCGTGCTCTCGGCCGGCCTGGCGGTGCTGCTGTCCACCGCGCTGGTGATGCTGCTGAACGTGGCGGCCACGGCAGCGCTCAACGAGCGCGGCATCAACGCGCTGGCCGTGCCGGCGGTGGTGGTGCTGTCGGGCAACCTGCTGCCGCTGCCCCTGCTGCCCGATGCGTGGCAGTGGGCGCTGATCGCGCAGCCGCTGGCGGGGCTGCTGGACATTCCGTCGCGCATCCATTCCGGGCACTGGGCCGGCTGGCAGGCCGTGGGGGGACTAGCCCTTCAGGGCTTCTGGATCGCCCTGCTGGTGGCGCTGGGCCGGCTGGCGATGCGTCGCACGCTGCGCCACCTCGAAATCCAGGGCGGCTGAGATGGGATCGTTCGCGCTCTTCGTCCGCCTGGCCGGCGCCTCGCTGCATGCGCAGGCGCGCTACCCCGCCTCCGCCATGCTGATGACCCTGGGGCAGTTCCTCGCCACGGGCATCGAGGTGGTCGCGGTGTGGGCGCTGTTCCACCGCTTCGGCAGCGTGCAGGGCTGGAGCCTGGGCGAGGTGGCACTGTTCTACGGCCTGGTGAACTGCATGTTCGCGGTGGCGGACGCGCTGGGGCGCGGCTTCGACGTGCTGGGCACCGAGTTCCTGCGCACGGGCGCGTTCGACCGGCTGCTGCTGCGCCCGCGGCCGCTCGCGCTGCAGCTCATGGGCCACGACCTGCGCCTGAGCCGGCTGGGGCGGCTGCTGCAGGGGCTGATGGTGGTGGCGTTCGCCACCGCGCAGGCGCCGATCGACTGGACGCCGGCCACCCTCGCGCTGGCGGCATGGGCGGTGGCCGGGGGCGTGGCCCTGTTCCTGGGCATCCTGGTGCTGCAGGGCACCCTGGCGTTCTGGACCGTGGAGAGCCTGGAGATCGCCAACGTGCTCACCTACGGCGGCGTGCAGGCGGCGCAGTACCCGCTGACGCTCTATGCGCAGTGGTTCCGCCGGCTGCTGACCTTCGCCGTGCCGCTGGCCTGCGTGGCGTATTACCCGGGCCTGGCGATCCTGTCGCACCCCGACCCGCTGGGCGCGCCCGCCTGGGTGGGTTGGGTGTCACCCGCCGCCGGCTTCGCATTCCTGGCCGCCGCCTTCGGGGCCTGGCGCCTGGGCCTGCGGCACTACGCCTCCACCGGCAGCTGAATCCCTTCGAACCCGACCTGGCAAATAGAGACTTGACATTGTTTGTCTAGTCAATTATTGTTCAGGCCATGATCGACGCCCAAAAAACCGATGCCAGCCGCCTGCCGCCCGCCCCAATCACCGTGGCGGGCATTCCGTTTCTGGTGGAAGAAAGCATCGGCTACCAGATGCGCCGCATCGTGTGCATCGTTGCCAGCGAGATCGAGCGCCGCATGGAGCCCCTGGGCCTGACCGATGCGCAATGGAAGCCGCTGCTGCGCCTGTACCTGAACCACGAGAACACGGTCGCGGGCCTGGCGCGCCTGTGCCAGCTCGACGCCGGCGGCATGACCCGCCTGCTCGACCGGCTGGAGGCCAAGGGCCTGTGCTCCCGCACGCGCTCGGTGGAAGACCGCCGGGTCGTGCACATCGAACTCACGCCCGAAGGGCATGCGGCGGCCGCGCAGATCCCCGCGATCCTGACGGAGCTGCAGCAGGTGTGCGCCCAGGGTTTCCAGCCGGCCGAGTACCACCAGTTGCAGGATTTCCTCAAGCGCATCCACGGCAACCTGCAGACGCTGGGGGCGGCGGCCGACACCGCTGCGCCCCGCCCATCCTGAGAGTCAGTCCACCATGAACGCCACTTTTCCCTCCACGCCCGCCGCAGCCGATGCGGCCTCGGCCCGCGACACCGCAGCGCCCGACACCCCCAGCCCGCTGCGCGGCGCGCTGCAGTATTTCGCCACGCTGGCCATCGCGCTGGCGGCCCTGCCGGGCCTCACGGCCTGCGCCGACATGTCCGGCATCGCGCCGCACGCGCAGATGCGCGACGCCGCCTCGCTCGGCCTCGCGGCGCCGGCCGCCGGTGACGGCGCCGGTGCCGCGGCGCAGAAGTCCTTCGCCGAAGCCACGCTGCCCACGGACTGGTGGCTGGGCTTCGGCGACGGCCAGCTCGATGCGCTCATCGACCGCGCCCTGGCCACCAACCCCAACCTGAAGCTCACCGAGGCGCGCATCGCCCGCGCCCAGGCCTTCATCGAGACCGCCCGCGCGGCCGACGGCCCGCAGCTCAACGGCAGCCTGGACGTGAACCGGCAGCTCTACAGCGCCAACGGCCCCTACCCGCCGCCGCTGGCTGGCAGCGTGCTCAACAGCGGCACGGCGCGCCTGTCGGGCAGCTGGGAGATCGACTTCTTCGGCAAGAACCGCGCCGCGCTCGAATCCGCCCTGGGCAGCGCCAATGCCGCACAGGCCGACGCCCAGGCCGCGCGCCTGCTGCTGGCCAGCAACGTGGCGCGCAGCTATTTCCAGCTGGCGCGCCTGACGGCCCAATTGGGTGTGGCCGAACGCACGCTGGCCCAGCGCAACGAAACGCTGCGCCTGGTGCGCGACCGCGTGGATGCGGGCCTGGACACCCAGCTGGAGCGGCGCCAGAGCGAAGGCGGCCTGCCCGAGGCGCGCCAGCAGATCGAGGCGATCCAGGAGCAGATCGCCCTCACCCGCAATGCCCTGGGCGCGCTGGTGGGTCAGCCAAATGCAGCGAACGCCCTAGATTTTCCTGCCCTGGATGCTATTCATTCGATAGCAATCCCCAGCACGCTGCCGGCCGACCTGCTGGGCCGGCGGCCCGACGTGGCCGCCGCGCGCTGGCGCGTGGAAGCCGCCACCCAGGACGTGGCCGTGGCCAAGGCGCAGTTCTATCCGAACGTGAACCTGACGGCCTTCCTGGGCCTGTCGTCGATCGGGCTGGACCGCTTCGCCGAGGCCGGCAGCAAGGAGTGGGGCATCGGCCCGGCGATCCGCCTGCCGATCTTCGACTCGGGCCGCCTGCGCGCCAACCTGCGCGGCAAGGCCGCCGACGTGGATGCGGCGGTCGAGAGCTACAACGCCGCGCTGCTGGATGCCGTGCATGACGCGGCCGACCAGCTCGCCTCGGCCCGCTCCATCGACCGCCAGCAGGCCGAGCAGCGCCATGCGCAAGAGGCCGCCGAGGCCGCCTACGACATCGCCCGCCAGCGCTACCAGGCGGGCCTGGGCAACTACCTGAACGTGCTCACCGCCGAGACGGCCGTGCTGCTGCAGCGCCGCCAGGCCGTGGACCTGGAGGCCCGCCGCCTGGACACCCAGGTCGCGCTGATCCGCGCCCTGGGCGGTGGCTACGCCGCCACCACGCCCGGCGCCGCGGGTGCCGTGGCCACGGTAGCCCCTGCCGCCGCCGCCGCGCACTGAGCCGCCCGCCACCCCTTTTTACCGAACCGAACACCTTCCCGACCGCGAGGAGCCCTTTCCATGAACGCACCGCAAACCCCCGCCACCGCGCCCGCAGACCCCGGCTCCGCCAAGGCCCGCCGCCGCAAGGCCCTGATCTCGCTCGCCGCCCTCGTGGTGGTGGCGGGCGGCGCCTGGGGCGTCTACGACTGGCTGGTGGCCAGCCACTACGAAGACACCGACAACGCCTACGTGCAGGGCAACGTCATCCAGATCACGCCGCAGACGGGCGGCACCGTGATGTCCATCCTGGCCGACGACACCGACTTCGTGAAGGCCGGCGCCGCGCTGGTCAAGCTCGACCCCGCGGATGCCAGCGTGGCGCTGGAGCAGGCCGAGGCGGGCTTGGCCCAGGCGGTGCGACAGGCGCGCACGCTCTATGCCAACAACGGCTCGCTCAACGCGCAGATCAGCCTGCGCCAGGCGGACGTGGCCAAGGCCCGCTCCGACATCGCCCGCGCCACCGACGACCTGCGCCGCCGCCAGGCCCTGTCGGGCAACGGCGCCGTGTCCAAGGAAGAGTTGAACCACGCCCAGAGCCAGCTCGACGCGGCCCGCACGGCGCTGGCCGCGGCCGAAGCCGGCGTGGTGTCGGCGCGCGAGCAGCTCGCCAGCAACCAGTCGCTCACCCAGGGCATCTCGGTGGACCAGAACCCCAACGTGCTGGCCGCCGCCGGCAAGGTGCGCGAGGCCTACCTGGCCGCCCGCCGCACCGACCTGCCCGCCCCCGTGGACGGCTACGTGGCGCGCCGCACCGTGCAGCTGGGCCAGCGCGTGGCCGCCGGCACGCCGCTCATGACCGTGGTGCCGCTCAACCAGGTGTGGGTGGATGCGAATTTCAAGGAAAACCAGCTGCGCAACCTGCGCCTGGGCCAGCCCGCCAAGCTCACGGCCGACCTGTACGGCAAGAAGGTGGAGTACACCGGCACCATCGCCGGCATGGGCGTGGGCACGGGCTCGGCCTTCGCGCTGCTGCCCGCGCAGAACGCCACTGGCAACTGGATCAAGGTGGTGCAGCGCGTGCCGGTGCGCATCGCGATCGACGCCGAGCAATTGCGCACCCACCCGCTGCGCGTGGGGCTGTCCATGGACGTGAAGGTGGACACACAGGACCGCAGCGGCCACCTGCTGGCCGACGCGCCGCGCACCCAGGCCGTGGCGCAGACCGCGGTGTACGACGACCTGGACAAGGGCGCCGGCGCCGACGTGGCCCGCATCATCGCGGCCAACGCCGGCCCGGGCTACAAGCCCACGCTGGCCGCCGCGCCGGCCAAGGGCGCGTCGCAGGTCGCCATGGCGCCGGCCACGACCGCGTCGCATTGACCCTGCGGACCGCCCCGGCGGCGCCTCGCCCCCCAAGACAGACCCGCTGCGCACCGCCGCAGCGGGCCAGCCGTAGAACCACTCCCACAACACGCTGACCCATGTCTTCCCCCAACACCCCTGCGCCCCAGGCGCCGCCGCCCCTCGAAGGCAGCGCGCGCATGTGGGGCACGCTGGCCCTCTCGGCCGCGACGTTCATGAACGTGCTGGACACGTCCATCGCCAACGTGTCCCTGCCCGCCATCGCGGGCGACCTGGGCGTGAGCCCCACGCAAGGCACCTGGGTCATCACCAGCTTCGCGGTGGCCAATGCCATCGCGGTGCCGTTGACGGGCTGGCTGTCGCAGCGCTTCGGGCAGGTGCGCCTGTTCGTGGCCAGCGTGACGCTGTTCGTCCTCGCCTCGCTGCTGTGCGGCATCGCACCCAACATGGCCACGCTGATCGCCTTCCGCGCGCTGCAGGGCTTCGTGGCCGGGCCGATGATTCCGCTGTCGCAGTCGCTGCTGCTGTCCAGCTACCCAAAGGCGCTGGCCGGGCTGGCGATGGCGATGTGGTCGATGACCACGCTCGTCGCGCCGGTGATGGGGCCGCTCCTGGGCGGCTGGATCACCGACAACATGAGCTGGCCGTGGATCTTCTATATCAACGTGCCGGTGGGCATCATGGCCGTGCTGGTCACCTGGAGCATCTTTCACAAGCGCGAATCCGAGCGGCGGGCGCTGCCCATCGACTCCATCGGCCTGGCGCTGCTGGTGATCTGGGTCGCGGCCATGCAGGTGATGCTGGACATCGGCAAGGAGCACGACTGGTTCGCCTCGCCCTGGGTGGTGGCGTGCGGCGTGGTGGCGGTGGTGGGCTTCGCCGCCTTCATGATCTGGGAGCGCGGCGAGCCGCACCCGGTGGTGGACCTCACGCTGTTCCGCATCCGCAACTTCTGGGCCGGCGCGCTGGCCACGTCGGTGGGCTACGGCCTGTTCTTCGGCAACGTGGTGCTGCTGCCGCTGTGGCTGCAGCAGTACATGGGCTACACCGCCACGCAGGCCGGCGAGGTGCTGGCGCCGGTGGGGCTGCTGGCGCTGGTGCTGTCGCCCGTGGTGGGCAAGAACATCGCCAAGGTGGACCCGCGGCGCTTCGCCACCTTCGCGTTCCTGGTGTTCGCGCTGGTGCTGTGGATGCGCTCGCGGTTCAACACCCAGGCCGACCTGACCACGATCATGGTGCCCACGATCATCCAGGGCATCGCCATGGCGTTCTTCTTCATCCCGCTGGTGACGATCACGCTGTCGGAGATCGCACCCGCGCGCATTCCGTCGGCCTCGGGGCTGTCGAACTTCATGCGCATCACGGCCGGGGCCATCGGCACCTCGGTCTCGACCACGCTGTGGGAGCGGCGCGCCACGCTGCACCATGCCCAGCTCACCGAAGGGCTGCAGCAGGGCGGCGTGGCCGTCACGCAGACGCTGCAGGGGCTGCAGGCGGGCGGCCTCACGCCCGAGCAGGCGCTGGCGCAGGTGGAGCGCATGGTGAACCAGCAGGCCTTCATGCTGGCTGCCAACGACATCTTCTATGCGTCGGCCGTGCTGTTCCTGCTGCTGATTCCGCTGGTCTGGCTGGCCCACCCGGTGCGACCCAGCGCCGGCAGCGCGGACGCCGCGGCCGGCGCGCACTGAGGCCGGGGGCCGGGGCGACTGTTGCGCCACGGCCTCACTCCGGGGCATTCGCGCGGGCAAAAAGCCGCCTGCGCAGGCGATGTCATCACGGGTTCATCCGGGATTTCTACAAACGCGGGGCTGCCACCGGCATGCGCCGGCCGGCGGCCCCTGCGTCAAAAAATCCAGATAACCCATGACCCGCCCCTCTGCTCCCGCCCCCAAAACCTTCCGCCGTGCGCGGATGCCCCTGGCCATCGCCCTGGCCCTTCCCTCCCTCCTGCTGGCGGGCTGCGGCGGCTCCGGCGACGGCACGCCCGCCGCCGAACAGGGCCGCTGGACCACCGGCGACCTGCACACCCACACGGTGCAATCGGACGATTCGCGCACGACGCAGACGCTCGACTTCCTGCTCGGCAAGGCCTTCACCACGTACCGCCTGGACTGGATGGCGGTGACCAACCACCTGCGCTCGTCCAAGTACGACAACGCGGCCAACCTGCTGCCCGCGCCCAAGGCCTTCGCCTATGGCATGGAGGCCTATGAGATCCCGCGCATCCAGGCGCTGCAGGCCTCCGGCAACTACGCCGGCAAGCTGATCTTCTCGGGGTTCGAGTGGGACATGCCCACGCACGACCACATCGGCGTGGGCCTCTTCGAGGGGGCCAGCGGCAGCCTGAAGCCCTCCGCCAGCGGGGCCAAGGAGTTCCAGTACCTGTTCACCACGGGCGCCGAATCGCTCTTCGACGCGGCGGACGTGGCCCGCTGGAAGGCCCAGCACCCGCAGCGCTTCAACCAGACGGCCGACGACGCGCTCAAGGCCATCGCCTGGCTGAAGGCGAAGTACCCCGACACCAGCTACGCCCTGATCAACCACCCCTCGCGCAACCCCGGCAAGTATTCGATCGCCGATCTGCGCCAGATGAACGACCTGGCGCCCAGGATCGTGTTCGCCATCGAGGGCATGGTGGGCAACCAGCTCGAACCCGACCGCGGCGGCTACACCTCGGCCTACATCGACGCCAACCAAGCCAACCGCACCTACGGCGGCACCGACGCCATCGTGGCGAAACTGGGCGGGGTGTGGGACGCGCTGCTGGGCGAGGGCCGCCGCATCTGGAACATCGCCGACTCCGACTCGCACTTCGAGATCGACTCGAACAACAACAGCAGCGGCTACTACCCGGGCGAATACGCCAAGAACCACGTCTGGCAGGCCGGCAAGGCGGAGGGGGGCATCGGCGGCCTGGTCGACAGCCTGCGCGCGGGCCGCAGCTTCGGCGTCTTCGGCGACCTCATCAACGCGCTGGACTTCAACGTGTACGCCCTGAGCGGCAAGGGCACCATGGGCCAGGAGATCAAGGCCTCGGCCGGCGAGAGCGTGACGGTGCGCATCCGCTTCAAGAGCCCGCCGGTCAACAACTACCAGCGCCCGGTGGCCAGCGGCAACCTGGGCAACATGACGCCCAAGGTGGACCACATCGATCTCATCGCGGGCGACGTGGGCGAGCGCGCGCAGCCCGGCTCGGCCGCCTACCAGCAGGCCACCAACCCGACCACCCGCGTGCTGCGCCGGTTCACGGCCGCCGACTGGACACAGGACGGCGAGGGCTACTACACCATGGAGATTCCGCTCACCATCGCCAAGAACCAGTATTTGCGCCTGCGCGGCACGAACCTGGGCGAGAACGTGGCCGGCCTCACGGCGAACGGCGAGCCGCTGGCGGACCAGGCGGTGACCACCTCCGACCCGGCCCAGCGCCACGACCAGATCAACGACCGCAACTACGGCAACCTCTGGTTCTATTCCAACCCGATCTTCGTGTCGGTGCGCTGAAGGCCGGGCGCGGCGGGGCGCCTGGCGCCTGTGGATGGCCGGGGTAGTTTGCTATTTATTTAATAGCACAATGCCCTAGAAACATATGCGCTGGAGCCCTTTCCGACTCGATACCCAGGAGGCGGCAGGGCCGCGCAACGCCCGCCCGCTTCACGTCAGGGCGGCGCCGGCCGGCACCCCGCCCCCCGTGTGCCAGCGCGCCTGCAGCCACGCGGCGAACCCTTCCGGCGCGCGGGCGATGCAGCGTGCGCTGGTGATCACCCGCGGGTCGCGCACCCACGCCACCGTCGCCTGCTGGGCGAGCAGCGCCTCGACCAGCCGCACGTCCTCGTGCGCCACGAGCGGCGCGAAACCGCCCGCGCGCCGGTAGGCCGCGGACGAGACGCCGAGGTTGGCGCCGTGGATGTGCCGGTGGCCGTTGCGGTCCTGGTAGTGCGATGCGAAGGCCTGCGCCACGTGCAGGGGGTGCTCGTGCCAGTCCTCCACCCCGATCGTGCCGCACACGGCATCGCTCGCGCAGGCCAGCTGCGCCGTGATCCACTGCGGCGGCACGCGGCTGTCGGCATCGGTGCAGCACAGCCAGCGGGCGCCGATCCCGACCAGGTGGTCCATGCCCACTGCCCGCGCCGTGCCGACGCAGCGCGCGCCGATCTCCACCACGTCGCAGCCCCACGTGCGTGCCAGGGCCGCCGTGGCGTCCCGGCAGGCATCGGCCACGACCACGATGCGCACGGGTTCCTGCACCTGCGCGGCCGCCGCGCACACCGAATCCAGGCAGGCCCCGATGAGGGCGGCCTCGTCGTGCGCCGGAATGCACACGCCGATCATGGGGCGCCCTCCGCCGCACGGGCCAGCCGCTCCTGCGCGCCGCCCGCATCCGCCACCGAGGTGCCGCTCCCGTTCTGCCACACGTCGATGCGCATGTCTTCGTCGCACCAGCCGCCCACGTGGTCGAGCGCCAGGGTGTCCCGCGCCTGCGCGTGGACGCCGTCGCCATGGGCCGGCGCATCCGCTACCGGCGCGCGCCAATGGCACATCGCCAGGTGGCCGCCGCGCTGCAGATGCCCGGGCACCTGCGCGAGGAAACGGGCGAAGTCGGCCGGCGGCAGGTAATAGGCCAGTTCCGCCACCACGATGAGGTCGCTGGGGGCCTCGGGCCAGTGCTGCGGAAAGCGCCAATGCCGCAGCGCCACATGGCCGGCGCCGCTCAGCGTGGCGGCAGCGCGCTCCAGCGCCGCCGCGCTGGCATCGGATGCGATGAGCCGGTCGCAGCGCGCGGCCAGCGCCACCGTGTTGCCGCCCACCGAGCAGCCGGGCTCGAAGCCCTGGGCATAACGGGGGCGGGGGAGCGCGGCCAGCAGCAGATCGCGTTTGCGGCGCTCGTACCAGCGCGTGTGCACGCCCCACGGGTCGGCGCTGCGCGCGTGCAGTTGATCGAAGTGCGCGGTATCGGCCAGGGGCGCGCCCATATCAGGCCATCGCCCACTCGAAGCGGCCGCTCCAGGCCTGCAGCGCCGAAGGCGGCAGCACCGGCGCCACGCCGCCGTCCGGCTGGATCTGGCTCTGGAAGGCGCGCACGGCCCGGGCCTTGGCCTGCACCAGGTCGTCGACCACGGCGATGCGCCGGAGCGTGCGATGGCGCAGCCGCGCGTGGGCCGCGTGTTCGGGCACCAGGGCCCAGACGGGGTATTCGATGCAGCAGGCCCCCACCGTGCGGGCCGCCGCCAGGGCGGCGCGGGCGCAGGCCTCGTGGTCGGGGTGGCCGTCGTGGCGCCACGGCACGAAGACCGTGTCGCCCGGCGCCAGTTGCAGGTGCGCCGCGAGCGCAAGCTCCTCGGCCGCCAGGCCGCCATCGGGCAGGCCCAGGCGCACCACGGTCGCCGCGATACCCAGTTGCGCCAGGGCGTCGGCCGACTCCTGCGGCCGGACCTGCCGCAGGCGCTCGGCGGGCCAGGCGTGCGAACCCGGGTGGCTCGCCTCCCCATCGGTGACCGCGTAGACCAGCACCTCGTGGCCACGTCGCGCCAGTTGCGCCACCGTGCCGCCGAGCACCAGCACCTCGTCGTCGGGGTGCGGCGCGACGACCACCACGCGGCTGAAGGGCGCCACCAGCGATTCGGGGGTGGCTGGCAGCAGCCGCGGCTGCGGCGCTGCCGGCACCGGCGTGCGCGCGGGCACGGCCCGCAGGCGCCGGGCGGCGGGCTTGTGGGAGGCGATCACAGCGTCCATGCGTTGTCTCCAGGAAGGGTTTCGTTCGCCTGGGCCGCCAGGCGGCCGAGCACCGCCAGGTCCCATTCGGCATGGCTTTGGCGCAGGAAGACCGCAAGATCCGCCACGCGCTGGGCGTGGTCGGCGTCGCGGCACAGAGGGCCTGCCCCCAGGGCGCGCCCCACGTGGTCGATCGTGGTGGAAGCGGCCGCTTCCACGGTGCCGCGCACCTGCAGCGCCTCGCGGCGGCCGAACGGCGGCCCGCCCGCCCGGTGCGCATCGATGGCGGCGGCGGCATGGCGCAGCGCCAGGGCGGACGCGGACAGCGCGCAATCCACCGCGCCCAGGTGGGCGGCCAGCAGGTCGTCCGCCGCCGCGCCGCGCTGCTGCACCCGCTCGCGCAGGCGCTGTGCCACGGCGGCAGCGGCACCGTGCCAGCAGGCGGCGATGCCGGCCGCACCGTGCCAGAAGCCCGGCCGGTCCAGGTAGGCGCCGGGCGCCCCCACGGGCCATGCCGGTACCGTGTCGAACAGCACGTCGACGCTGGCGGTATCGGCCATGCCCACGGCGTCCCAGCCCTCGCGGGTGACGGTGACCCGGGGGTGGTGCATGGACACGGCAATGAGTTGAACCTGCCCGTCCGCATCGCGGGCCGTGGCCAGGGCGGCACTGACGCCCGAGGCGCCCGAGCACCAGCACTTGCGGCCGGAGACCACCAGCCCGCCGTCGGGGCCCGCGGCCAGCTGCAGTTCGGCGCCGGCCGGCCCGCCCGCGGCCCACACGCCCCACAAGCCCTGCGACGGATCGACCGCACGGACCAGCGCGACGGCGGCATCGCCCAGGATCTCCCGTGCGATGCCGACCGCGTCCAGATGGGATTCGAACAGCTTGCCGATGGCGGCGTCCTCGCCGGTCACCTTGGCCAGCCAGCGAAAGCGATCGGCGATGGTGGCACGGGCCTGCGGGTCGGCATCGAACGCCTGGACCCGGTCCAGTGCGTGGCGCACGGGGGTGCCCAGAGGGAAATCGGTGGGGGGAAGGAGATCGCGGCGCATCCTTCCGACGCTAGGGGGCGGCCCCCGGCGGCCGTGTCAGCCTCGGCCCCCTGCCGCTGTGGGACGCCGGTCGGCGGACCGCCGCTGTTGTAGGACGCCGGTCGGCCGCCTCCGGGCCCGCAACCGGTCCGGCGGCCCTGGGGGCTCCGCTCAGCCCACGTGCTTGGCGAAGAACGCCAGCGTGCGTTCGCGCGCCAGGGTGGCCGAGGCCTCGTCGTAGGAGCCGCGCTGGTCGCAGTTGAAGCCGTGGTCGGCGTCGTACACGTGCACCTCCACTTCCGGGTGCGCCCGGCCGAAGGCCTGCACGCTGTCGAGCGCGATGAAGTGGTCGCGGTCGCCGAAGTGCGCCAGCACCGGAACCTTCGGAGTGCGCGCGCTTTCCTCGGTGGTGGTCATGCCGCCGCCGTAGTAGCAGACGGCGGCCGACAGGCCCTGCAGCTCGCACGCCGCGCGCCAGGTGAGCAGGCCGCCCCAGCAGAACCCCACGATGCCCACCTTGCCGCCGCCGGCCTGCGCCGCGTGGTCGATGGCGGCCTGGATGTCAGGCAGCACGCCCGCGCCGGGCAGCGCCTCGACCCGGGACTTGAGCGCGATGCCGTCCTGCATGTCCTGCGCGCTGTAACCCAGCTCGACCCCGGGCTGCACCCGGGCGAAGGTGGCGGGCGCCACGGCCAGGTAGCCGCGCGCGGCCAGCCGGTCGGCCACGGCGCGGATGTGCGAGTTCACGCCGAAGATTTCCTGCAGCACGACCACGGCGCCGCGCGCCTGGCCCTCGGGCTGCGCGACCCAGGCGGGCACCTTGAAACCGTCAGCCGATGCGATGTCCACGAAATTGCCCATGATGATGCGACTCCTTTGCCGGAAGGGATGGGTGAGAGAGGGTGGTTGGAAGAAAGCGGAACGGTGAAAAGACGCGCCGGGCCGGTGGTGGCCCGGGCCGGCGGATGCTGTAATGCGGGACCTTTCGCCAACGGTGCATTCTTGCAGGAGACGGCAATTGAACAAAGTGGTACTTGTGACCGGTGGTAGCCGGGGCATCGGCGCAGCGACCGCCCGGCTGGCCGCGCGCCAGGGCTGGGCGGTGGCGGTGAACTACGCCCGCGATGCGCAGGCGGCCGACGCCGTGGTGCAGGCCATCCGCGAGGCGGGCGGCCAGGCCATCGCCGTGCAGGCCGACGTGGCGAAGGAAGACGAGGTCGTCGCCCTGTTCGAGGCGGTCGATGCCCGCCTGGGAGCGCTCGGCGCCCTGGTGAACAACGCGGGCGTGGTCGACGTGCCCGCACGCGTGGACCAGATGAGCGCCGAGCGCCTGCGCCGCATGTTCGACATCAACGTGGTGGGCAGCTTTCTCTGCGCCCGCGAAGCCGTGCGGCGCATGAGCACGAAGCACGGCGGCGCGGGCGGCAGCATCGTCAACGTGTCCAGCGCCGCGGCACGCCTGGGCGCGGCCGGGCAGTACGTGGACTATGCCGCCTCCAAGGGCGCCATCGACGTGCTCACGCTCGGCCTGGCCCGCGAGGTGGCGGCCGAGGGCATCCGCGTGAATGCGGTGCGGCCCGGCCTCATCGACACCGACATCCACGCCAGCGGCGGCCTGCCCGACCGCGTGCGCGACCTGGCGCACCAGGTGCCCATGGGCCGGGGCGGCACGGCCGAGGAGGTGGCCGAGGCCATCGTCTGGCTGATGTCGGAGGCGGCCAGCTACACCACCCTGTCCCTGCTCGAAGTCTCCGGAGGCCGCTGATGGACCTGAAACCGCTCATCACGCTGCTGGCCATCGTGAACCCGCTGGCCATCGTGCCGTTCTTCATCCACTACACCGACGGGTTTTCGCAGCGCCAACGCCGGCGCACCATCCAGGTGGCGGCCTTCAGCGCGTTCTGCGTGATCGCGGCCTGTGCGCTGCTCGGGCTGCAGATCCTGGAGTTCTTCAACATCTCGCTGCAGAGCTTCCAGGTGGGCGGCGGCATGCTGCTGCTCATCAGCGCGATGAACATGCTCAATGCCCAGCCGGCCGAGGCCAAGCCCCACACCCACGAGCTGGAGGAAGGCGCCGAGAAGGCCGCCCAGGGCGACAGCATCGCCGTGGTGCCGCTCACCATCCCGCTGCTCACCGGGCAGGCCAGCATGTCCACCGTGGTGATCTATGCCGACCGGGCGCAGACCTTCTGGCAGCACCTGGCGCTGGTGGGCTACGGCGTGGTGATCGCCGGCGCCACGGCGCTGTGCTTCGCGCTGGCCGACCCCATCGCGCGCGTGCTGGGCAAGACCGGCATCAACGTGATGACGCGACTCATGGGACTGATCCTCGCGGCGCTGGCGGTGGAGGTGATGGCCGAAGGGCTGGGCAAGCTGTTCCCCGTGCTGGTCGCGCGCTGAAGGCACGGCATGGCCACCACCCACGCCCGGTTGCTGCTGCTGGAGGACGACCCCGCCATCGCGCGCACGGTGGCCTATGCGCTCGAGCGCGAGGGGCTGTCCATCGTGCACAGCCTGCTGCTGCGGGACGCGCGCGAACAGCTGCGCGCCCGGCCCTTCGACCTGCTGGTGCTGGACGTGGGCCTGCCCGACGGCAACGGCCTCGATCTGCTGCGCGACCTGCGCCGCGACCCGGCGCACCAGGCCACACCGGTGCTCATGCTGAGCGCCCACGGCGAAGAACTCGACCGCGTGCTGGGCCTGGAGCTGGGCGCCGACGACTATTTGCCCAAGCCCTTCAGCCCGCGCGAGCTGGCGGCCCGCGTGAAAGCCCTGCTGCGCCGCGCGGCGGCCCCCGCACCGCTGGCGGCGGCATCGGCGCCGCCCAGCCCGTTCCACGACGATGCCGCCGGCCAGCGCGTGAGTCTGCACGGCCGGCCGCTGCCGCTCACGCGGCGCGAATACCGCCTGCTGGCCTGCCTGCTGCGCGGCGCCGGCCGCATCCAGTCGCGCGAGGCCCTGCTCGCCGGCGCCTGGGGCGACGACAGCGAAAGCACCGACCGCACGGTGGACACCCACATCAAGACGCTGCGCGCCAAGCTGCGCGAAGCGGACCCGGCGCGCGAGTACATCAGCACGCACCGGGGCATGGGCTACTGCCTGGAGCCATGAGCGCCCGCTGGCACCGCTCCGCGCAGCCCACCCCGGCGAGGGCCTGACCCATGCGCCTGGGCATCCGCCTGCTCTTCGCCTTCTTCCTGATCAACGGCATCGCGGCCTTCTTCGTGCTGCGCGTGTTCACCGCCGAGATCAAGCCCAGCGTGCGCGAGGTGATGGAAGACATGATGGTGGACACCGCCAACATCCTGGCCGAGCTGGCGAGCGACGACCTGGCCGCCGGCCGCCTGGGCGCCACCGCGCCCGGCACGCCCGAGAGCCGCTTCGCGCAGCACGTGCGCCAGTACGCCAGCCGCCCGGTCGATGCCGCGATCTGGGGGCTGACCAAGCAGACGCTCGATTTCCGCATCTACGTGACCGACGCCACCGGGCGCGTGGTGTTCGATTCCGAGCGCAGCGCCGTGGGCGAGGACTATTCGGGCTGGCGCGACGTGGCGCGCACGCTGCGGGGCGAGTACGGCGCCCGCGCCACGCGCGAGGTGCAGGGCGACGACACCAGCGGCGTGATGTACGTGGCCGCCCCCATCCTGGTGGACGGGCCGGCCGGCCGCACCATCGGCGGCGTGCTCACCGTGGCCAAGCCCACGCGCTCGGTGCAGCGCTTCATCGACCGGGCCGAGCGCAAGGTGCTGCGCGGCGGCCTGCTGCTGCTGGCCCTGTCGGCGCTGGTGGGCGTGGCCGTCACCGTGTGGACCGTGTGGCACGTGCGCCGCCTGCGCGATTACGCCCTGAGCGTGCAGGGTCCGGCCGACGGCGGCCTGAACCCCACGCAGCCCCTGGCCGTGCCGCGGGTGCCGGGCGAGCTGGGCGACCTGGCCCGCGCCATGGACCGCATGCGCGTGCGGCTGGAAGGGCACGACTACATCGAAGGCTACGTGCGCGCCCTCACGCATGAACTCAAAAGCCCCGTGGCCGCCATTCGCGGCGCGGGCGAACTGCTGCAGGAGGACCTGCCCCCGGCCGACCGCGCCCAGTTCGCCACGCAGGTGGTCGAGCAAAGCGAGCGCCTGCAGCGCCTGGTGGACCGGCTGCTGGCGCTGAGCCAGCTCGAGCAGCGCCAGCGGGCCGAGGGCGCGGCCGCCGTCTCGCTGCAGGACTGCGCGGCCCTGGCCGTGCGCCAGGCCCAGGCCCGCGCCAGCCAGCGCACCATCGACCTGGTGCTCATGGGCGACGGCGCCGGCGGCCCGTGGGAGGCCGAACTGGTCACGCTGGCGATCACCAACCTGATCGACAACGCCATCGACTTCGCGCCCGCCGGCAGCGCGGTGCGCGTGGAGTTGCAGGGCCCGGTGGTGGCCGTGCAGGACGCGGGCGCCGGCGTGCCGGACTATGCGCTGCCGCGGCTGGGCGAGCGCTTTTTCACCACCGCGCGGCCGGGTGGAGAGCGCAGCGGCTCGGGGCTGGGCCTGGCCATCGTGCGCCGGATCATGGCGCTGCACGGGGGAACGATGGCGGTGCGCAACACCCAGCCCGGGCTGCGGGTCGAACTCGCCTTTCCGGCCGCCTGACGGCGGCGCCCTGGCCACCGGGCCGGCCGCGCGCCGGCGCACTTCACCGTGCACTCACAAACTTCATTTCCGCCTCACGCCCGATCACCACACTGCCCTCCACATCCACTGGCGGAGAGCCTCCTTGAAACACCCCCTGTTCACCAAACTGGCCGCGCTCGCGGCCATCACCCTGCTCCTGCTGTTCGGCCTGGGCCTCATCGAAGACGTGGTGCGCGACCGCCAACGCTACCGCACCCTCACCGCCGATGGCGTGGCGCGCAGCCTGGCGGGCTCGCAAACCCTGCTGGGGCCGCTGATCCACAGCGCCTGCGTGGAAAGCTGGGATGCCGTGACCGGCACCGGCAGCGAGCGCACCACGGTCGAGAAACGGCGCGAGTTCGTGCTCACCGCCATGCCGGACACCCTGCAATTGCGTGCCGGCACCGCGATGCAGGAGCGATCGCGCGGTGTGCACAAGGTCAACACCTACACCCTGAAGGCGCATGTCGCCGCCGAGTGGTCGTCGCTCGCGAGCCTGCGGCCGGACACCACCGTGCAGGGCTCGCGCATGCAGTGCGGCGCGCCCCTGCTGATGATGGCGGTGGGCGATGCGCGGGGCATCCGCGCGGCCCAGCTCACCGTCGGCGGCCAGGCGCTGGCCCTGAAACCCGGCACCTTCCACCCCGCCTACCCCCGCGGCCTGCATGCCCCGCTGCCCGAAGCGCTGGTGCAGCGGCCAGGCGGCGACACCGGCCCGTTCAAGGCCGAGATGGACCTGGAACTCGTGGGCACCGAGAGCGTGGCCATCGTGCCGCTGGGCAGCCAGACCCAGGTGCAGATGGACGGCAGCTGGCCCCACCCCTCGTTCGCCGGCCGCTTCCTGCCGTCGGAGCGCACCGTGGGGGACAAAGGCTTTTCCGCGCTGTGGCGCCTGTCTTCGCTGGCCAGCACGGCCCAGCAGGACGTGGCCGCCGGCCGCCCCGCGTGCGAGGCGGCCCCCACCGCGGACCGCGCCTACGACACCGCGCCCGCCGACGGCCGCGGCTGCGCCGACAGCTTCACCGTGGCCTTCGTGGACCCGGTCAATCCCTATTCCCTGAGCGACCGCGCCACCAAGTACGGCGTGCTGTTCATCGCGCTCACCTTCGTGGCGGTGGGCCTGTTCGAGCTGATGAAGCGGCTGCGGGTGCACCCGGTGCAGTACCTGCTGGTCGGCAGTGCGCTGTGCAGCTTCTTCCTGCTGCTGGTGAGCCTGTCGGAGCACCTGCCCTTCGGCGTTTCGTATGCCATTGCGGCCAGCGCGTGCGTGCTGCTGCTGGCCTACTACGCCAGCCACATGCTGGGCAGCCTGTGGCTCGGCCTGCCGTTCGGGGCCGGCATCGCGCTGCTCTACGGCCTGCTCTACCTGCTGCTGCAGCTGGAGCAGACCGCGCTGGCCGTGGGTGCCATCGCGCTGTTCCTGGTGCTGGCCGCCGTGATGGTGCTCACGCGACGGGTGAACTGGTACGGCCTGACCGCGCAACGCCCGGTTTCCACCCCTCGTCCGGAGGCCGCATGAGCGCGCCGTCGCCCTGGCCGGCCCACCGGGCCAGCCCCTGGGACACGCACCTGGCCGCGCCAGCGCAGCCGGAGCGCGGCGAGCAGGGCCTGTCGATGGCGCAGGCGCAGCGCCTGCAGCGCTACCACGACCGCCTGCTGTGCGCCCTGGCGGCGCGGGACCGCGAAGCCTTGCGCCAGGCCAAGCAGGGCATCCTGAAGGCCGCCTACTGGCCAGGGGCTGCGGATGCCGCGTCCCCGGCCTGGCGCCGGGCCATGCGCACGCTTTCCTGGCAGATGGCGGCCTTGCTGCTGCCCCGCGGGCGCCACTAGCCCGCAGCGAGGGCCGCCGGGCCTCAGGCCGCGACCGCTTCGCGCGCCGGGCGGGGCGCGGCGGCCGGCTCTGCCTGCGGGGCCCCGCCGTCGCCCGAGCAAGCGCCGCCGCAGCCGTGAATGGCCTGCGCCGGCAGGGCGCCCGGCGCATGCACGGTGCCGGTCGCGGGATCGAAGCCCACGCGGCGCAGGTGCAGGGCGAGCGCCGCGTCCATGGTCTGCGTGTGTTGCGGGAACCACAGGGCCAGCTCCGACGCCATGCGGCGCAGCACGGCCGGCTCGCCAGCTTCGGCCTGCGCCGTGCCCTCGCGCAGCACCTGCAGCACGACCTTGTGCTGCAGGCTGTGGCAGTTGCCCGAGGCGAAGCGGGTGGCGGCCATCCAGTCGTCCTCGCGGGCGAAGTGGTCGGCGGTGTGCGACACCAGCGCGTGCCAGGCGCCCAGCAGCTGCGCGTCCGGCGCGGCCTCCACGGCGGCCAGCAGTTCCACGAACTCCTGGTGGGTTTCGTCCATGAGGGGAAGGTCGAGGGCGAGGCCCTCGGACCATTGCAGTGCAGCCATTTCCAGTCCTTGCATCCAGTGGAAGGCCAGCTTAAGAGGCACCGCGGCACCGGGCTTTGATGCAGGTCAGGGCGCCGGCGATCGCGCACCCGGCCACCGCCCGCGGCGAAGGCCTGCCGGAAAGGGGCCGGACATCTGATAATTATTCGATGACTCAGCCGTCCACCCCGGGTAGTGCCGCCGCCGCGATGCCGTTGAACGAAGGCGATCGCGTCGCCGCGCTCCAGATGCTCGGGGTGCTGGACTCTGCGCCGGAGCCGGTCTTCGACGACCTGGTGTGGCTGGCCAGCCAGTGCTGCGATGTGCCCATCGCGCTCATCTCGCTGATCGACGAAACGCGCCAGTGGTTCAAGGCCAGCTGCGGCCTGGGCACATCGCAGACGCCGCGCGAGATCGCGTTCTGCAGCCATGCGCTGGCGTCCACGCAGATCCTGGAGGTCCCCGACGCGCTGGAGGACCCGCGTTTTGCCAGCAACCCGATGGTGCTCGACGAGCCGCGCATCCGCTTTTATGCAGGCGCGCCGCTGGTGGGCAGCGCCGGGCATGTCTACGGCACGCTGTGCGTGATCGACCGGGTGCCGCGGCGCCTGTCCGGAACGCAGCGGGAGGCGCTGCAACGCCTGTCCAGGCAGGTGGTCAGCCAGCTGGAGGCCCGCCAGGGCCGCCGGGAGGCCCAGATCCAGGCGGGTACCCTGGGCCGCCTGCTGGAGGCCATGCCCGATGCGGTCGTCTCCTGCGGCCCCGATGGATTGCTGGGCGAGTTCAATCACGTGGCCCGGGCCTGGCACGGCACCGATCCCCGGTCTCTGCCGCCGAGCGAGTGGGCCGAGCATTTCGACCTGTTCGAGGCCTCGGGCACGCGGCTGCTGGAGACCGGGGACATCCCGCTGCTGGCCGCCTGGCGCGGCGAGACCGTTCGCGGGTTCGAGCTGGTCATCAAGGCGAGGGGCCAGGCGCCCCGGTCGGTGCTGTGCAACGCGTCGCCGTTGTTCTATGCGGACGGCACCAAGATGGGCGCGGTGTGCCTGATGCACGACGTGACGGCGCTGCGCGCCGCCACCCGTGCCGCCACGATCGCGGCCCAGCGCTTTTCGGGCGCCTTCAGCGCCGCCACCCACGGGATGGTCCTGGTCGCCACCACGGGCCACTGGATCGAGGTCAACGACGCGATCTGCGACATGCTGGGCTACTCGCGGGACGAATTGCTGCACATGGATTTCCGGCGGCTCACCCACCCCGACGACCTGATGTCCCACCGCGACCACATCGACCGGCTGGTCCGCAGGGAAACGCACAACTACCAGCTGGGCAAGCGCTACCTGCGCAAGGACGGCGAGACGGTGTGGGCCCATCTGGCGGTCTCGCTGGTGCGGGACGAATTCGACCAGCCCCTGCATTTCGTGGCCCAGATCCAGGACGTCACGGAGCAGCGGTCCATGGAAGAGCGCCTGCGCGACAGCGAGCGCCGCATGCGCAGCATCCTGGAAAACACGGAGGATGCCTTCATCGTGGCCGATGAGGACGGCCACATTCTGGAGTGGAACCGCGCCGCCCAGGCGACGTTCGGCTGGCGCCGGGCCGAGGTGCTGGGACGGCCGATGGCCGAGGCCATCCTGACCCCGGCGATGCGAACGCGCAGCCTGACGGCGCTCATGGGCAACGAGGACACGCGGGCCCGTAGGCAGCTCCTTCCGGGATGGCACCGCGACCAGCACGAATTCCCGATGGAGATAACCCTCAGCCAGGTGCAGCTGGAATCGTCCCGCATCGTGACGGCCTTCATGCACGACATCAGCGAGCGCGTCGCGGCCGACCAGCAGTTGCGCCGGCGCGAAGCCCAGCTGCAGCTGATGGCCGACAGCGTGCCCGCACTCATCGCGCACGTGGACGCGGACCTGCGCTACCAGTTCGCCAACAAGGCCTATGGCCGATGGTTCGGCAAGGACCCCGCGCAGATCGTGGGCCGCTCCATGGATGAAGTCCTGGGGCCGGCGCACTTCGCCAAAGCCTGGCCCTACATCGACCGCGTGCTGAAAGGCGAACGGGTGCAGTTCGAGGCAGAGGTCACCAACGCCGCCGGCGAAACCCGGGTCATGTTCGCCAGCTACATCCCCGATGTCCAGCCGGTGGGACTGGACCCGGCATCGGCGCCCGCAGTCGGGTTCCACCTCACGGTGACGGACATCACCATCCACAAGGATTACGCCAACAGGCTCGCGATCAGCTCCGCGCGGCTGGAGCGGGCCCTCGAAGGGGCCGAACTGGGGCTGTGGGAACTGAACATCGAGACCATGACGCTGCAGGTGGACGCCCGCGGATCGGCCATGCTGGGCTTCGGCCCCACCGAGGTGACCAAGACGGTGCCCGAATGGACCGCTGCGCTGCATCCGCTCGACCAGGAGCCGAACGTGGCCGCCTTCCGCCGGCATCTCGGCGGGCTGACGGAAAGCTACGAAAACGAGTTCAGGGTGCAGGGCCCGCAGGGGCCATGGATCTGGCTGTTCTCCCGCGGCAAGGTCATCCGGCGCAGCGCCACGGGCGCGCCCTCCACCATCATCGGCACCTTCATGGACATCACCCAGCGCAAGCTCGACGAAGAGGCGCTGGCCCGCGCGGCCCTGCTGCTGCGGCAATCGGGGGCCATGGCACGCGTGGGAGGCTGGACGCTGAATCCGGCCACGGGCGAGGCGGCGTGGACGGACGAGGTCTACCGCATCCATGACCTGGAGCCGCAAACCGCGCCGGACCTGTCACAGGCGCTGAACTACTACACCGAGGCCTCGCGCTCCCTCATCGGCGCGGCCGTGCAGCGGTGCATGGACGACGGCACGCCGTGGGACCTGGAGCTGGAACTGATCTCGCACAAGGGGCGCCATCTCTGGGTGCGCGCCCAGGGCGAGCCGACCTACCAGGACGGCCGGATCGTCCAGTTGAGCGGGGCCTTCCAGGACATCACGGAGCGAAAGCACTCGGAGCTGCAACTGCAGCGCCTGAACGCCACGCTGGCGGAACTGTCCTATACGGATGCCCTCACGGGGCTGGGCAACCGCCGCCTGTTCGACGAGGCATTGAGCGCCGAGTGGGGCCGAACGCGCCGGCAAGACGCATCCGTGGCCCTGCTGATGATCGATATCGACCACTTCAAGCACTACAACGACATGCACGGGCACCAGGCCGGCGACGAATGCCTGCGCCAGGTCGGCGCCGTGCTGCAAGGGGCGTTGTTCCGGGCCCATGAAAAGCCGATGCGTTACGGAGGCGAAGAATTCGTGGTGCTCCTGCCGGGCACCACGGGCGACGAGGCGCAGGTCGTGGCCCAGCGGGTGCTTCAGGCGTTCGACCATGCCGCCCTCCCCCATGGCGCTTCGCCCCTGGGCCCGCACGTCACCCTGAGCATCGGTGTGGCGGCCCTGCAACCCACGACGGAAGTGACAGAAAAGCAATTGGTGCGCGACGCGGACCAGGCGCTCTACCAGGCCAAGGCCGCCGGACGGGCGCGTTTCATGCGGTGGCGCTGAACGCACGGCCCTTCGCTGCGGCCGCCGCAACGCAAAAAAAGGCTTCGCACTGCGAAGCCTTTTTGCTTTTGGCACCCCATTCGTTCATCCGAACGCGGGGGGAGCCCAAACCTTTTTTACTGGTTGTAGACGCGCTTCAGATCGGCAACGCACTTGTCCTTGACGTCACCGGTCGCGGCATCGCAACGCTCCTTGGCGGCCTTGTATTCGGCTTCGCGCTTTTCTTCAGCGGCGTCCTTCTTCACTTCAGCGACCTTGGCGTCCTTCTTGGCCATGTTGTCCGAAGGCTTGGCCTGGGCGCGTGCCACCTTGGCGTCTTCCTTGGCCTTCACGTGGGCGGCCTTGGCATCCTTCACGCAGACATCCTTGGCATTGCCTTGCTGGTCGTCGCACTTTTCCTTGGCGACGTCGTAGGCGGCGTCAGCGCGGGCTTCGTTCACCTTGTAGGTGGCCTTGTCGCTGGGCTTGTACTGGGCTTCCAGTTCGGCCTTGGCGACCTTCTCGGCGCCCTTGGCTTCCTTCATGCAGACGTCCTTGGCGTTGGCCGTCATGCTGTCGCACTTCTGCTTGTTCATCTTGTAGTCGGCAGAGATGCGGTCCTTGGCGGCGCTGTGCTCTTCCTTGGTCATGGCCATGCCGCTGGTGGCGAGAAGGCCGGCGGCCACGATGGCCAGAAGATTGCGTGCGTGTTTCATATTTTTCTCCTCAATGTCTGTAAGGGGGTGCGGATGTCGATTTGCCTTGTGGCAGAACGGCGAACACCGCTGGTTTTAAAAAGTGGGAAAGGCCCGGGATTTACTTGTCGAAACGGAATTCGGGGTGGCGGTCTTGCCAGGACTTCAGTTCCTTCTCGGCGGCATCCTTGGCCAGACCCTGGCGCTCTTGCAGCTTGCCCAGGAACTGGTCGCGCTTGCCGGCTGCCACGTCAAGATCGTCGTCCGTCAGCTTGCCCCATTGCTCCTTGATCTTGCCGGTGAATTGCTTCCAGTTTCCCTTGACGGTGTCTTCATTCATGGCACAAGTCCTCTTGGTTATTCGCTTCAGCCCTCCACTCCGAGACGGTTTGGAACCCTGGCTGGATGCGATGGACGAACTGTAAAAGTGCCCCCTCGGGGCAGGCGTAGTCATCCGGGGGCAGCACGCGTCAGCCCAGGCCTACGGTTGATAAGGACAAAAAAAAAGGGGCGTGCAGTGCACGCCCCTTTCGGCTATTGGCTGACCCGTCCTGAATGAGGTTGACACCTTTCTGTTCATCAGAAAGGAAAGTCAAGTGGATCAATGGGTTAAGAGAACGCAGAAGGACTACACACTGGCCTTTAAGCTGGCGGTGGTGGATCAGGTA